>NZ_CAAHFB010000005.1 GCF_900880625.1 Halorhabdus rudnickae
CAGCGAGAGCGGGACGATCGTTTCCCAGTAGTAGCCGTGGCCGGCCGTCCACGGCTACTACTGGGAAACGATCGTCCCGCTCTCGCTGTCGCTGTGGGGGCTTGCGATCGGCGTGGTCATCCTGCTGGAATCGACGAGCCACCTGTTCAGCAACTACCACCGCTCGAAGCTCAAGAAGCGCGCCTTCTCCGGACTGATCGGGATCCTCTCGTGGTGGTGGCTGGCGGCGCTGTCCCTGCGATTTATGGACGCGCTGGCGAAGTTCCTGCTGCCCTCACTCGAGGAGATCGCGCTGTTCGAGACCGCGTCCTTCGCGGCCATCGGCGTCATCGGGCTGGTCATCTCGCTGTCGGTCGATCTCGCCCTCTTCGTCATCATCGGGCTGATCTACCTGATTCGACAGCTGGTGCTGTACCTGTTCGTCCTGCTGATGCCGATCCTGATCGTCCTCTGGGTGCCTGGCGTCGGGCCGTTCACGCTGGTCTCGCGGTTCATGAAGAAGCTCGCGGGATTCTACGTGCCGTTCCTGTTCATGTCGGTCCCGGTCGCGCTGCTCTTTCGCGTCGGGGGCCTGCTCGGCCAGAGCGCCAGTCTCTCGGCCGGCGGGATCGGTACCTGGCTGACGGCGCTGGTTGTGCCGTTCGCGGCGGTACTCTCGCCGTTCGTGCTGTTCTGGCAGGCCGGCGCGATCATGTTCATGGCCGACCGGGCGGCTCGCCACGTCTCGGCACAGCGAGCACGCCGGCGCTCGACGACCGGTAAGGAACAGGTCCAGCGCGCCGGCCACGCCGGTCGGAACTTCGTCCGCGGCGTTCGCGACGAACCGGCGGTCAGGACCGACGGCCAGACAGTGTTCGGTTCGGGCGACTCGACGGCCCACGCGGCCGGTCGGCGGGTGAACCGGACCGGCTCACGACTCGGCGAACGGTTCCGTCGCGGCGGTGACGACGGAGATGGTGGCGGATCGGGGCGGCGGAGCAACGGCGGATCTGATCGACGAAGCAACGGCGGAAACCGCGAGTCGAGGACTGACGAGGCCGCCGGACGCGGTGACGCCGGTTCTGGTGACGGCGGCGGTCGCTCGACGACCACGGGCTCAGGTCGCGACCGCAGTGACGATCGGTCCGGCCGAAGTTCCGACGAAGGTAGCAGTAGCGATTCCAGCGGCGGGACGAGTCGTGACCGCGACACGAGTCGAAGCGACCGCAGTCGCGACACCCTGCGCGACAGCGACACCACGGGCGAATCGAACGGCGACGCGAGCGACGACAGCGGTTCTGCAGGTGAGAGCAATGAGTAACGGAACGGACCCATCCAAACGCATTCCGAAGTCACTCGGTACCGACACGCAACTCCTCGGGCAGTACTCGCTGACCGACCTCATCGTCGCCGGCATGCCCGGCGTGATCGTCATCCTGCTGACGCAGGTGGTCCTGCCGACGGACCTCGCGGTCGCCGGTATCTCGGTGACTGTGCTCACGATCCCGCTCGCAGTCGTCGGGATCGCCGTCGGCGCGACGTTCGTCTACCTGACGCCCGGCTACACCAACAGCCTCGACTGGCTGGAGCAGTTCGTCGGATTCCACCAGAGCGACTCGAACCTCGACCACGAGCAAGCGAAGGAATACACGCACGTCGAGCGCGTCCTGCCCGAGCACGACGCCGTCGTGCGGACCGACGGCGCACTCGTGGGCGCGGTCCACGTCGAACCGGCGACGATGGCGCTGGCGACCGACGACGAATGGCAGTCGAAGGCCGAGGCGTTCCAGGACTTCGTCAACACGACCGTCGAGTTTCCGGTGCAGTTCTACTCGACGACCCAGTCTTTCCCGGCCGACGAGTACCTCGACGCCTACGAGTCGCGACTCGGCGATCCGGACGTCGAGGCGAACCCGAAGCTCGAGGCGCTGATCGAACACTACGTCGCCTGGTACGAGGACGAACTCGTCCGCCGGCAGATGACGATCCGGGACCACTACGTTGTCGTGCCGGTCACGCCGGCGGAGGTCCGCTTCGAGCGCGACGGGATCGTCCAGAAGATCGCCGACCTGCGCGTGATCGGGACGCTCGTCCGGGCGGCGACCTCGCCGCCAAAGGCCGCCGAGCAGGCCGCGATGGCCGAGGAACTCGACGAGCGTCTCCGACGCGTCGAGCGTGGCCTTCGCGGGATCGAGGACGTGAACGCCAGTCGGATCGACGCGACGGAGTTCACCCGCGTCATCGGCGAGTTCTGGGCCGGTCGCGACCTCGAACACGGCGATCTGGCCCACCGCATTCGAACCACGCCCCTCGTTGGAGGAACTGACTCATGATTCGCGAGAAGCTTCCATTCCCACGAACCGACGACGAACAGCCAGACGAAAACGAACACGGAGCGTCCGACAGTAGCCACAGCGACGACGGCGACGAAGGCCGCGAGACGCGAGCGGTCACCGTCGAGTACGACCGGTCGGACGAGGCGGTCGGCACCGTCCCGGAGATCCACCAGTCGCTGGTCGCACCCTCGGCCATCGAGCGGACGCCCGCCGCGATCCGGACCGGCGATCGGTGGGCGAAGACGCTGTGGGCCGGCGAGTATCCCGACGCGCCGATGGATGGCTTCCTTGAGGAAGTCTACGCGGCCGCCGAAACGCGAACGACCGACGTGAGCATTCACCTCGATCCGCGCGACACGCAGGCGACGCTGGACACCCTCGAAAACCGGATCGAGGACCTCCAGGCCGACCTCGAGTATCTGACCGAGAAGCACCGCGCGAGTTCCCGCGGCGTCGAGAAGGACCTCGCCGACCACGAGGAGATGTACGACGTCCTCCGGAACACGCCGATGGAGGCCTTCGACATCTCGACGTATCTCGCCGTTCGGGGCGAGGACCGCGACGACGCGGACGCCAGCGACGTGATCACGACTGCGCGGCGAGCGCCAGCGAATCTGACGCCCGTCGCGCCGCGCTGGTCACAGTTGGACGCGCTCACCGCAGCGAGTCCGATCGCGACCGACGAGTTCGACGAGACGCTGGACGCGACGACGCCCATGCTCGGCGGCGCAGTCGGCGCGATGTTCCCCTTCGTTTCCGGTGCGTTCGCCGAGCCAGGGATCGAATACGGCACCTACGCGCTCAACGAGAGCCCGCTGATCCTCGATCGCTTCGCGCGGGAAACCGGCTACTGTACCATGATTATCGGCCGCCTCGGCGCGGGCAAATCCTTCGCGACGAAGTTGCGACTGGTTCGGCGGGCGATGTACGACGAGGATACGATCGTCGTCATGCTCGACCCGATGCGGGGGTTTGCGGGCGTCAGCGAGGCCCTCGGCGGCGAGCAGATCACCGTCGGTGGGACGCGCAGGCTGAACCCGCTGGAGATCAAGCCGACGCCCGAGCACGTCCTCAACGCGGTGGATGACCTCGACCCGTGGGGCGAGCAGATCACGTGGGTGATGACCTTCTTCGGGACGTTCTTCGAGCACGTCGCGGACAACCCGCTCGGCGAGCGCAGTCAGACGCTCCGCCGGGCGACGCAGGCGGCCTACCGCCGGCAGGGAATCACGCGCGATCCGGCGACCCACGCGAAAGCGTCGCCGACGATCCGGGACGTGATCGCCGTGCTGGAGGACTTCGCCGCCGATCCCGGCGAGTTCGGCTACGAGACCGACGGCGAGAAACAGGCCGTCCGCAAGGACGCCGAGTCGCTGCTGAAGGACCTGCGACCGTCGTTCCGTGATGAGGGGGCGTTGGCCAACCTCGCGAAGCCCACCGAGTTCGACCTGGATTCGAAGGTCATCTACCTGGATCTCCACCAGGAGGAGGGCGCGGAGGGCCGAGCGGAGACGACGCTGACGATGCAGGTGCTGTTCAACAGCGTCTACGAGCGCGTCAAGCAGACCGAGAAGAAGGTCGTGTTCACCATCGACGAGGCCCACTACCTGATGAACGACGCCTCGTCGCTGGACTTCCTGGAAACGGCCGTCCGGCACAGCCGGCACTTCGATCTGAGTCTGGAGTTCGTCACGCAGACCGGCGGCGAGTTCGCGCTCACGCCGGAGGCCCGGACCATCGCCAATCTCTGTTCGATCACGCTGCTCCACCGCGTGAACGAGGAGGACGACAAGATCGCACAGTGGTTCGACCTGAACGATCGGCAGGCGAGTTGGGTCACGTCGGCGAAGGCCGGCGAGGACGAGGACGGCTACTCCGAGGCGCTGATCGGGATCGATCAGGAAGGCTGGTTCCCGCTGCGGATCCGCGCGAGCGACTACGAGGCGAGCGTGATCGACGGCGGCGGGGACTTCGACGGAGGTGGCGAGTCGGGGACATGACGCGGGAGTACGTCCAGGTCACGCCCTTCCGGAGCGACCTCGCGCCCGGGACGGTCGTCGAACAACTCGGCGCGCTGCATGCGCTCGATTCGAATAGTGGCGGTTTGCTTGCCGGTCTCGACTCGCTCGGAGACGGCGGGCCACCCACCTTCGAGTTTCTCACGATCAGCGCCGGCAGCGACGAACCGGTCGAGTTCTACTACGGCGCCGACCGGCGTCTCGACGCATTCGAGGAGCGACTCCGGACGCTGTATCCCTCGACGTTCGTCGTCGAGCGCGCGCAGGTCGATCCGATGGCCCGCCTCGTTCCTGACGGCGAAGTCGAGGACCGCGAGAGCGACGTGATCGACGAATTCGAGCCCCGGGGCGTCCGGTGGGTCGGCGACGCGATACGCACGCGGGACTGGATGACCACGATTCCGGCGTTTACCGACACAGTCGGGCAGGGCGATGACCACTCCCGCGCGCCGCTGGCACCGCTGATCGATCGACTCACCGCTGCCGACCATCCGGTCGCGTTCCAGGTACTCTTCGAGCGCAAGCCCGACTGGACGGCAGACGCTCGGGCCCGCGAACGACGCCTGCGCGACGGCGAAGATCGTCTCCTCGATCGATTCCTGAGCGAACTCTTCGTCGGGGCCGGCGCCGACCGCAATGCGGTCGATGCGGACGAGTTCCAGGACCCCGGCGGTCGCGAGCGTGTGACTTCGATCGAGAACAAACGGCCCGGACGGACGTTCACCGCGAACCTGCGAGCGCTCGCTCTCGTTCCTGACGAAGAGAAGGGTGAAGACGACGAAGACAGCGAGGCAATCGATCGGCTACTCGAGGACCTCGTGCCTACCTTCGATCACCTTTCGGGAACGCACTACGGCGTGACGGGGCGGCGACTTAGCGATGGCTGGCTGGAGGAGCGCCGCGCCACCCGCGCATTCGCTCGCTTTCGCGAGCGCGAGATCACCACCGGTCGATGGGGATCGATTCGGCCCGACCTCGTACTCAACGCCGACGAACTCGCGAACGTGACGGTCGTCCCGCCCTCGACACAGCTCACGACCGAGGGCGGTCGCGGTGCCGAGGCGAACCCCGAGAGTCGGTCGCCGCTTCCCCGGCCGACGGCCGACCACATGGACCAGTTCCGCGAGGGGATGGCGATCGGGTACGCCCTCGACGAGAACGGCGAACCCGAAGATGAACCCACGCGCGTCCCGCCAGGCTTGCTCACGACGCACTACCTCCGGGCGGCGACGACCGGCGCCGGCAAGTCCAAGGCCCTGGTCAACGACGCGCTCTCGCTATACGAGGCAACCGACGGTCCGGTTGTGCTGATCGACCCGAAGGGCGACGGCATGAGCGAGAACTACATGCGCGCCCACGCCGCCCGCTTCGGGGCCGACGACCTCGCGGCGAACGTCCTGCACTTTCCCGTGCCGGACGTGCTGCCGGGCTTTTCGTTCTTCAATATCGAGCGCGACCTCGATGCCGGCCGAGCGCGGGTGGACGCCGTCCAGAACGTCGCCGATCACTACGAGGAGATCCTGAAACTCGCGATGGGCGAAAACCGTTACGAGCAGGCTATCGTCGCGCCGAACCTGATCAAGTACCTCGTCAAGGCGCTGTTCGACGAGGAGTACGGACGCGAGAACGGCCTCTACCGCGAGTCCGTCGATTACTTCGCCCACACGCAACTCGAGCACGTCCTCGATCAACTGTGGGCCGCGGGCCCGCCGGACGGTGACATCAGCGAAGCCCCGCAGGCCAGTCAGAACGAGGTCCAGCGGAAGATCAATCGCCAGCTCGAACTCGATTCGAACACCTTCGCGACGGTCATGGGCGGGGTAAGCAACCGCCTCGATTACGTCACTCAGGACGCCCACCTGCGGCGGATCTTCGACAACACCGAGCCCCGCTTCGACTTCCGGGACGTCCTCGACGAGAACACGGTCGTCCTCTTCGACCTCGGCGACCTCCGCGACGAGGCCGCCCGACTGATGACCGGCGTGATCCTGACGAACCTCGAGGATGCCCTGGAGACCCGCGATCGGACCGTCGATGAACTTCCAGAGGACTACGCGGTGAACCTGCTCGTTGACGAGGCGGCGTCGGTCGTCGTCTCGGACGTGATGAACGACCTGCTGGAGAAAGGCCGGAGTTTCGGGCTCTCGGTCGGTCTCTCCCTGCAGTTCCCCGAGCAGATCGAGGCTGAGGGCGACCATCAGGTGTATCTCAACGTGCTCAACGACGTGGCGACGACGCTCGTCGGCAAGATCGCCGTCGATCGCGAGATCGCGCGGGCGATGGCCCACGAGGAGATGGACCCCGCAGCGTTCGCCAACCGGATCCGGTCGCTCCCGCGCGGCGAGTGGATCGCCCAACTCCCGAGTCCGACCTTCGGCGAGACCGGGCCCGAACCGTTCAGTCTCGAACCGCTGCCGATCCCGGATGGTCATCCCGAAAGCGACGACCCGCTCGACCGCCGCCAGGAGCGGCAGTTCGCGGACGCCCTCGAACGGGTCCACGAGCGAACGGCGGCCGAGTACGGCGTGCCCGAAGACGACGATCTGCCGGTCGATCGAACGCCCGACGCCGTCCGGGAGATCCTCGGCGCGGACGATAGCGGTCTGGATCGAGCGCTGGCGAGCGCGATCCGGATCGTCCAGATGCGGACTGGCGAGCACGAGACCAACGGTTGGGTGCCGGTCGCCGACGTGGACGACGAACTCCGGGCCTGTTACGACGCCGCCGACGTAGAAGAGCCACCGCCGGAGTACGAGACTCTTGCCGACGTGCGCGAGCGGTCGCGACTCATCAACGTAGATCTCGACGATTCGGGCGAGACGGTCGTCGCCCGGTTGACCGACGCGGGCGAGGACGCCGTCGCCATCGACACCGGCGACGTTCGAGCGGCCGGCGGGGATCGCCACGACGCCATGCTCGCCGAGATCGAGCAGGCGCTGACGCCGCTCGGATTCACCGTCACGATCGAGGAGCAGGACGGCGCCGATCGCCCCGACGCGACGGCGTTCCACCCGGACCTGGACGTCGAATTTTACGTCGAGGCCGAGACGACCACGCCCGACAAGCCGGCGAAGGTGCTCCGGAACTTCCGCCGAGCGCAGGACGACGGGTGCATCCCGCTGTTCGTCGTCGAGACTGGCGTCGAGTCGGTGACCCACTGGGCCGAGCGCCTCGACGGCATTCTGAATCCGCCCGTCAAGCGACGGACGGGCGGCGAGACCCACTTCTACATCACCGACGAGTCGATCACGTTCGGTGGCGGGGCCCGAGCGGAAGGTGGCGCTACTGCCGTCCGGCCGGTAACCGATGGATCGCGACGGACCGTCTGGGTCGAGGATGGCGACGAGTTTGTGCTTCGCGACGGCAAGGGGACCGATCACGCTCGCGTTGACGATCCAACCGACCCGTCGAAGGACCGATTCCCCGCGCTCTACAGCTACGACCCCGGATCGGGCGAGTTCACCGTTCGCGAGCACGGCGAGACACACGTCTACGACTCCCGGGACGCCTTCGAGGCGGACTGGGTTCGCGTGCGCCGGCCGTTCGTTCCCGCAATCGAGTTGGGCGACTCGGCGTTCGGGGCCGAAGCGTACGCGACCGTGATCGTTCCCGGCGATAGCGGGGACCTGGACGAACCGGTCGTCTTCGAGGACGGGGCGATCCGATCGCTCGACACCCTGACCGAGTTCGAGACTGGAACGGCGGACTCCACCGAGGAAGCTGATCGATGGGCCGACCTCGCAGATGACCCGGACGCAGCGATCGGCGTGTTCGCGGCCGAGCGTCTCCGGGAGGACGGTGACGCCACAGTCACGACGGCCGCCGTCTATGATGCCTACTGCGAGTGGGCCGAGGACCGTGGCTTGCCCGTCGAGTCGAAGAACTGGTTCGCCCGGCGATTGAGCAATCACGTCAGCTTCGAGCGGACGGCGGAGAACCGCGATGGTACGACAGTCCGGTGTTACGCGGGGATCGACCTTCAGGGGGGATCCGGCAATGACAGTGCCTGAGGCGTCGGTTCTTCCGAGGTTACGGTATCGAAACGAGGTGTGGAGAGTCAATCGGCGGCTCTACGCCCTGAATCGATCGATAGCGACGGGTTACAGTACTCCCTCGAATGCTGAAACACGACCACGAGGGGTGCGCCATCGCGTAATGCCGTCACATCTTGCGATTGTCGCTGTCTCGTTTCGCCAGTTACGCCAGAAACCGACCAATAATAGGTGGGGCAAGAGCGTCGGAACGGAGGGAACTATCCAGGGAGTAAGAGAGCGAACGATCGAGCGCGGAGGCGAGTGTCTATCTCGGCAGGCGAGGGGTGGCTGCCATGAGTGAGCGTAGTGAACCGGCGATCGAACCGGCGGCGATCCCCGAGAGATTGCGCGATCGAGAGCAGTGGATCTGCTGGCGGGAAGAGACGCGAGACGGGAAAGCGACAAAGGTGCCGGTCCAACCGGCTACGGACGAGTTCGCCTCGACTACTGACGCGGAGACGTGGACGGCCTTCGAGACGGCCTGGCAGGAGATCAATCGCGAAGACATCGAAGGAGTCGGGTTCGTTTTCAGCGAAGCGGGGCCGTTCGTCGGCGTCGATCTCGATGACTGTCGGGATCCGGACGGACAACTCGACGAGACGGCGCGAGATATCGTCGAGCGCCTCGACTCCTACACGGAGGTCTCTCCATCGGGGACCGGGGTACACGTCATCGTCGAAGGGGAGTTGCCGGACGGTCGAAACCGGCGTGGAAGCGTCGAACTCTACGATACGGCCCGGTTCTTCACCGTCACTGGCGAGCATATCGACGAGACGCCGACTCGAGTGGCCCATCGAAAAGACGCACTCGAAGCGGTCCATCACGTGTACGTTCGAGAGGACGACTCGAATTCGGAGAGGATAGACGATTCGGTCTCTGTATCGCCATCACAGCGAGAAGCGTCGGGGGCCGAGGCACAGTTGGACGACGCGGAGGTCCTGGAGAAAGCTCGGAGCGCCGAGAACAACCGGAAGTTCGAGGACCTCTGGAACGGACGGACGGCGGGCTACGAGAGCCACTCCGAGGCCGACATGGCGCTGTGCTGTCTGCTGGCGTTCTGGACGGGTGGCGATCGCTCGCAGATCGACCGTCTCTTCCGCCAGTCAGGGTTGATGCGCGAGAAGTGGGACGCAGTCCACTACGCCGACGGCAGCACCTACGGCGAGAAGACGATCGAACGAGCGATCGGGACTGTCGACGAGTTCTACGATCCGACTGGCGGAGCGGACGCTGGCGCGTCTCCGACTGACCTCGAGGGCCAGCGCCGCCGGACTCATCTCATCGAACAGAATCGCCTGCTGAAGGAGCGGATCGCCAACCTGGAGACACGACTGGCGGAGAAAAACGAGCGGATCGAGCAATTGGAGGGCAAACTTCAGCGACTCGGGCGTGGCTCCGATCTGTCTGCGGAACGGTCGAGCGAGTGACGATCCGATCGAAGATTTGTTTTTCCGAATTGGGTAGCGAACTCCTCGTGGACACTGTCCACGATAGAACCTGGTAAGCGGTGATTTTCTGTGTAATCGGTTGGTGATTAGGGCGGACTGAATATGGCTCGCCACGCTCGCCGCTGCCACCCTACGCGTCACTCGGCACCGACCGTTCCGGGCGGGCTTCCGCTCCAGTGGGTGCGGGTCCTGCCGGGCGTCCGGTTTGCCGCCAGCGGGTAAGCGCGGGGGATTGCGCTCCGGTCGGTGCTCATCCCGCCACGCTTACTCCGCTGGACGTTCGCTCCAGGCGGGTCAGCGCGCGCGGCTGTTTGTGCACGTCCCTCGGGCGCTCTCGCTCGCGCCCAAAGGGGCGCTCGCGAAGGCGCGAGCGAGAGCGCAGAGACGGTTCTGTCGGTCGTCATCGTGGAAAACCGCGATGCTGGAACATCGCGGTGGTGGCGCGTGAGCGCCTTCGGAATCTGGTGTGATTCCAATGTCAGGTAAACAGCTATCGACTAATGAAGTTTCGGTCGATGCACAGGCACTCGAACCAACGCGCGAGCGGAGCGGAAATGACGGAGTCGGTGAAGTCGTCGAGGACACGCCGGAGTTCAGGCCGTCGGTCCAACAGGAGACGCAGGCCAAGGTGGATTCAAATCACCCGGACGGAATGGTGCAGGACTTCTCGCACCTTACGCTGGAACAGGAAGAGCGGATCAAGGCCCGGGAGGCCGAACTCGAGCACATTAGCGCGCAGGCGGAACTCACGTCTCAGGACGGGCGAGCACGACGGACGCGTGAGGTCGTCATCGAAGATCGGCGGGAGTTGCGACGCGAGCGACAGAGGTCGGACCCACGAGAGCGACTGTCGCAGGACGAACTGGCGTCGGTGAATCGGGAGGCTGATCGGATCGCGAAGCGGTTCGACGGTGGGCCTCGACGAGCGGCCATCGCCCGGGTCCTGGCCGAGCGGGTGGTCCGTGGACAGGATCTCACGGAGGCAGTCTTCGAGACGATCGACGAGTGGAAAGCCGAACCCGGTGTGATCTGCCCGATCGCAGACGTGCCGGACGTGCAGTCGAACGAGGTGGACATCGAGGGTGAGGTGATCGAGCTGTGGGCTCCCTCCGACCCAGCCATAGCCCAGGTCGGCCTTATCGTGGACGAAACGAGCACGATCAAGTTTACGAGCTGGAAAAAATCAGATCCGAAGATCGTTCAGGAGGGCGAGACCGTTCGGATGTACGGTGTCAAGAAGAACTGGTACGACGGACGGTGTTCGGTCGCTGTGACCTACCACAGTCGGATCGAGTTCCCCGAACGGGACTGCTGGTGGGAGTAGCCGGTTTTGACAACAGGCCCATCTTTTTGTCGTTCTTTCTCTCTGCTATTAGTGTCGACCGCAATTGCCTGCAGTAACGTTTGTGTACTCCCGAAAAGGGTGCGGGAGCCACGGTCTGACGTGGCTTCGCATCCAACGATGTGTTCGACGAACCGATGCCCCGAATGTGGCAGTACCGACGTCAATCACCTGCGAATGCGCGTCGACGGCATGGATCCTTCGATCACGGTCTGTGTCATGATGTCCTGTACCAACTGTAAGCACGAGTGGTAAGAACGACCAGACAGAGACAAAAGAACTGAAAATCGTCTCTTATCACTTCTGTGCCGCCTCGCCCCACGGCCCACCTCCCCACCCTCCGCTCCGTGCTCGCTCCCTCCGGTCGCTGCGCGCGCAGCCACAACCCAATCCTTGAATTTTATACAAGAAAATCGGTTTAGCAGGAGGTCTACTATATGCTCTATCTCGAATAGCTCACGACTGTCAGAAAGAATGCAACTCCTCCGGAAGCTAATACGAAACCACCAAGTCCTGAGAATGCTTCAGAAAGAAATTCTGAGACAGCCGTTGTTGTAAACGCCGCTACGATCGTAACCATAGAGAAGAATACAAACCCCGGCCAGAATGGTAACAGTCGCCCGTCTCGACGATGAACCCCTATCGAACTGCGTCTCCCTCCGAATATCTCATTAATCCCATATCCGATGAGTACTCCAATCATAGCCGAAATTCCAACCGTCGTGATCGTTGTCACTGCTCATCACCTCCGTTCAGGTCTCGACGAATTTTCGCGTACTTTGGATCATTAGAGAGGGTCAGTTGGTGAGTATCGCCGTCAGCTAAGAGTGATTTCATCGGGCAGCCTGGTTTACAGCTACTAATGCCCTCCTCCATCGACCATGTGCCGGGCATAAACCGCCGAATCCCACGCTGGCCGCCGGCGACACCGAGTACGTAATCCTGTAGCCGGAGCGTTACCATCCCAGCGACGATGAGATTGACTGCATTTGTACTAGGCTCCCGATCCTCGCCAGTGGTCTCATCAGCACCCTCTGCGCCTTCATCCAACCCATAGTCCCCAGGCCCCGTCGCGTCGGGATTGTTCATTTCGTCATTAGCAGCCGTCTCGCGCCAGTGACGGGCACAGTTCTGGCATGGCTGCCCTGGACCTGCGATAGTTGCCTGTGCATAGGCGTTCTCGTCTAGTACCCCACCCGTGTTGTGAAGGTGCGATCCGCCGCTAATTACCGGCACAAGGTGAGCGTGAGCCATTTCGTCAAGAACTCGGGTGGGCCACTCACCTTCGGCAGCATGAATAACAACATCGCAATCAAGCAGCCGGTCAATAGCGCCGTACTGTAGTCGGGCTTCAACAACACTTGCTTCGTAGACGTCCACGGAAAATCCGGGTGCAGTCCCACCAAGTTGGGCGAGGCGCTCGGCTATATCGACCTTGGGACGTCGCGCATCTGCGTCTGCCCGACTCGCACCCTGGGCACGATTAAGATTCGCTGGCTCAACTCTGTCGAAATCAACGACGACGAGTTCACCGATACCCATCCGAGCGAGGTGCTCAGCGAGAATTGAGCCACCCCCACCAGCGCCGACAAGACCAACACGAAGTGAATTCAACTGCCGCTGTCCATCCTCACCCCACAATTCAATAGTGCTATCTTGTGTATCCAGTGAGATAGCTGCCGCCGCACCTGCAACGCCATCGGTTTTTTTAGACGTCGGGTATTCACGCAGTGATTCGCCCACGACACGTACACAATCCGCGTCGAAAGTCCGGGCTGATGACGGTGAATACGCCGCCTTCCCGACGTCATCAGCCGTATCTGGAGTATCGAACTCGTAGCCGATGACTCGCCACTGACGCGAGGTGTCTTTCACGATAGCAATTCCGAGCGGTGCCTCATCTCCAAGACGATTGGCGTCTTCAAAGAGGTCTTTCTCAGCTGTGTTTAGATCACCTACAGACGGGTTTGGAAAAGCCGTCTCGTCCCCTGTCAGGTTCGGATGGGTGTGAATATATAAAAGTCCAGCTGCGTCGCCAACTTCCCGGGCGCGAGCGACTGCCTCGTACCGGTAGTCAGCATCGAATTGAACACTCCCACCGTAATTGATGTCGCCATCAGCCGGATCGAGGATGTCGTGTACTAGAAAAGACACCCGGTCCTGGCCACTACTGCGTGTGATGACACAGATAACGCCTCGTTCCCATTCGTGCTCGGTTCGAGCATCCTCAAAGAGAATACGCTCAAGTTCGGTCTGCTGTTCCTCAGATAAAGCCAAATGGAACTCGTCCGCAGATTGTAGCAAATAGCTACGGTCCGTAAGCCGGTCTGGACGGTTGGTGGACATCGTTACTGCCCCTCCACTGGCGTACGCAGCACTTGTTTCATCCACGGAACCGCGGCCTGCATCTGGTCGGGACTCCCCTGCTCGTTGATATTCATATAGTCCCACCGTCGACTCCAATACAGAACCTGATCGACATCGAGAGCGCGACAAAGTGGTTCCGCGTGATCTCGATCGGTCTGTGTGTTGGTCGGGAGTTGGCCATCGATGCGTAAAACTGGATCAGTGGCGAATCCGTACTTTTGACCCGCTGGGAACGTGTCGGGTACTCGGATGAACACTTCGGCCCTATCGTGGTTGTAGTTGGCAAATCGACCAACGTTGACAATGCCCAAGCTAATGAATACAAAGTTACCCCCGCCTGGGTCATCGTCATTGGTGACCGTCACCAACTTCGGAGTTACTTCCGGGTGGGCCTGAAGCGTCTCAAATCCGTCCTGGAACCGATCTGAACGGTCGCGTAGAAGCTCATCGTGCTGGGAGTAGGTTCGGATGGTAGGAACCGCGTCAGCGCTCCCAGTTGCAGAGTCGTCCGTCGCCATATCTTACACGTAGTTCCGTCCGTCGCCCTTCGTGTCGAAGTGCTTGCGGTGTTGTTCGTCGAGGTGAACCGTGTCGCCCGGTGCGAATACTGCTTCTTCCGGACCGCCTTCGCCGCGGAGCGCCACGAGGTCATACGCGTCAGCACCATCGGGGAAGACGATCGCGATCAAGTCGCGGGCATCCACGGTCGAATCTTCGAATTTGGCCTTCGTCCCGTCAACGAAGACCACGTACTGCTTGTTGTTTCGGGGGGCGTTACCGTCGTCGTTCCGGCTTTCGCCGGGGTTGGAATCCTCACTCATGTATGTGGGACGCCACACGGAGGAGTGGAGCAACGCTTAACACCCGGCCAGACTGATAGTAGTCTAGTCCGGGTGACCCCAGCACCTCGGGGAGCCTAATCCCCGGTGGCTTCGCTGGCTGGTCATCGGGGCGATGCATCGACCTGCTCCGTGCGCCAACACCATCGCAGGTCGAGCGCGTCTTTCGTGGCGGCATGTACCAAGTCGGGAGGACCGACAGGTTACTGACGAATCGTTGTTGAAGGATATTAAAGCTATTGGGTAGATATCGCGCCTACAATCAGAATGCCATCGCTCTGTTGGCAAAGATTTTTATAGTAGTTGTACTAAACCATGTGATATGGTGTTGTTCAATGTCAGAAAATAACCGTCGCGATGATGAAGATGGAGAGATATCGGCATTGGAACTCGGTTCGGAATTACAGGACCCACTCGAAGACCTATCGGATGATGACCCGGATATAAAGGGGTTTGGCGATAATGAAAGCGACACGTTATCACAGGACAAAGTTCGACGTGCAGTCCGAAAGTTTGGCGAGGATGGGATCACGGTGAGCGAGATAATGGAGGTTACTGGGCTCGCGCGCAATACTGTTGATAAACATTTGACTCGGTTGCGACAGCTCCGTGAAGTGTACCGGCAAAAGCGTGACAAGCAGACCTACTTCTATTATCCAAACGGAAAGCCCCTACATTCGTTTGGGAAAAAGCGAATTGAGGACGGGGACACCATTTTGGATATTCAGCTGGCAAAAGGGAAGAATGACGACTTGTATTTCCACTTGACAGAGAAGCGCTTCTCGTTGATGGAAGGTGAAACCACAGAAGGAGCGGTCATCTTCCCGATGTCGTCACTTGATGAAGTCTTCCAAAAGATGCAAGAATTTGCTGAGGAGGCTGAAGAATAATGCAAGATATCAAATTCATCCAAAAGAACGAGCAAGGCCTTGATGAGGTCCGGATTAGTGAAGTCACAGGGATTGAGGCACCGTTCTACACCCCAGAAGTAAGCGGTCCAGAGGGTCTCCAATCATTACTTTTCGCACGTGACGCTTTGGAGTCCCACAGTCCGGTGATGGTAGCGGGACATAGGTGGCAAGATATTCGATCAAAGCCACGCTTCAAACAGGTTCGAGAGGACATTCGAGAGCTAGTAACCGAGCACCCGTTCTTCTATTACGAACCTGTTGAACTATTCCGTTATACTCGCCCTCAGAATTTGGTTACTTACGCGTTCCGCGGCGATCAGGCTCGTTCACGCGATTTCTACAGTGAACTACGGGATGGCAACTACAAAGACGCAATTGAGAAACTACCCCGCTTTTTCCAGCCTTTCATAGAAGCTCAAATGAAGGCCTTGCTGAAGAGCAAGGACCTCGCTGTCCCTATGAAATATCAGTCCCAAAATAGTGGCAAAGTCCACGAAGCCTGGCGGGACAAACGAGCGGATTCAGGGTTTACAGAGTACTTCGAGACGCTCGCTCAGGACGCAGGGAACGCACCTAATACTGCCCTCATTCCACCTGTACCCCCAGTGATGAAATCGACCGGGAAAGACGTCATCAGCCGCACACTGGGACTTAATAGCTATATGAGACAGCTGGCTGAGACAAAATGGAATGAACCCTCAAGTGGGTCAGTAACGGTATATCTCCACTTCTACATCGATCAGGGGGTTTTCGAGCCAAGTGATAATGGCAACGCCCAGCGGATCAAACAAGCCATTAAATCAGAAATACAGAGCGCATCCTACGCCGGCGTGGCCCTCACCATCTCAAATCTAGGTCGGGTATGGAACAAAGGGAATGAAAAAGCACTCGAGAGCTTCGTTACGGAAGTCGTCAATCTGGCACGTCAAGAGCATCTTCCGGTCATTCTCCCGCGGTCGGGCTATTACGGAATGTATCTAACTGATCACGGTGTTCAGACATTCTCCAGCCTGATGAATGGCAATCTCGAATATAATCGCCGAGGGGGAGGGATTGATGAACGTTCGAAGTACGGTACTATCCCAATATATGGTGCTGCACGGGAAGTGAATGCAGAAGAGTTAGACCAAGTGCTGGCACGCAATGGGGGCGAACTTCATGATATCTCCGGCATTCCGAGCTCGCCGCCAACATATAATCACTCTGCTGGATCATATAAAGCAAAGTACGGAAAAGCAATCCAGTTCCGAACTAGATTCGGAAAAGCCCGACGGATGGTCCATATCAAGGAAGCTCAAGAACTACGCGATGGACTCAGACGAGGGACAGCGCGACCTGCTCAACGTTACTTTGAGCGTTCAGATCATCCGGACCTCAGTTAGAGAGCTGAGTCTATTTCAGTCTCACTTACTCTCGTTTTTTGAAATATGTTTCATATCTCCATTGATGGGTGAAGGGGTCGCGACGACAGCGAGTTCCGAGTACATCGGCGATGACTATGGCAATTAGAGACGTCTACGGGACTGGATTCGATGAGGACGTCAAAAACAGATTCGAGTACCAATCAGTGCCCGGAGTGTGACCGCCACGTCACCACAAACGTCAAGGAAACCGTCTTCGAGGACTGCGGCCTCGTCATCGAAGAGCAACGCCTCGATAATGGGTCGGAGTGGCGAGCGTACGATGAGGACGAGCGGGAACGGACGGGCGCTCCGCTGATAGCAGCGCGTCACGACCGAGGGCTCTCGACCGAACTCGGGCGCAGAACAGGTGCGAACGGGAACGAACTCTCCGCACAGAAGCGCCGGCGACTCGCCCGGATGCGGCGCGAACAGACCCGTGGCCGGTGGCAATCGAAGGCCGAACAGAACCTCGCCCCCGGGTTCGGCGGGCCGGTTGGCCTCCAGTTGGACTAGATTCTCGTAGATCCACGTAGTGGAGACCCTCATTGGCGGATTAGAACGTGTTGATGCCATCATATTCCCGGTTCGGTTTTTCTGCCCCTGCGATGGGCGAGGGGCTCGAGACACACTGAGTCCCTCGTGAATTCGGTGATTCGCATGGCGACCAGCGATAGCTACGACCATCGATTCGACGAAGACGTACCGAGCGGATCAAACACCGGCTGTCCGGACTGTGGTGGCCAGGTTCGAACGAATTCGATCGAGACAGTCTGTGAGGACTGTGGTCTGGTTCTCCACGAAGAACCGATCGATCATGGGCCGGAATGGCGATCCTTCGAGGACGACCGAACGAATCCAGAACGCACTGGTGCTCCCCTCACGCCGACGAGGCACGATCGCGGCATTTCGACGGAGATCGGCCGGAAGACCGACGGAAAGGGCAACGATCTCTCGGGATCGAAGCGCAGGCAACTCGGTCGGTTCCGACGTGAGCACAGTCGAGCGCGTTTCCGTTCGAAGAGCGAGCGAAATCTGGCCCACGGCCTCTCCGAAGTCAGTCGGATCGTGAGTGCACTCGACGTTTCGAACGTGATCGACGACCAGGCGTGTGATCTCTTCCGGAGCGCTCAGAGCGAGGACCTGTTTCACGGGCGATCGATCGAGGCGATGGCAGCCGGCAGTGTCTACGCAGCCTGTCGGTGCAATCGGCTTCCGTGGACGCTCGACGAGGTGAGCGCGGTCGCACGGGTGAACAAGGACCGAGTCGAGAACGCCTATCGGGCGTTGAATCGGGAACTGAGGCTGCCCACGGTCCCGCCGTCACCGCAGCAGTACGTGCCTCGGCTGGCGTCAGAACTGGGTATCTCCCAAGAGGTGCGTCAAGAGGCGGAGCGATTGGCGAAGAAGGCGGAGAACCATCGTCTTGCGAACGGTCGCAATCCCATCGGAGTGGCAGCCGGTTGTCTGTACGAAGCGATTCAGCGAGGTGACGAAAGCGTGACGCAGTGTGCCCTTGGAGAGTGTGCAGACGTCTCACCGAACACAGTACGTGACCGCTGGCAAGAGCTCCAGCGACTCGAATAGACCCCAAATAGTGTCTATGGTGTTGTACAGCGGAAAAATAGATCTTTCAATAGGTGCTTATAACTCTCTTTCCAGGGTCCTGAAGACTAATCCCTGAGACTCATGACGAGAGGTTTTCGAGACAACTCTCAAGAGTCGTATACGTTTGTTCTACAGTACCGATCGTTCGCCCCTCCCCTAATCCACCTTCGGTGTTCTGGATGACCTGTTGGGAATGTGCAACCGCATTTCGCAACTCGGTCAAGTCATCAAGTTGGCTCGACGCCCGATGATCGCTCGAAAATCCACAGGCTTTCCAACACGCTTCGATATCGCTGACGATCGTCGCGAGTGTCGAAAACTGTGCGTAGTGAATTTCGTCGAGTTCAATATTCGATCGACGGGCCTCAGCGTGTCGCTCTTTGATGTCCTCAACCACGTTCTGATTGAGTGCAACTCGCTCTTTCCAGTCGGGCGCTACGTCGACGATGAGTTCACGGAACCGATCCTCGAGTAACGTGATTCGATCGAACAGGCGCATCCTCGCTGGGGATGTATTCAGATCCGCTCGCGTCAATATCCCTGTCAAGCGATTTTGACCACCGAGGAAATAGAACGGTTCCTCGTAGAGCGCCGCTAGCACTTCTTCGAACGTGGCGTCAGCTGAGATGATCTCTTCGATCGTTATCGGATTTGTATGATCCACAATGCGGTCGTCGGACGGAGCAACCTGTAGCTCCTCCAAAACGACATATCCTCGAATGTCTTCCCCATCACTTACTGGTGCCGCGTCGAAGCCTTCAGCTTCGAGCCACTCGCTCGTCTCAGCAACGGACGCGTCGGGAGGTTTTGTCGCGATCGTTTGCGTCGCGAGGTCGTCTGCTGTACAGACGTACCGATCCTGAACCATCGCTTCGAATCGGTGCCGCTCCGAGTATAACAGTTTGGTCGCCACAAGAAATAAGTTAAAGTAATCATTAACCTAGGAATGATGAGTGTAGGGCATTTCACCGATGCAGGTGGATACATTGACCACGGAGATGCGTCCGTCCTGTTTCCGGTCGAAGAGATCGATGCCGTCGTTCACACCCACCGCGACGCGGAACTCGCACTCAAGGACGCATCAGCCGATTCCGTCCTCGTTGTTCGCCCCACGGGATTTGCCAGCAGTTACGCACTCACCCAGCGACCGTTGACGGCGATCGAGGTCCTGTCACTGGATGATGAACTTCGGGAACTACTCGGAGAAGGTGTTGATGGCGACCTTTCGAACTTCGAACTCATCCAGGTGGGGAAAGCGGTAGCGCCGACGAAAAATCGCAGTCTCGCGGAGTTTTGACGAATTGCTACACGCCGACTAAATTACGCCCAGGGCGACAAGAAGACCGACAATCGCGAGGATCGTCATCACGAATCCGCCCCCGATCAGCGGTTTGTTCTCCATGGCTTTCTCGTGGATCGGCATGGTTTCATACTCCTCGCGGAACGCTTGGAGGTTCTCTTCGTCGTAGAAGTACTTCGTCTTCAGCGCGAACCGCTCGGTGACCGCACAGCCCGTACAGACTGGCTCACCTTCCACCCGTTCGGTCTTACTGTGGCTGTCGCAGGCGATCGCCCCGCAGTTGGGACAGTACGTGTAGGTTTCCTCCACACCACTGGTCTCGCAGTGAACGCAACGATGGATGCCGTCCTCACGAGTCGTCCGTGAGGGGCCGGCGGCGTAGTACTCGTAGGGGTAGGAATACTGCCCCAGATCGGTCACCTGGCGAACTTCAGGGAGGTAAACCGGTTCGATCGACTGGACCGAGATGTCCGAGAGATTCGGCTCGCAGGTTTTGTTGTACGTGACGTTGTTGTCGCCGGTGTAGGTCACCGTCGTCGTGTGATAGTCCTGCAACCGGTCGACAGCCCAGTCCTTGTACTCAGTCTGGGTCTGGCCGAACCGCCGCTGCTCGATTTCGTCGAAGATCTCCGCAAAGCGATCCTCCTCGAGATCAACCGTCGCGTGGAGATTCTCCGTGACCAGCGTCGCGACATCGTCGTCAGCCACTTGCGGATGGCCCCGCTCGGCGTGCACGACGAATCGCGTCCGATCGTTGATCCGGTGGATCTCGCCGACAGATGTCTCGAAGACGGCGTTGGTATCGGCCGTAATGGCAACAACCGGCCGAAACAGCACCTGTGAGTGCGGCGGCGGAAGGTCGCCGGCGTCGATATTCTCGATATTACGGAATGCTTCCCGGACGGGTGCCTCGACATCGGCTGCCGGGTCGTACGGGCGGAGGGCTTCATCACAAAGAATCTCGATGCGGCCGTTGTAGAGGTCCAGGCCGATCTCGTCGGCGATCTCCCGGAGGTCTTCGCCATCGAGGAGTTCGATGGGATGGGGATCGTCGTTCTCCCGGAGACGCTGGACGTACTCCTCGGCCGGGTTCGTAAATCGCCCCGTCGTGACGACCATCCCGCGCCTGGGTCCGTCGAAGTCGAAAGTGGCGACGGCCGAGTGGAGTTTCTGGACGACTGGTCGACCGACCGTTCCGGTGTGCTTGCACTCGACGACGATCGCCCGGCGAGTTCCGTCGACGACCTCCTCCATAATGACGTCTCGACCCTCGTCGGCCGTCCGCTCGGCCTGCCGGACGTCCTCGTACCCGAGGTTTCGGAAGACGTCCTCTATCAGGTCCTCAAACTCGAACCCCGAGAGGTCGTCCAGGACAGCCATACAGTGTAACTGCTTTTGTTCCCACTCTCAAATGTGTTCCCAGTTCTTGTTGGTCTTGCGTCGCAGATAGCGACAGCTCATTTAGATTTCCTTAATCCAACCAATATCGTCTGAACGCTCCTCGAAGCCCTCTGTTTCGAGGATATATTCCATAGCAGGATGCACAGCATTGTTCGTCGTGAGTGTCGAGTGACCATGTGCTTGACTCAGTTCGATAAACGCATTCACCGCTGCTCGGGCAACTCCTTTCCCTTCCCAGTACGGGCGTATCTCGATATACTCAAGTTGGCCCGGGATCCCCTCGATATTCCCCGCGCGTTCCCCCGCAACCAAGATGTCGTATCCCAGCATCGCTTCGGTGAGGAGGATATCCTGTCGCTGGACCTCTTCAATATCGTCCGCACGGCTCATAGTTCCCCTTCTATTCGAGCGATCTTAAACGTCTGATCCTGATCCGGGCGTCATTCTGAGAGGGATTTCTCGGTGTTCTCCTGCACGATATCGTTTGTTGTGCCCTCAAGAGGGGCGCAGGGCGCGCGAGATGAGCTGGCCGACGACGAGCGTCCTTCGCGAGGTGACTACGAGATGAAAGACCCAGAAACCCGTACCGTGTTCGCGGGTCTCGACGGCCGATCGGATGCACAGCTTCCCAACTGGTACGCGGAACAGAAACTCGTCGACGAGCCAGTGACGTTCACCGAGGCGATTCGTGATCTGCCCCAGGCGATCGAGACGACGGTGGCCTACCGGAATCCCTACAGCGACGAGTGGGTCGAAACCGAACGCTTCAACGCGGTCGTCGAGCCGTCGCGGCTTCGAGAGCAGGGGCGTGGTGGGGACGATGTCGAGCCGCTGTTCCACATCCCGACGGACAGTTACGCGATCATCAATCCCGTCGACGTGTACGGCCCGCTGGAGGAGGTGCTGCGCGAGGAGACCATCGACGGGCAGTCACTCGGCGACGTGATGTTCGGCGAGATTCGTCGGTATCGTGGCGGTGGCGAGGTCCACATGGACGTCATGTTCGACGGCCTCGAAGTGACGCTCCCGGATCGGGAAAGCGACCCGATCACGATGGGTGTGACGTCGGGGTACGACTTCTTCGGCGAACATGCGGTGTACGTGGAAGGGTTCGCCCAGGACGGCTACTGTTCGAACACGATGCGCTCGCTCACCGACAAGGAGGTCGTCAAGCACGTCGGCGACGTGGGAAACTTCCAGACCTGGTGGGAGGGCATACTCGAACAGGTCGAACTCGTCGCGAACGACCTCTTCGAGTTCATCCGGGACGCCCAGGAGATCGATCTCGATTTCTCGGACCTCCCGTTCACCACCACGGAGTTCTACACGCTGCTCGGCTTCCCGGAGTATCTCGCGGAGCGGGCGGCGGGCGACGCCGAGGCCAATGCTCCGAATCCCCTCGAGATCGATATGTGGACGCTACACTCCGGAGCGACGTACGCGCTGACGCACTTCTTCAAGGGGAAGGAAGGCGGCTCTCTCGATCAGTACGTCCGCATTGCGAACGACATTCTGTTCAATCCCGAGCGGACGATCGAGCGGGTCCATCAAGAGTACGAGAATCAGTTGGACGCCGGGAGTGACGGAGAGTCACAGACGTCACTCGACGGAGAGCGCGCACTCGCGAGTATCGAACACATCAGCGATGATCTGCAGGATGATGTCGAACAATTCGAAGAGCGGGAAGAAGTACTCCGGGAGCGGTTCCAAACGGCGTCGGACTAATGATCTTTCGAGTGTGTTCTTCCATTCTTTGTAGTTCCCTTCTCGCTGTCTTAGATCTCCATGCGTTCGATATCCTCCATTGAGATGCAAAATCCTATCATTTAATTAATATTCCGTCAAACGACTACAGAACGCTAATCAGACACGTCTGCGATACGTCGAATATGGTAGACGACAAAACCGAAGGCGTGATCGTCCACCTCGTGGACAAGCACGGCGAAAGCGAGATAGAGCGCAAATTTGACCACTGGGAGATTGTGGACGAGGGATGGATCAGATGTATCGGCCCGTCACACGGCAGCGAACTCGAGGGTGGTCACGTACCCGTCTCGTACTATCCACCTGAGCGGGTGGTCTCCGTTGACGTTTATGAGAAGCCCTCACGGAAGTCAGTCTGAGGCGGATAAAGGAAACCGCTCTCAGCCCATCCGGGAGCCGATCAGACCGGGAAAGCTAAGCAAACGTTTTCGACTTCAGGCGCGAGTGAGATGACCTGAGCCTTCCGCTGCAGTTCTTGGTGCCTGTCTTCAATACGTTGTTCAAGTTTGTTCAGCCGCTCTTGTTGAGATCGGATCGCGATATCCATATCCGATCCAGCCGCTGCTTTCCGCTCGTACTCATCGATAAACTCCTCAATCCGTTGGCGTTCGGATTCAGCATACTCTTCAAGGTCATCCAATTCTTGCTGGGTTTCCTCTCGACGGCGTTCGTATAATTCCTCCTTCAAGGATGCGACCTGCTGACTGATGTATCGGTCGGCCGCTTCTCGCAGCTGCTCCTGACTTTGAATCACCGATCGAACACGGTCAGCGTCGGGTGACCCTTTGATACTGTTTCCCTGGACAACACGCTGACCGAGTTGCTGTCGTGGGTCTTGGTGGCGAGCATCGACATAGACGGGGATCATCTCTTCGCGGATGAGCTCGTTCGTTCCATCCTCGAACGTAACCCGGTAGTTGTAGACAATACCGGGCTCGTCCACGAACGGGAGGAGCTTCAGGCCGACATCGCCGTGGTCACTATCCAGGATTTGCTGCATGAGTCGCTGGACCAGATCGTCATCCGGCGAGACGTAGTCGATACCCTCGTGATCCATCGCGAAGTCTCGGCTGAACGTGAACGGCCCGTACTCCTCGTCTGTTCCCTGTCGAAGGGAGCGAGGCAATTTTGCCCTGTAGAGATGGTCCCCGGATTTCTCGACATCACCACCGAGTGCCTCGACGCCGCGCTCGACGAACTCGTGGATATCTGCCTCCGTTCCGTAGACTTCCTCGGACTCGTCCATCACTTCCTGGATCTTCTCTCGGCTCTCTTGATCGAACGTACTCGTATCGATGAGGCTTCGTTCGTACCACTCTTGGAGCGTGCGTTGACGCTCGTCAATGAGCTCCTCGAGTTCTTCCTTGGTCGCGCTCGCCGGTTCGTCGTTCTGGATAGACTCCATGATGAGCGAGTCGACGTTGATGTCGTCGAGCATCCCCAGCACGTCAGCCGTGTTGCCGAGTTTATCGCGAATGTTCTCGACCTTGTTCTGGAGCATCTCGAAGATCTCGCCTTCGCGGGTGTCCTCGAAGGTAAAGTTCCAGACTTTGACCTCCTTGTCCTGCCCGTAGCGGTGAAGCCGGCCGATTCGCTGCTCGAGGCGATTCGGATTCCACGGCAGCTCGTAGTTCACCATGATGTGGCAACTGTGCTGGAGGTCAATCCCCTCGCTCGCTGCGTCGGTTGCGAACAGCAGTCGGGACTGGCCGTGGTTGAATTCCTCCTCGATGCGAGCACGTTCCTCCTTGTCGACGTCACCGTGGATGACGAGAATCTCGTCGGCCCAGGGTTCGTTCTTCACGAGGTCAAGGAGGTAGTCCAATGTGTCCCGGTACTCGGTGAACAGGAGGAGTTTCTCGTCGGGTTGCTCTTCTAGCAGCTGCTGGATGTAGCGTCGGACCTTCTGGGCCTTTGAATCGACGGAGATGCCCTCGGCGAGCGAAACGAGGTCTCGGAGGGTTTCGATCTCTTCTTCGAGTTGCGCATCGCTCTCGGTGACGGTCAGCGCGGAGAGTTCTTCTTCGGCTCGTTGTTTGTCCGTTTCGTCGAGATCTTCACCGTCGAGATATGCGGAGGCTTCTTCCGAGAGACTAGTGGAGGTTGACTGCTCATCGACGAGGTCCGCCAAGCGACGACTCAGCGTCGCTCGGATGGCGCCGATGCTGCTGACGAGGCGTTTTTGCATTAGTGCCATCGCAAATCCGACCGCTGGCTCGTTCAGCTTCTCGGAGCGATTGTAGACGTTCTGGACGTATTCAGTAACGGCCTGATAGAACTGCCGCTCGTCGTGAGTCATCTCCACGGGCACAGTGTTGACCTCACGGTCTGGGAAAATGCGCTCGCCGTGATCGTCGTACAACGTTTGCTTCCCGCGACGAATCATCACGCGGTCGACGGCATCCGTCGAGAGGTCTTGATCCTCGGCCACGAGGAACGGATCGATATACTCGACGAGTGAACGGAACGCTTCGCCTTTACCGTCATGGGGGGTTGCGCTGAGGAGTAACAGGGAGTCAGAGTTGCCGGCGATTCGTTCGACCATCTTCGACGTCTTACTGGGGGACTCGCCTCGTTTGGCGGCCTTGTGCGCTTCGTCGACCACTACGACGTCCCAGAACGCTTCCTCGAGGGGGGGCTGGAACTCGTCCTGTCGGAGGAAAGCCTGGCTCGTGACCAACTGCTGGTGTTCCTGGTCCCAGATGTTGGCTTCCTCGCCGAGTCGGCGGCGTTCCCCGTCGACCCACTGCCGGTCGGCAGGCACGAGGTCGAGATCAAAGAAGCGGTCCATGTCTCGGATCCACTTCTTCTGGAGGTGGGCCGGAACGACGAACAGAACACGGTCCGCGCGGTTGCGAGCGGCGAGTTCCTTGAGGATGAGGCCGGCCTCGATGGTCTTGCCGAGGCCGACGTCGTCGGCGATGAGTGCACGCTGGCGAAGTTTTTGCATGACCCAGTTGACCGCGTCGAGCTGGTAGGGTTCGAGGCGGACCAGCGAGTTCGAGATACTCAGCAACTGGCCCTGTTCGTGAGCGATCTGGAGACGGAGCGCCTGTGATCGCAAGTCGAACCACTCTGCCGAGACGGCGTCGTGGTCTGGATGCAACTGGTCAGCTGACGCCGCGCTCAACTCCCCCATTTGATCGCGTTTCGATTCGACTTCTATGTCGTCGATACAGACGGTCTTGACGCCCTCGTCTTCGACGTATGCCCGGAGATAGTCCAGATCTCCGACGGAGTAGGTCTTGATGACCTCGGCGGTTACCCCGTTGAGCAGAATCCGGTCACCGGGATCGAAGTCATCCATAGGAGTCACTCCTGCGTGATCGTTACGAAGTTGAGCACGAATTCTTGTGGGAGGGCCCCACCGTGGAGGAACCGGGCATCGGGTAGTCCCTGATTGCGGAACCGCTGAATCGGATCCGCGAGTGCGCTTATTTTCGTGTCGTCATCGAGATAGCCGAGGTGAGCTTTTTCATCGAGGAGGACACCAGGTGCATCTTCGTCGAGGGTGCTGCCGGCAACCCACCGACGCGTCACTTCCTCAGCCTCGTCCGGCGGATAGATGTCATCGATATCGACGCTCTGCGGGAGAGAAACGAAGCCGTGATCGGCGAGGATGTATGCCCGATCGAAGCTCTCGTTTCCGAGTTTCTCACAGATGATCCCGGCAATTGCATCGATCCGATCGCTGAACACGCCCTCGAAATCGGTCAATTCCTCCTCACCAGCCTTGTCGAGATCGTTCCAATAGAACGCGACACGTGGATTGCTCCACCCCAAGGCATCGTCCTCGCTCTGCATGATGTAACTCCATCCATCGTCCTTCAGCATCTTCTCGCGCTGGTAGTTCGTGATCTCCCGACCGTTTCGTTCGGGACTCAGCTCCCCATCCTCGAGTTCGATGTTGAAACTGAACTTACTGCCGGGTGTGAGTGCTGCTTTACCGAACTCGGTGTCCGAGGGGAGCGTACCGACCCAGGTGGTCTCGTCGACCTCGAGGCTGGATAGTTGATTACGGACGGATTCAGCCAGTTCGTGCGCGAGATCGAAGCGGAGCGCATCGACGACGAACAAGGCCACGCTCTGGCCACTCTGGAGGTGATCTTGTTCCTGGTCGAAAAACTGATGCACGTGGTTTTCACCGACGAACGGTGACCCCGCCTCGATCTGGTCGGCGACGAGATCCCCAAGGTCGCTGAGGTAATCGAGGTATCGCGACTCAGTCAGCGACGTGCGCAGGTCGTTCAGGGTAGCAGTCGCAGGATGCTCTTCAGGGAGGTCATGCTCCGGCTCACCCGAGATGATGAGGTTGAAGACGGCATTATCGATCTGCCAGGTGCCGTCGTCGATGTCGCCGTAGAGGTCGACAACGTCGGTCGTATCGCCGCGTTCTTCCCACGTCTCGAGTTCCTGTGCGAGTTTGGCGACCTCGACTGCCTGTTCCCAGACGTGCGTCCACGGAACGTCACCGTAGGTCTGTTCAAGCCGTTGCTGACGGCGGGAGGCACGAGTTGCACACGTCTCGTAGTCGCCGGCACCGAACGAGCCAGTCCAGTCGTCCCACAGTTCGTGTTCCAGTGAAGCATCGACCGGACAGTCGGCGATTTCCCACGGATCGTCATACGTGCGCAGGATGTCGTGCCAAAAGCGAGCGTTCGGATCGAGATACGTCAGGGCCAGCTCTGCTGGACGTTCAGTCTTGCTCAGTACAGCCTGGAGTTTCGGTCTGGAAATTCCGAGGCTGGAACTCTGTTTGGGCTGGTATGCTGAATCGAGGAGTGACTTCTCAAGCCCTTCGTCGACGAGCCACTCGGCAACGGCCCACCGCCGTGTGCGCTCGACGAGCGTCTGCTCGTCGGTGACGCCCTCGACGGCTGCGACGCCTTCGTCCACGAGGAGGTCCCGGATCTCGGCCAGTTTGTCGGTTTCCTCGGAGAGGTTCTCGACACCGTGTTCCAGGACGAACGCCACGGGATCGTCGTGACCATCCAACACGATCTGGGTCTGGAGGCTCTGGAGGTCCGGCAACCCGCCGTCGCCGTTGAGGGCTTCGAAAAGGATGTCAGCGACTTGCTCGCGTTCGACGCCTTCAGCGTCTCCGTAGGCCGTCCGAACCGTGCCCGCCTGCAAGCGATCGTTCCCGAAACAGCGGGCCGCGAGTTTGCCGATGTGCGCCTCAACGACACCGCCGGTGTTCTCGACGTCGCGGAACCAATCGACGTCGTCGGTCCGGGCTTGCGGGACGTACCAGACGGTCGTCTCGCGTGGAGCGTCGGCACGGAGTTCGAGCGGCGTGTGTTCTGCCGCGTGGAAGTCACAGCCGAGGTCACGGCTGATGGGTTCAACGATTTCTCGGAGGTCACCGCCGTCGTCCCACCAGATGATGACCGGATCGTCGTCGGGAGCCTCCTCGATAGCGTTCTCGATGGTGTCGCGGGCCGCCTGGTGAAGAGTTTTCGTTGCTGGCATTGTTATCCGTCCCAGTTGTGCGCAGAATATTCCGTCTTCAGGCCCGTTACGAGCTGATAAACAAATCGCGTCTCAGTCGAAAGAGAGAACTGTTTCGCTTGAATGGCACATACCATGGCTGGTGGGTTCGTATACAAACACACCCACACAATTGCCTTTAATGTGTCTCAAAAACGAGGCCAACAGAGTCTCCCGCATATCGGGCGGGTCATCTCTGCAGTCGAATGAATAGTCCTGCAGGAGGGGACCACTGGCAGCTCTGTCGTACTATTCTGGGAGAGCTGGTCTGCGCCTTTGGACACGATCCGAGGGTCAAAACAGCGTGCTATCGTCGTATTCGATAGTTGCAGCGTCCGGGAGTATGTCATCAAATACGTCTCTGTCGTCCGGATCGGCCTCACCAGTCATCAGTACGTATTCGTCTTTCCACTCCTGTTCGGCAACACAGATGCTGTCGTACTCTTTTGCAGCTTCGTGGACGGTGTGAATTACCTTTTCAACATCGAAGGGGCCGCCGTAATACGGGATTCGAATCTCGAACTCGTTCTCCTGATCTGCGGGACTCCGACGTGTCAGTGCTGAATCGTAGTTGTCCCAGTGGGTAATGAAATGAAAATACAGCTCCTCGATATCGCTTTGCTGTGACTCGTCGTTGATGCCGGGGGTTATCTCAAAGCAGATTATGTCTTGGCGGTTCCCTGGGACGTGGGCTGTTTTGAGTCCTTTCAGGTTTTCAGACTTGTACGATCCTTCGCGAACTGGATTGCGCATGATCCGGATGATCTGCTTCCGGTATGCGTCGAACGAGCCGCTCTGTTTGAGTTCTTCGACGGTCGCTTCGAAGTCTCTATCCCAGTTAATCTCCCACGGAGTGTCCGTTGGAATCTCGCACATCCGATTACGAAAGGAGTCGTTCGGGATCCGGGTCCTCAACAGGGTCCCGATCGGGGTCTTCCAAACGGTGACGGAGTTCCGGCGACATGATCACCTCGTCGATATACGTCGCAAAATCCATCTCCTCTGCGTATTCGAAGTTCTTCCAGAGCCAGGTGTCCTTCGCACGTTCGACTAACTCGTCGGTACTCATTCGCTTCGTTTCCTCGTGGAAGCGTTCGATCAGGTACTTCTTTTTCGGAGATAGGTCTCCACCTTCGAGCGCAGTCGCGTACTGCCCGTTGTCCCGAATCGAGATTCGGCCCTCCTCAGACAACTCCTCGAGGGCGTCGGTCACCGTTCTGGAATAGGGGCCATAATCGTACGGCATGAACGTCGCATCCGTCAGCCGCTGTCCGGTTTTGACGGCAGTCTTGATTTCGCCGTAGAAGATCAGCTTCTGCACTCGCTTTTCATAGAGCGCGTCGTACTTGGAGAGGAACTCCAGGATTATCTCCTTCAGTTCCGCCCAATCATCCTCATCGAGATCGATAGAACGATCCGTAGAGGATTCTGGTGTGGACATTACTCTCTATGCTAGTTCACACTGGGATGGGCATAAGTTTGGTGTATAACAGATCTGAGGGCTAAATCGGATTTTTGGGCCGGCTACAGGACCTGATCATCGACAGTTTTCGGAACGATCTCGGCGTCGGCCAGCGGCGTGATATTGATCTCGACGCCGTGTTTGTGGTTGGGCTGGTAGCCCGCGGTCGTGATCTCCGACAGCGCTCGGTCACTCCATTCGGATGAGATATCGCTCGCCATCGAATCACAGACGCCCTTGATTTCATCTGCAAGATCCTGGTAGTCCTCGATCCCGCTCGCCAATTCGGATTTGAACGTCTGACGACGGGATGCACCCCCATCTCCGAGATTCGTCTGGTCCACCTCCTCGAAGTTGTCGAAGTAGTAGGTCATGAACAGGATGCCGTTGCTGGCGTAGTGACTCGAGCCGACCAGATCCTCGTAGTACTCGAAGAGGTCGTACAGGTGGGCCTCGACTGGCTCGGAGCCATCATTCGCGTAGGCCTCGAAGGCGGTTTCGAGATCCTCAAGGGCGTCGATCCACTCCTCGCGGTTCTCCTCGACCGTCTCGTAGAACGAGGGGCTGAACAGATCCTCCATGTCCACGTCCTCGAGAGCAGCGAGTTGATCCAGTGTCTCGAGTCGCTCGGTCGTCTGTTCCCTGAAGTCGGCCACCAACTCGGCGGCCTCCGCGGCGCGGTCCTGATTCGCCGCGGGCCACTCGCGGGGGTCGGGTTGGGCGAGGTCGGCCAGTCGATCTTCGAAGACGGCGATCTGCTCCAGCCCGCTTTCACAGCGGGCGTACTCTGCGGCGGCTTCGGACTGTTCGGAGGGCGACAGGGAGTCGTCGCTCCGGCGGCGGTTGGCCGCACTCCGGCGTTCCCGGAGCAGGGCCTTCCGCGGTTCCAGATACCGGTTCTGGAGGCGGTCGAAGACGTTCGCATCGAGTTGGTGGTAGTCCACCAGGCAAGCGAAGCCCTCCCCCTCAGGATCGGAGACGAGTCGCTCGGTGGTGAACCGCCAGAGGATCGGCGTCCGGTCGAACTTTGAGACGTGGTACTCGAAGAGATCGTCTTCGAGCCACTGTCGAAGATTCGGATACGCCTCTTCGTCTGCGGTCTGATTTCCAAGGACTTGATCGACTTCCGCGAGGCGGGCGTCGGCGTGCTCGCCCCAGATGCGTTCGAACTCGCTCTCGATGTGGGTGAGGAGGTTGGCTTGGTCTTCGACATTGGAGATTGGGACAACGCCGTCGTCGGACTTGTGGACGGTTTTAAGTGTGAGATGGAGGAGAAGATCTTTCACCATCTCCGGGAAGTCGTCCGGGGTACCGCTAACCGAATCCGGATCTGAAACTTCCCTATCTTCTGGCTTCTCGACGGTCCTTAGGAAGATCTCTTCTCTGACTTTCTCAAGGCTCGATGAACTTAGACCGAGTGCGTTACCGACAATATTCGTAATCTCCTCTGCGAGGGTTTGGATTCGATTCTGTCGATGGCGACGAATTTTCTCTGCTTCTTGAGCAACTTCTGTGAGAGTCTGGTCCGCATCGCCCGTGTTGAATAACTCCGAGGCTTCAAACGAAATTTCCTCGGTGTGTGGGTGTGTGTAGAAAAATCCGGAAATGGCACTCTCGGGGAGGAGTTCCGGGCCGACGTAGTAGGGACTTCCCATGTTGTGCACGTTCTGTTTGACGAAAAGGTCGTATTGTTCCCTTGTATTGTCGCGGAGTTTGTCGTTACCTTCCAGATCGGGAAACCAGGGGAGCATACCGATGTAGCCAGACTCCCACTTCCTTTCTGGCGTTAAACAGAGCATCAACCCGTGGAAAACATCGGAGTTCACTGCTCCGAGGAGGAGCCACGGGTCGATATCACCTGTGAATAGCATATTGCTCGCATGGCCAAACAGTCCTCCAGGGGGGTAATATCCGAATCGACGACCGGTTCGCTTTATGTACGCCCAGGTTAATCCCTCCTGAGTCTGGTATTCCATATTACGGAGGACAGAGTTCGGAGCTCGATCGACTTCGGCGCCACCATTAGTCCAGTTGATGACCTCGTCAACCTCAGGCAACGTCCAAACATCACCCCCCGCATTCGTGAATGGTTTGAAAGCGTCGTTTTTAGCCTCCCACTGTTTTCGAAGGAACCGATCATTGTCGGCTGTCGCAAGTCCCTGCTTCACGTCGCCGATTCCTTCTCCAGGGATGCCCGGAACGTCCGGATCGATTTTCAGGTCTGTGTCGTGGAGGCTTCGGACCTCAGGCGGCAACGAGTAGCAGATTGGGGTTCCTGGGACCTGATCGAACTCGTTTAGCTCAACTTCGAAGTACCTGTTAACAGAATCCCCTATCTCTCCGAAGGCAGTATTCAGGTAAGTTGCCTCTTTCTCTTCTTTATTACGGTCATGAAGTCGGATGAATGTTCCAGTCGTACTTCTCCGTTTTCCGGTTCGGACGACTGTACCAACGGTTCCGACCGTCGCATTATCCAAAACCCCGTATCCGAACTCAGAAAGGAAGTCGAATGAACCGCGCTCACCCACAAAGTCGGAGCGGAACGATTCGAACGTTTGATTGAACAGGAACGACCAAGGCACGAGCATACCGATCCGGCCGTCCGTAGAGACAAGACGATCACACGCCTCGAAGAAGTTGATGTAGTACTCTTGAGTGTAGTCGTAGTGGTCTTCTGAGTACTCACGCACCGGCTTTGGCATCCTTCCCCGAGACCCGTACGGCGGATTCATCAACGCAACGTCATATTCCTGTGTCAACACCACCAGCAGGTGCAGGAAACTCCGGAGGTTCTGCTCGCCAAACGAGTCCGACGTCTGCTCTTCGACGGCCCGTTGCAGCGCTTTCAAAAAGGAGTGCAGCGACTGGTGAGCGCGATCGTGGTAGTCGGTGAGTTCGGACTGGGTCTTACTCGCGTCGAAGGCCTCCTCGAGCGTTCCCTGCACGTCGAGCAGACTCCCCAGGGCCTCGGTCGTCTGGAACGTCTCGATGATGTCCTCTAAGGCGTCCCAGAGGTCGGTCCCCTCGCCGGTGATCTCGTTGAGCACTGCCTCGGCTTCCTCGATCTCTGCGACGCGGTTATCCGCGGTGACGATCCCGACGTTCGGCATCTGGAACGCATCAGAACCCTCGGCTTCGGCACGCCCGCGGGCCTTCAGATAGAGATTGAACGCCGCGAGCTGTGCTGCCCGGAGGTCGATATCGACGCCGTAGAGGTTGTGCTCGAGGATCTTCGCCGGGACTTCCTCACGGGGAACGTCGGGCCGTTCGGTCCACCAGATGCGCTCGAAGATGTCAAAGGCATACAGCAGGAAGTGCCCGCTGCCACAGGCCGGGTCGATGACCCGGAGCTCGGACGGATCGTCGAACTCCGGGGCCGCCTGGTCCTCGTCGTCTGGGATGAGGTACGTGGCGATGCTGGGGACGTCCGGGGCGGCGTCGGGCGTCGTGGCTCGTTCCTTGCGCTCGTCGATAGAGAGCGCCTCGGGTTCCGGAACGGTGTCTTCCTTGCCCGTGGCTTCGAGATAGAGCTTCCCCAGGGAGTTGTCGGTGAGCATCCGGACGACCCAGTGGGGCGTATAGAACTGGTTCGCCGGGCCGACGTCTCCCGGCTCGAGCGTGTTCTTGGCATCGAGGGCCTCGACGACAGGCCGGTTGTAGTATTCGTAGACCCACCCGAGCACGTCGTCCGCCCGCCAGACTTCGTCGGGGATCTCATCGAGCATTCCAGCGAGGTCTTCGTAGGTATCGACGTCCGGATCGACGAGACTGTACGGCGTGTCGGTATCGAACAGGATCTCGATGTCCTTTCCCAGTTCCTCGCACTTGTTCTGGTAAGCCGTCAGAATCGCCTCGTCCTCCAGCAGAAATTCCTCGTGGACGAGCGTCTCGGCGGCAGGTGTCAGGCCGTTCTCCTTGAAGACGGTGACCTCCTCGTCGATGAAGTCCCGGACTTCCATCGTCCGGAGGGCGGCGAGTCGATTGACGATCGTGTAGCCGACGCCTGTGACGTACTCCGCGAACGCCTCGTCCCAGGTGTGGCCATCGACCGCTTCGAGTTGAATGGCCTCGACAAGTTCCTGGATGTCCTCGTCCAGTGCTTCAGGCTCGTCCGGTTTCTCGTCGAGACCTTTCTGCGTGAGCTGGAAATCGACGTTGTCCTCGACGCGCTCGCGCATCTCGGTGACGACGTCTTCGAGGTGTTCGCGCTCTTCCTTGTCCAATTGGGCCTTTCGCTGGGAGATAGAATCGCCTGACATAGGGTATCTGTGTAGTCTCTTCGAGTAACAGCAGGGTCTTCAATGTTGGCTAATAAATGACGGTACACCTACTCGCTGGAGCTCGCTATATCTGAGATAGCTTCTCCTGGACTCCCAGAAACGCGGAACGAACCTCACGATACGTAAGAACTGAGGTGATTACTACTTTCCCCGACGAGAATATCAGGACGACACCCTCTTCTGTACGGTATGTTGCGCCCGGGAATTGCTCTGGCTCGTACTCTGTAGACTCCAGTCCCAGAGCAATGACTGCCGCATTTAGATCGACGGTTTGTCCAACATCTCCAGTGGCGACGACGTTCTCGATTCGAATATCTCTATAATCGTCGTTAAGTCCTAAAGAATCTAACTCAGAAACGAATTCTTGAACACCTCTTTTAATCTCATGTTCGCTCTTTGCTCCAGCTATACTGACTCTTCCTCTGGGTGGAAGGAGAACTGTGAAACTACCGACGTTGGGTGATCTGTAGATAAGGCTTCGGTGGTGATCTGGTTCGTATTCACTATTTACTAGGTCCTCGGAAAGTCGTTCTAAATCATACTCTCCGTCAAGTTCGAAGGAGGCCGAGATATTGGATACTTCAAGAGAATATTCCTCTAACTCGGCTGGTGTTACCTCCTCATCCAACCGTGCGAGTTTAACGCCCATTATCCTCGTAGTTCATACTAACCCGGGGATTCCACAAGGGTAAGAATTACTTTGAAGTTCACGAACCATGGCAAGTGCTCTTCATTAGTAGATGGTCGCAGGACTTTGAAAAGGTATTTTAACGACTCTGACCTCCTCTTCACCTAACTAAACGCAATCCGATCCACCAGAGTAATCTTTACTGGACCGGTGTATTCGAGCGATGGGTGAACTGGCGGTTGAAGTTGTGAACATTGCGGCAGTAGGCGATTTAGGGGTTGAAGTAGACATTGAGCAACTTGCCAGTAACTCAGAGTTGCCCGTTGCTCGTTACGATCCCGAGAACAACGCTGCGTTTTTTTTTTTGATTCGAAGAGGATGGCAAGCTCGTAATTCTGTATACGTCTGGGAAATACATTCTCCGAGGTGGTGATGACTTCGACAAAATGCACCAGGTCAACGATCGGTACTTGTCCTATCTCACAGAGACGGGACTGGACTTCAGCGACCCCTCGCTCGAGGTCAAGAACGTGGTCTCGGTTGGGAATCTACAGAAGGATATTGAACTCAATGCATTGATGATCGCATTAGGGTTAGAAGATACAGAATACGAACCTGAGCAATTCCCCGGTTTGATTTATCGACCTGACTCTACTCGTTGTGTCTTGTTGGTCTTCTCCAGCGGAAAAGTAGTCGTCACGGGCGGACGTACTGCTGAAGAAGACGAAGAAGCCTTTCTCCATCTCCAGGATCAGGTCGATAAACTCCTGTGATTCGAGACCGTCAGTGCCGAGTTTCCTTTCGGGAAAACAATCATAGAGCTTTCTGACGAATGCTGAGCCATGCCTGAGGACGAGTCATCGGGATTGTCTGCCGACAGACGCGAATGGGAAGCGATGTATCCCAATCAGGGGTACGTCCTCGTTCGTTTTGACTACAACAGTCCACCGGGAGACGCTCTCGAAAAGCTGGCTACCCACGAGTCTCTCGATGAGATCGATGGCATTCCTTCAGACACGAACTGGAGGGGTACGTCGTCTACGCTAGTGAGGGGAACACGTACTCCAACGAAGACCTTTGAGCTCTCGCTTAGGCGCGCTCACTCCTCCAGTTCAGTCGTGTGACGTGGGTTCTCTCGGAGCGTCGATAATGACACGTACCGGTGACCCTGTACGAACGCGACAGTTCGGTTCGAGTCGCTGGCTGTCTTATCGTTCTGGATTGCTCTATCCAGTTCGAGAACAGGTTCGAGAAACAGGACCTTCTGCGTGTCCCCATACCGCTCTGACTCGTTCTCACTCATTTTCTCCACTGACTCGAGCAACGACTGCTCCTGGTGGTTGGAGAGATCCGGATGGTCCTCAACCGTTTCCTCGTCCAGGGTGATGCTCTCGATGCTTCCGGTTACCCGCGGGACTTCGGCCTTGATCTCGCCGTCCTTGTAGAACGCAAGGTGGGACACCGGTTTGAACGAGCGGTTGGGCTGACAGAAGTAGTGGTCGTAGGTGTGGTATTCGTCCCACGCCCGTCGTGCACCTACGACGAGGACACGGTCTTCCTTCCCACTCACGAGCTGCTCGTCGTAGATGAACCGCATCAGTTCCCGCAACAGGAATGCCTCGCGCTCGGTCGGAACATACATACTCGCCTCAGCACTCCCCACGTCGCGTTCGAGCACCGATTCGAGGGTACCGACCAGCGTATCGAAACTCGCCCATACGAGGCGATCATCGTCGATCGCCTGGACTTCGCTGGGGACACGCTCGTCGGGTGTGAGCACAATCAAGCGCTGGAGGTCTGACGGATTTTGATCCAAGGCCTCAAGATGGTCTTCGAGCTGGCTTTGTCGGACGGCGTTTCGGCTCGTCTTGGTTTCGAACCAGAGGGCTGTCGACCCCCGAATAGCCGCGTCCGGGACGGATTCCACGCCTGTCACCTGGTTGTCAAATGCCACGAGTGAGAGGTCAGATTCGTCGACGAGTGCCTCAAGGATGTCTTCGCCCAGACGGCTGTTGACGTGTTCGAGCACCGCGAGTAAGGTCGACGTCACGCGGTTCTCCCCCTGCGTATACGTCGAGAAGAGCGGGTTCGTCATGCTGGCTGACTATTCGTACGCATTACAAAGTCCTTTCCTCGACCAATCGAATGTATCACCAATAGAATTGTAATGTCCCGTGTGCGACAGAGGCTAATCAGTCATCGAACCGGAGTCCAGGAGTCTCGAACCCGACCATCGCCGCCCTGCGCATGTTCATCTTCGAGGATTCTTCCCGGGCAAGCAGGTTGGAGATAGGGGTCTCTCCATCGGCCTGGAAGGTTCGGGGGTGAAGGTAGAGTCTCCCTTTGCCGATTGTTGTGAGCAAGTGGTCGAAAACCACCTCTTCCTGGTAGATAATTTCTATGTCGCTCTGCACGTGGTCTCTCACGAGTCCGTCAATCCCTCTGGCCCTGGAGTCAGGAGGGAGTTCCAGTGTCCGGTTCGGACCGTAGGTGTACACTTCTGCCGACATAACCCCCGTCTGCCCATCGGTCAGGCTCGATATTTCAGACATTTCTGTATCAGAGAATTCGGCCATCGATTCAGTGGGCTCAATGTCACCCAGTCCCTCAATATGTGTGAGGCTGTCCGGGCCTGTGGCAAAGGAAACGTTCTCTTCGGGGACCTTGATGTGCACCCGCAACTTCAGGTCGGTAGCTGGACCTCTACCGATATTCCTCAGCTTATAAGCAACAAAAGCATCGTATGTTTCGGCCCCGACAACCTCGAGCAGAGGCTGGTGGCTCTTCTCCATCAGTTCTTGTTGTTTCTCCATTAATTCTGTCTGTTGATCTTGTATATCCCCGAGCTCATCCTGTAACTCTCGCTCTTGTCGAAGCTCGGCAACTTGATTTTCCTGAGTTTCGGCCATATCCCTGTAGACCGTAAAGAGGGCGAATGTGAGTATGATCGAGGACCAGATTCCGGTCAACCGTAGCTGGTTGCCTGTATTCATGGGGGAGATTCCCGGTACGATCGACGGGAGAATCGTGATTCCTGAATGGAATATTCCGACAGCAAATACGATTCCAGCGAGGCGACTTACTCTCCAGTAGTAGGTCCTCATCTCATCCTCAGTCCAGCTCTCAGGGAGATGCTTTTTCTCAATTTCCAACATGGTGAAGTTGAAGCCCCATCGCTGACAGATATTATTCAGTTTGTGTAAATTAAACCCCACTCCCTCGGAAAGAAGTAGGAAGGGTAGTATTCTTCAGTTCATTTCTCAAGTAGTACGATATTCCCTTCCTCCAAATCGTCAAGACGACCCTTCACACCCTGCATCCGCTCCAACACAGCCTTCGATTCCGAGAGCAGTTCACTCACGTGCTCTTCACTCGGCCGACTTTCGGCATCAACAGCTGACGTAACTTCATCGGTCACGTCGGCGTTCGGAAGCTCTTGGCGCAACTCTTCGGCGACCATCTGAAGTTCGGCCCACGCATCGTCGTCCGCACCTGGCGGCCTAGGGTCCTTTGCATGCTCGATGAGCTGGCGCACTCGTCGCTCTGAGGGCGGCCGTGAAGCGGCGAGTATAGTCTCGACGGACTCGGTCGTTGGTGACTCTGGGTGTTCCTCACGCAGCTCTTCGCCTGCTGCCCGTAGCTGCGACCAAAGAGCCGAACCGTCAGAGTCGTCGAAGAGGTCGCGAACCTGCTCGTACGTCTCGGCCTGTTGGACGACAGCGGAGTCGACGACATCACCTTCCGACAGATCCTCACCGGCCCACACAGCTTCGAAGACGTCCTCTAGGTCGCCAAGTACGATGTCGTCGAACTCATCAGTAGCACCATCGACGATTCCTCGAACGTCGTCCTCGTTCGATCGGAGCCACGCGCTCAAATCGTCACAGATGGCTTCCGGGTCAGAGTCAGCGACGGTCTCACCTGTGATTCGACGGAACTGTGCGGAGGTTTCGTCGACGCGATGTCCCTTCGCGTCCTCAAGCCGTGACTCGACCGTCGAAACGCTGGGGACAGTCTCGCCTTCCGCTGTTGCTCGCATACTGGCAGTGATCGACGCGTTCGGATAGAGCGAGGTCATCGTGTCGAGCTCGTCGCTGAAGCGTTCCCAGAGTGTCGTCCCGTCTTCGCTGACGCCGAAGAGTTCACGAGCGTTCGCGAAGATCTTCGCCTCCTCGAGTACCGTTTCGAGATCATCCTCACTTTCGAGGTCGGACGTGGAAAGCTCGTCCTCGTCGAGGGCTGGATCGACCGTTGCCTCGAAGGCGCTGAGCGGCACATCGAACTCACGGCTGGCGCCTTTCAGCGTCCGCTTGACAGTCGCACTGTTCTCGTTGACCCACTGGCCGAGCTCGCCCAACCATTCGTCTGGTCCGTCACCCGACGGCTGCTCACCGAGCACCGTCGAAACGAGGTCTTTTACCTTATTTGGCGGGAGAATATTTGCATTGAAGCGGATTTGGAGTGACGTCAGTCCCCCTTTGGTCCGCACTTGTCGACCGATGGCGGCGGGATCAGACACGTACTCGGTATCCTGTTTGAGTGCGACTGACTCATTCGAAGTCGCAAGTGTGATGAGTAGCGCCGCGATCGACTCCTGTGGCGTCCCGCGGTAGTCGCCGTTGGCAGTCTGAGTCTGCTGGAGGAGTGTCTCGACGTCGACGGATTTCTGTGCCTCGTACGTCTCGATGAACTCGCGACACCAGCCCGTATCTGCGACTTCCCCGCTGGCTGTGTCGACGCCGAGCATCGCTGCGTCCGCGCTTGAGAGCGGCCACTCACCGCTACCGCGGAAGAACGTTGCCATCGCCTTCGCGTCGTCGACTTCGACGAGCGGCCGCGAGAGCGTCTTTCGAGACGATCCGAAGACAGCGTTGACCTGGTCTTCGACGACGGTGTCAAGCACGCTCGAGCGTGCCCCACGGTGTTGGTTTACCGTGTACACCGACGCATCTTCGAGTATCTCCGTCACCGATGATTCGAGGCGGCGTTTGTCGGCACGGTGTTCGCGTTCGAGTTCCTCGTGGGATTCGGTCTCCTCGTCCAACACCTGTCCCATACCGATGACGTTCCGAATCCGCTCCAGCATCGTCTCCGGAACGTCGACGGTAATCAGGATGTGCTCCCCACCGTCGCGACCGTTGTTCACGTCCTGCCACGTCTCGATCTGCTCCGATACGGTATCGTGATCATCGGCCAGCACACGAACGCGAAGCGCGTCGTACTCGGGTGACGGCGCTCGGTCGACCGGTTCGAGGATGGAGTACTCGTACCGTAGTGGGACGAGGCGCTCGTCGCCAACATCGACCTCGTGGCGGCTGCCGTCACTCCTGAAGAACGCATCGTTCTCCCGTAGCCGCGTTTCCACCCACGCCGACAGCTGATGCGGCGAGATCTTTGCGGCCTTGTCCTGGGCACGACTGAGGATGCTCTCCTGTTCCTCGGAGACGAGCGTGTACACCTCGTCGCCCTGGTCGTTCGTCTCGGTGAGGGCCTTCTGCTTGTCGACGAGCGTCTCCAGTCCCGATTCGGTTCGCTCGACGACATCGTCAACAGACGCTGTGACGTCGTCGACCATCAACCGACCGAGGTTTGCTGGCGTCGAGGGGACAGCGGGCGTCTGGTTCAGAAGGTAGAGTCCTTTCGCGAGGCGGACTTCCCACGCATCCTCCTCACCGTCGAACGTCGGAACGAGCGTGTTGTCGATCATCTCCTGGACCCAGAGCGGGAGGTACGTGGTCTCTTCGACCAACAGGTCGAACAGGACGTCCCACGTGACGAGCGAGCCCTCCTCCTTCGACGCCCACCCGAACTTCGTGAACAGCGACCGAACGAGGACGAGCAGTGCTCGACCCTGAATGTAGTCGCGATCGGTCGAGCGACCCTGCGTGATGAGTTCCTGCATCACCGCCCGCAGGAGCGACAGATCGTACTCGCGGAACGGATAGGCCTCGACTGGGTCCGGATCCGCGCTCGTCACCGACGAGTACGTCTCGAGTGAGAGATCGGGCATCGACGCCACCAGCGACTCGACACGTTTGCGTCCCTCGGGGTCCGACTTCTGGAGCCATCGCTTCCGAACGATGATCTCGGTGTCCGCTCCTTCAAGCCGTACCTGTTGATACGTCCAGTGATCTTCGGGCGGCTCGCCGATGAGACTCTCCCGAGTATCCGGGAGGGAGTACTGTCCGGTGGTGACCACGACCGTGTTGGGCCCACGCTGCAGTGCCTCCATCGTCTCCTCGAACTCACGATAGCGATGGCGACTGTCGCCGACGAAGAGTGCCACCTCGTCTAAGCCGAGCAGCAGTTCGGTCCGTTTGCTGCCGTCGTTGAGAGCCTCCGTTGCAGTCTCGACCCGTGAGACGAGGTCCTCGGGATCGAATTCTTCTGGATCGACATCCGCTTCTGCGGCCTCGATGGAGGCTTTCACGCCCGAACGACTGTTGAGCTCCGTTCCGGACGTTTCTTCCATCGCCGGCAACGCTTCGTAGAGCCAGCTGCGGAGGGACGCCCGTTCGGCGAGAACGTCGTCGAATGTCTTCCCGTCATGCTCGAACGTTTGAAGGGGCTCCCAGACCCCATCGTACTCCATATCCAGCGTCCAGGCCCACTCGAGCAGCCAGTTCGGGTCGGTCGGATATCCGAGATCCCGACCAATCGCCTCGAAGATGAGGAACGGCAGCGGCGGCTCTTTCGACGCATCGCGGTCAAGCAGGTTGAGGAAAACTGGCTTGAGGCGGTCCACGTGAGAGTCTGTGATTGACTGCTGGAGTTCGTCGAACCCCGGCCACTGTTCGGCCAGTCGATCACCCAGGTAGGCGAACTCGGATTCGTCGTCAGCGAGGAGGCCGACCAGCTTCAGGAGGTGGGTCTTCCCGGAACCGAACGTCGCGTGGATGTAGAGGAACCGCGCGGCCTCACCGGGATGGGTCTGGATACCTTCGCCGAGCGTTTCGAGGACCTGCTCGGCACTGTCAGTTTCATAGAACTCTCTCACGTCAGTCTCGGCTCGTTCGCGAGCGTTGACTTTCTGTACTTCTTCGAGCTGTCGCGTCGGATCGCTGTGGAAGAGATCGTCGATACTCATTGGAGATGCACCCCCCGGATCTGGCCGTCAATCTGGTGAGCGGGGTAGTAATGGCGTGATTCACCGCCGAAGAAGCTCAGCTTCCCGCCGACGATGTCCCCCGGGAACGGGATTCCGATGGTGGACTTTACGTTCCGACGGTCAAGCTCGTCCAGCAGTTCCGATGCACGGGTGAACGGATACAGACTGCCGAGATTGAGCAAGAGAACCACATGGCTCTGGGTCTCCAGCTGGGCTTCGCTGAGCTCGTGGTCGACAATTTGCTGAACGAGTTCTACAGCAAGCCGGTCCTGCATCGTCTCTTCGATACGCTCATCTGGCGACGTATCTCCCTCGAGTTCAGCCAGGGGTTCACCCAGGTCGACGAGGAGTTTGTACACATCGGTCCGTGGAAGGAGTTCGTCAAGCCAGATCGGCTGGACGGTTACGTTGTCTGGGATTTCTGGGGCTTTCGTTCGTCCATCGGACCAGGTCGCGAGCCTATCTGCGACCCGATGCTCGACTGCTGGGTCGACAGCAGCGATAACGAACGGATTACGAATCCCGTGTTGCCCCTGAGCGAACGTCCGTAGTTTCTCCTTGAATTCACGATACGGCGACGAACTCGTCTGGCTCATCGAATGATCACCCCTTCGTCAGTCTCCTCGATCTCAAGATCTTGCTGTTCCACGAGACGCTCCAGCCGGCGATTCAGTTTCTGCCGATCGTCAGGAACGATGCCGATTTGATCGACATCGTCCGGCGTTCGATCCCCAACGATAGACGACAGTTCATCGAGCCGGCCATCCAGCTCACTCGGATTGTACTCGATAGTTTCAGCGAGCGGCTCTAACTGCGCCACGTCGTCAGTAATCTCGACGATGGCGTCTGAATCAGCATCGGTAGACAACACCGTGATCGCGCTCTCGATGGTTTCGTACCACTGCTGGAGGTGGCGCATCGGAGTGATGTATTCGCCTTCGAAGGCGACGTGGACGCCTGCGGGGAGATCAGTAGCTGAAAGAATCCATGGATGCTCCTCAATACGACGGACTAGTTCACGCAGGCCTCGTTCGTCAACGAACGCGTTCCACGACCTCTCAAGTTCGGGTGCGAGGTCGGGAACGAATTCTCCGGAGAGTGTACTCCACCCATCGGTCGTCCACCACTCACCATCGAACGATGAGACCGCAGATGAGCGGGACTCGATAGAAGCTTGAGCGTCCTCGTCAACCCAGTCGAACTGACGGTTTCGAACCGTCAGTACCGCGTCGAGCTGTTGTAGTGTCGAAAGACGCCGGTTCCAGACGTCGGTTACCTCTTCGACCCACTCTTGGGCCTCGTTGGTCTCGTCGATGACATCCTCGATACCGCCATCTTGTGACTTGACGGCTGAAATCCGGTTTTCGGTAGCATTGCTTCGTTCCGCCAGCTCATCAGCAAACGCATTGAGTAAGCCAGCGACTTCGTTGGTTCGCACGTCAGTGTCGACCACTAGCGTGACGTCTTCACGAAGTCCGGTCAGCTTCGAGCGAATCTGCTGGTTAGTTTCTTGGAGGTGAATGAGACCATCCGCAACTGTTTCAGTCGTCTCCTTGAATCCGCCTTCCTCCAGTAGCTTGCCCAAGTTAGTCCGTGGAAGGAGTTTCAGTCTCGTCGTCGAAAGGCTGTCGAGGTCCAAGACGGATTCGTCTTCCAGCGTGTTTCCGTCCTCGTCGATTGGCACTAGTCTCCCCTCGCGGCAGAATCCCCAAATGATCGCACAGAGTGCAGGCCGGGCCTCGTCGTAGAATGGCTTCTCCTCGACGATCCCGTCCAGAACGGTGTTCATATTGAGTCCGTCGTCGCGGTCTTTCAGCTGCCGACCAGTGAGAGACATAACGTTTCGCTGAATGGTTTGTTGGCCCTGCGCACCATTCTGGTTCGACGAGGGGACTTGAATCGTCCGTGCCCACGGCGGGAGCGGTGCATCGCTGTCGAGTTCGCGTAATTCTCGCAGCCGACTTTCGTCGACCTGGAGCATCATCGGGTGGAAGTCGTCGGGATAGGCGACGTCGACAGTGGCTTGGATCGCCTTCGAGAGACCACCGATGTCCGTCCGATCTTTCACGGTATAGGAGCCACTCATCATTGCGCTCGTCAGCTTACTTCGAACGGTGTTGGCACGCTGTTCGAGGTCACGCTCGACGGCTGGTGGGGCGTCACGCGTAGCAATTGCGTCGCGAAGCGCCCACCACTCAATCATTCGTTTGCGAAGATCTTGGAGGCCATCCGTGTCGATCTCCCAATAGAGCGTGTCCTCGTCAGTTTGCTCTGGTTCTTTGTCTGGGCGGACGCCCTGCACATCGATGTCGATGTCCAGCCCACCTTCAGCTTCAATACTGCTCTCGAAGGTTGTCCCGTCGAGTCCGAAGTGATACGAAACGGGGTACTCGTCACTGGACTCTCCGTAGGGGACTGACTCTGGTAGCGATAGGTCCTGAGTGATGCGATTCCAGAGATGTTCGTCCAAAGTGTCGATGACGTCGTCCCAGTCGGGGTCGGCTTCATTCTCCCCGGTCTCGTCGTAGATGAGGCGTTCTTCCTGTGTCGCGAACCGATAGCGAGCCCCACTTTCGTCTTGTGTCGGTCGAATGAACTTCTGCAGTCGATCCAGTGAATCCTCGACCCGATTGGTCGTGCTAATCCACGATTGGCCGTTCAGGTCGTCCATGACGGCGACCGCAATATTCCCCTCGTTCAGGGGAACGATTTCGTGGACGTGCTGGAGTAGGAGGACCGCCTTCGCTACATCGAGGTCGAACTCTTGAAGCTCACTTTCGTCGTCACCTACCTCGTCAGCGATGCCGGTCGTCTCTTCAGCGCCCTCGACAACCCGCATATCCTGCGGTAAAATCTCACGTAGTTCAGGCTCAATCAACTCGAAGAAATCGACCAGCGAGACGATATGGTCTTCCTTGCCCTCGTCGATCCAGTCGTCCAGCAACCCGTGCATAAGCGCGAGAATGGCACGGGCAGTCCCCGAGAAGATGGACTTCGCCGGGTCGTTTGCCTCTCGGCGGAGGTTGAACAGGATTTCCAGGAACAGCGGGGCGTGATACGGCAAGAAGGGATAGAACTCTACGAGATCCTCAGCATCAACCACATCGAGTGCCGGCTTCGTGTTCTGTTTGATTTCGTTGTACACGAGCGACTCAGCCGGTTTCACGTCGGCGTCAGCCAAGATGCGCCGAACCTCATCTTCGCCCGCGTCAGACTTCTGGAAGAGCCGACGTTTGGCGATCTCCCCGACATGCTTGCTTGGGAGCTGATACCGATGAGGGAACCGATCTTTGACGATACTGAAATCGGCCCCGTGGGCCGCGAATTTGGGTTGGACGTCTTCGATTTTTGCCTGCGCCGTCGCAACGAGCTGAATGTCGCCGTCTCCGATGTCGTCGACGTTTTCCGCGAGCGTCTGCAGCTCTGTGAGCCGCTCGAAGTCGGTTCCGATGAAGAGGCTCACCTCGTCGAGCAGGAGAACGAGCCTGACTGGCTCCTCAAGCTCCGATTCACGTTCCTGACGCAATGATTCCAACCGACTGACAACCTCTTCTGGGTCAATATCCGAGGGTTGGAGGTCGGTGTAGCCGTCACGTGTACCCGTTACGCCCTCGAACAACTCCGGGAGCACCACATCGGACAGCGCACTGTACTGCTGGATGTCGGTCCAGAGCTCATCAGTTCTCCACTCGTACTGTGATTGGTCTGGCGTCACTCCTTCGACGACTGATGCTGCTCTATCCTGTCGTTCCGGCCAGGATTCGGTCGTTTGATACCAATCTTCGAAGTATGCGACATCAAGCTGGGAGGACAAGCCAGTTGAGATATTGTCTTCGACGCCCGTGAGAGCCGGATTCTGATGGGCATGCCGAAGAACGATCTCACTAAAGCTGCGTTGCTTCTGGCCCTGATACTTCAGTAGGTTGACGGAGACAGGGATGACGTGATACTTGGAATGAACGGCTTTCCACTGGGTACGGAGCGAATCGAGGTCTTCGCTCGTTGACCCATCCGGAACGAGGTTTTTCCAAACCTCGTCGGAGCGGCCTTGGAGCCAGTGGGTATCCATCAGCCCGTCCAAAACTGTTAACAGATGGCTCTTTCCGCTCCCGTAATAACCATACAGCCAGTAGTTCGATCCCGACCGCATATCTTCGGCTTCGCCGAGAAGTCGGTTGACGAAGTCCTCAAGGAAGCGTTGGGAGTCAGCCGTGACGTGATATGACTCGATGGCCTGTTTCCTGTGCTGCATTTCGTCTGCAGACTGGTTCTTGCGGTCGATACGTACCGATTCCTCGAAGTCCTCTGGTAAATCTTCAAACCATGTTGTGTCTACCATCATTCACCTCCCTCTCTAGTAATCGATGAGTACGGCTCCTCATTCGGCCGTAGTTGCAGATTTCCATGGAGTTCAACGAATTCCCAGGACTTCGTATCCGCTGCCCTGTTGTAGAGTTCTTCCCAACGAGCACTCGGCTGGAAGAGGTACTGAAGACCGATTGGTGATTCAAACCACTCATCTTCGCCTTCCCCGTACGAATAGCCCATTGCGACGAGAAGTGGCGTCTCTCCGAGCGATGGCGGATCGCCGACGATCGTTTGCTGATTCTTCAAGACGCCGATTTCACGCATTACCGACCGGAATCCTTCGCACCATCGCTCCGTTGTCGAGTCGGCGTAGTCAAACGATGTCCCGTCAGCGTATTCAAACTGGTTCAGGATAGTTCTAAGCGTCTCATCAGAGAAGTCAAGTGGTTCGGAATACTCCCCGGAGAGCCGTCGGACGTATTCATGAACGACATATCTAACGAGCGTGTCGTCGGCGACGAGATAGGGGTAGAGAACTTGCGCTTTGTCTTGTGAAGACGAACATGTATTCAGCACAGCTGGGAGGTCACTCGGGTTGGGAAGGCGAGCTGGTGTATTTTTGAGTCGTGATGAGAGAATACGATATATTTTCTGGGAACTCCCTCTCGTGCTGCGGTTCGAACGTCGTTCCTCGAACCAGATGTCTTTGACATCGTTCCAGTTCCCATGTACACGGTACAACTCAGCAATCTCTTCCGTTCGATCAGGGAAGAGGCCGCACATGGTCAAATCCATGTTGACTTCCTCGGGAGAGAACGTACGGGAAAGAGACGGCAGTCCGTCATTGCCCTCTGGCTTCCTCTTCATAGCATGGTGAAGTCAACCAACCCACTTTACTATTTGTCATCGCTAGGTATCCACTCCGAGACAGCCGGGAACTGCATTAGATAAGAGGGCGAGGACTACATACTCGATGTGAGTTTTGCGACAGTCATTGTTGGTGCGTCAGCTATCTGATCCGCGAGTCATCAATGTCATCAGTCGTAGCAGATTCACGTTCGACATCGATCAATGCCGAGAGTTCCGCTGTCGATAGTGCCTCCACCTCAACGCGATCCCCTCGTGACGTATAAAACAGACTCGCCGAGACCGTCCGATCGGGATACAACTGCCGGACGACGTGATAATAGACGCTTAGCTGTTTGCGATACTCCCCATGGGCGTCCCGCGTGAGATCAGTCTTGTAGTCCACGATCTCGACACGCTCCTCAGAAACACAGAGGAGGTCGATCACGCCGGAGATCGTCACCTGCTGATCGCCGACCGACACCGGAAGATACGCGTCCTCTTCAACATACAACTCCCCCTCCAGCCCATCGATAAACTCTCGCACCTGCCGTTCGTCATCACTCGCGGGCTCGATCTCCTCACCGGCAGCGTACCGCTCGGCAAACTCGTGAACCTGATTCCCGAACTCGATCCCGCGACCGTCCGCACGCTCCTCGAACACGCGGTCGTCCATCAGGGCGTGGGGCGTCTGGCCCGCCGGCACGTCGGGCTCGGGGATCGACACCTGCAATCGCGTCTGTTCGGTCCGGTCGATCCCGGCCGCCTCGAGGTCCGGCTCGACAGACTCCGGTTCCAGCGGCAGGTTCTCGAACAGTGGACTCGGCTCCGCGCCCGCCGAAAAGAGCAGGTGATCCTGGGCTCGCGTCATCGCGACGTAGAGCAGACGGCGCTCTTCGTCGTAGTCACGACCCAGACACGCCGAGAGCACGCGATACCGCCAGTTGTCGTAGAGGTGCGGCCGGCCGTGTGCCGTCGCGGAGATCTTCGTCTGGCGCAGGCCGATCGGATCCTCGTAGCGAATCCGGTCGTCGCCGCCACCCGATGGCGGGAAGCTGTACCGGTTGACGTTCGCGACGATCACGATCGGATGTTCCAGCCCCTTGGCCGCGTGGATCGTCTGGACGGTGATCGAGTCGCCGCCCGGGTTGTCGTCGATCTCGTGAGTCGCCTCGGCCTCCAGACTCCGCTCGATGAAGCGGATCATCCCGCCGAGATTCCGCGTCGTTCCGTCCGAGACGTCCTGCAGGAGGGCGACGAGCGAACTCGCGTAGGCGTCCTCAAATCCGTAGCGCTCGAAGACCTGGCGGGCGATCGCCCCGATCGACTCCATCGCCGCGAGTCGCTCTCGGAATGTGACTATCGCGTCGGGATACGCTCGCTCGTCGAGAATCTGCTCGACCTCCGCGAGCGTATACCCTGCCCGCTCGAGGACGACCGCCCAGCCACGTCGCGAGTGTTCGTCGGCGAGAATCCGGAGCCACGCGAGCAACAGGATCGCCTGATCGGTCTCGAAAAGCTTCACGCCGCCCTCGTAGGCGACTGGCACGTCGAACTCGTCGGCCGTGGTCTGCAACTCCCGCCCGAAGCGTCGCGTCCGGGTGAGGACGGCGATGTCGTCGTAGCTCGGCGGGCGAAGATCACCGTTCTCGTCCCCCACTGCGTAGGCGTCGTTGCCGACGATCGTCTCGATCCGGTCGAGGATCGCCTCGTGTTCGGTCGCGCTCGCGAACGCCTCGATCGTCGAGTGGTCCCGATCAGTCGCCGCCTCGAGTCCGTCAATATCCTCGACAGTCAGATCGACCGACTCGCTGCCTGTCGCGGGCACCGTCAGCGCGTGCCGCGAGAGGTCCAGGATCGACTGTGTCGAGCGGTAGTTCCGCCGAAGCGGGATCGTGTTCACCTCTTCGACGGGAAAGCCGACGCGTTCGTGCTCGCCGTTGAGTTCGCGTTTGTACGCCCGCAGTCGACGTTCGAACGAGCGAATGTTCTCGACTGAGGCGTACTGAAAGCCGTAGATCGACTGTTTCCAGTCCCCGACGACACAGAGGTTGTCGGTCCCGGCGAGCAGCAGTGCCAGCTTGAACTGGATCTCGCTGGTGTCCTGGAACTCGTCGACCATCACCTGCTCGAAGGCGATCGACTCCCGGAGCGCGTGATCCTCACACAATTGGACGAACGCGAACAGCTGGAGGAAGCTGAAGGTGAGGTAGTTCCGCCGGAGCGCGAACTGGATGTACTCGACGTAGACATCGTGGACGAAATCCTTCAGTGCCTCGCGATCCTCCGCGAACGCTTCCTCGGCCCACTTCGCGTCGATCGAGGGATAACCGTCTCGCAACTCGTCCTCGCTGGGTGCGTCCGGGAGGAAACAGCGATCGCGCTCGAAGCCGCTTAGGGAGTCCCGCAGGTCCGATTGCGTGGCTCCGTTGACACCCTCGTTCGGCGCGTTCGTCTCGGCGAAGACCTCCTCAAAGGCCTCGAAATCCCCGTCCAGATAAGCCTCGCCGTCGCGATACCAACCGTCCACGGTGGGGAAGACACCCTTTGCGGCGAGTTCTCTGATCAGCTCGAGCAGGGATGTCGGGTCGTTGAGCACGCGGAACACGGCCTCGTGTTCGGGATGCGTGTCGACGAACTGCGAGAGGAAGGTCCGGAAGCGGTCGGCCTCGATGACCTCGTTCTCGAGCAGCTGTGTTGAACCGGTAATCTGATCGTCGATGCCCAGATACGACGGCGCGTCGGCCCCGTATTCCAGCAGCAGGTCGTGACAGAAGCTGTGGAACGTGCTGATCGGGGCGTCCCGGAGTGCGGACATCGAGTAGTCACACCGCGCGACGACGCGTTCTTTCATCTCCGTGGCGGCATTGTTCGTGAACGTGACCAGCAGTACGTCCTCGGGCTCGTAGCCCTCCCGGAGCAGATTCGCATACCGGCGCGTGATGGCGAACGTCTTGCCCGTCCCCGCGCCGGCGTCGACGACGTGAATCCCCTCGGTCGCCTCGATCAGCTCGCGCTGCCGGGCGTTCGGCGTGGGTTCAGTCATCGCTGCCCTCCTCGGTCAACAGCAGGTCGCGATGGGTCACGCGATCCAGGTTGGGATCGCCGACCGGGAACGACGACTCGCGGTAGTCGTTGATGAGATCGATCTGCTCGTCGAGGAACGACTCGAACGCCTCCAGGTCGTCATGGAAGTAGTTCTCGCCACGGAGATCGAGCAGCGTTTTGAGCGCGCTCTCGATCCCCGACGTGACGTACTTGTACTCGCCGACGCGGTCGCGAGCGTACCTGACGAACGCGTCCGCAAACTCTGTATCGAGGAGTTCGTCCTTCTCCTCGACGTCGGGAAACGCGTGCCCGTTGAGAAACCGGGCATACGCGTCGTATCCCAGCTTTTCGAGTGTCTTCCGTCGATCATTACTCTCCGCGACGCCCTCACAGAGTGCGTCGAACGCCGTCTGCGTACCCGCCCACTCGTCGAACGTCTCGGGATAGTACGTCACGCGGACGAGCGCGTCCTCGATGTCTGCGGTCCCGGTAATGGCGTCGTCGACCAGATCCAGGAAGTGATAGAACACAAAGTCGATCGGTTCGCCCGGCTGGACCCGTCGTTGGTGGGCAAGATAGAGGAGCGCCTGGAAGTCCGGTTTGTCGTGAATCTCCTCGATCGACGAGCGATCCACGACCTGTGACGCGGAGTTCGCCGACCCGCTCTTGTAATCGAGGAGTTGCGTCGGCGAGTGGACGAGATCGACCTTGCCCTTCCCACCGAGCGAGCGGTTCTCGAACCACTGTTCGGTGATCGGCGAGTCGACGGGCCGGTCGAAGTGCTCGGCGACCACGTTCTCGAAGGGGAGCGCCGTGTACCCGGCGTAGTCACGCTCGATCGGCGGATTCTCGTCGATGAATCGCTGGATGAGTTCGAGCCCCACGGCAAATTCTGTTTCGAGGACGTCACGATCAACCTGATCGACGAATGGCCGGAGTTCGTCGAGAAAAAGATCGGTGAGCTCCGCTCGATCCGCGTCGGCAATCACGTCGGGATGATTGACGTAGAACTCGGCGAAGTCGTGAAAGCAATTCCCTTTCCGGAAGTAGTCCCGATCGGGTTGTTCGACGAGCTGGTCGAAGAAGTACTCGCGCGGACAGTTGACGAACGTCGACAGACTCGACTGGCTGATCGTCTCGATCGGTTCGGGCGCTGCGGCGACGGGGTCGTGCTCGAAACCGGTCGATCCATCCCCTCGCCGATAGGTGTGCGGGATGGTCTCGAAGTCGTCGAACGTCTCGATGTCGTCGTCCAGCAGGTCGTGGAAGTACAGACACGGCCGGACCGACTCGCCGGCGCTGGTTGCCTGGACGAGATAGTACTGTTCGCGACCGTTCTGGAGGAGCAACTGGAACTGCCGGAGGTGTTCACGGTCTTTCCGTTCGGTGTCGATCCACGGCCGATCGATGACCCGGTGGGTCCAGTCGGCATCCAGTCCGAGATAGAAGACGGCGGGCCGGTCGACGTACGTCGAGGTGTTCGCGTCGGCGAGCAGCACGCCGCTGTCCTCGCGGTCGATCGGCACGTCGAACGCACCCAGATAGAATGCGAGGTCGTCGAGTCGGTCGTCCGTGACCGGTTCGTCCGCCAGCCCGAGCACGTCGAGTTCGTCACGGACGGCGTCCAGCGACCGGTCCGACAGCCCCTCGAATTCCGCGAGCGCTTCGCCGAAGGTCCATTCGCCGACATTCTCGCAGAACGCCTGGATCGGTTCGGCCGCCGCACTCTCGAGTTCAGCCAGGAGTTTGTCCTCGTCGTCGACGGGGAGGTCGATTCCGAGTCCGCGAGCGATCGGTCGCACGTCCCCGACGCGCGCTCTCGAATCGGCGTGGGCCAGCCTGAGCAATTCGAGGAACGTCCGCAGTCCCTCGTCGTCGGCGAAGCCTGGCCCGCCGTAGAAGGGGATATCTCGCGCTTCGAGTGCCGACTCGATCAGCGCGGGGAACGGCCCGCCGCGGTCCATGACGATCGCCACGTCCTCGGCGTTGTCGCTGGTCACGTTGTCCACGATCGCCTCGACGATCGCCGTCCGGGACGCGAAGCTGTGGAACGGCGGCAGGTCAAACGCTTCGCTCGTGAGCGGGTCGATCACGTCGTATTCGGCGGGCAGGATCGACCGGTCCAGCTCGCTGAACTGGGATTCGCCGATGACGGCGACCTCACGGTCGTCGTCGATCCGGTACTCCTCAAGATCGCGATGCGCACTCTCGACAGACTCGATGACGTCGAGTACTTTACGTGTTGCCGGTGTATCATAGCGTTCGAATTCGAGGATCGCCTGTCGATCACCTGTCTCCTCCCAGCAACCGAGGATCAGTTCGACCAGATGGGCGGCCTGCTTCCAGGGAAGGGTCGCTTTCTCGATTACCGCAAGAAAGAGCTCTCGTTGATCCTGTGGACGAAATTCGTCAGCCGCCAGCATCTGTGGCGTGGCCGCGAACCGACCGAGCCGTGGGTGGTCTAACCGTCGATTGAGCGCGAGACTGAGCGGCGCGTCGACCGTCAACACGAGATCGTAGCCCGCCACCGCCTCGAAGAGATCGTCGATAGAGCGGGCCCGTTGAATTGGCATACTCTGAGTCCTGCCTGACGTAACAAAAAGGGTCGTCCTCGTCACTAACGGACACCCTGGTGGCGAGAAGATCTGAATGGACCAATCCATCACGAATGGATATGTGATGTGAATGGAGTTCCACTGAAATGAGAGAAGCAATTAACACGGGTTCCTTCGATATTGCCGTAGAAACATATATTCACTGAGACTGATATTATATCATATCAGTAACAATTGCTGCGTCGATGGAAAGACATCACAGAGGTGCCAGAGGCCCCCCGTTCCACGATAGATATCATCGAGTATGGGCTGGGGAAACAACAGCGAGCGAAGTGTATCTGAATCGGCTACTGTGTTGTCTGTTGGACCTTGACCAAACCACATCAAATGGGTACGGACTTTCTCGAGGGATTGCTCGATGCTTGAGTCTTCGAATTCAATGGATTTGTTGATGACGTCGTCTGAAAGATAGCTTGAAAGCGTGGAAATGGGTGAGAAGATCGTTGTTCATGGTACAACAATCGTTCGTAAGGCCTACTCCCAGACTTCTTCGTATTGGCCAACTTCGAGAAAGTATTCGTCGTCGTCAACGACTGGTCGGGGGACGAGACCATCGTCGAAGTCACGGAGGTGGCCGAGGTGGATTGGGAGGTGGCCGTCTGCGGGGTCGTCTGATTGGCTTGTAGCAACGAGTCGGCGGTTGACGAGGCGGAGTGTGCTTGTATTGTCGTTGGTTTCGGCGCGTTGTTTCCAGGTGGAGATCGCTTGTTGGACTTCGTTCCCTTTGGCTTGTGTGACGTCGTTATGTGGGACGTTAATCCAGATGTGGCCGTGTTCAGTGACATAGAGCCGGCCGGGATTCGGGCGGTACTCGTCGTACGCGGCTATGAGTTCGGAGTGGTCGAAAATTGAGGTGAATCGATAGTCACGCCACTTCCAGATGAGTTGATCATCGTGGCTGACTGCCCACCGTTCGCCGTGTTTGAACGGGAAGCCCTGCCAGATTGCGATCCCGTTTTCCGGTGGGTCTGGGTCGGTATCGACGGAGCCGAAATCAAGTGTGCCGTTGAGTTTGCCAAGATAGGCCGGGATCCAGCCGGTGGAAACGGGGGCCTGATCGGTGTTCGCGTAGTTGTCGGCTTTGACTTTCGTTAGGACTTCTCCCTGGGCGGTGACGCGGAAACTCCCGTAGCCGTCTTCTTTCCCGGCTGTGTTCATAGCGGTCCAGAGGTCAGTGGGCGGATCCGCGTGGATGGAAAGGTCGCGTTGTTCCCATTTCAGAACAACGTCGTCGCCAAAGTCGTCGTCGCTGACGAGGCTGTATTGTGAACCACGGTACGCGGACGGCCACGGTTGGCCCGGTGCGACTGAGACGGCTTGGTCCTCGCTGATCGGTACCTTTGTTGGGGTTTGTTCGAATGTAAGTGTCATTCTGAGTCCTCCGTGAGTTTAGCTGCGAAGCGATCGAATGCGTCGACATCACCGTCTTCATCTGGGTCCGCGTACAGAACGCCATGCTTGCCGTGTTCTTCTGGGGCAGTGTCTAGTACTGATTCAGTACTGTCTTCGGGCGCCGAGTCGGACTCCGATTGTTGGTCGTCGCGAGACGTGTTTGACCCGGTCGTCTCGGAGGGTGTTTCGTGGGTAAATTCTCGGTTCAGTGTGCTCGCTGCTGGTTCGATATTCGGGGGCTGCCGATCCAGTGGGTCGATCTCCTGGAGGGTAGACGGGAGTGGTGGAAGGTCGTTGAGGATGTCGTCGTATTCCTCCTGGGTTAGGTCATGTTGTTCAACGATTGTGCCGAGAACTTCGTGGGAGAGTTGAACGTCAGTAAACCACTGGTCGAGTGTCGGTTGCTCGATGAGTGTGATCTCTTGGGCCTCTGCTACCTCGTGGGCGTCATCGGTGAACGACGAGTTGGAAACGATCACGGTCGACGAAGCACCGCGGCCCGTCGCCGGAGTGGTATTCCCCTCTGCGACTGTGTGCACGATGTCACTGCCGCGGGTGGACCCCGGGTCGGTGGGTGCAGTTTTGATTGCGACGGTCGTGTGCTGGCGGTTCCAGAAGAGATCCACGACGACGTCGTCAACTGTTTCTGGTGTCTGGAAGCTTCCCTCGTAGCGGGAGAGAGTGGCTCCAAGGATCCGAGCGAAATCATGAGCGTTGAGATATGCTATGTCTGCGGTAGACACAATCCGTGATGGCGAGGTTCGTCGCGGGCCCGTGTCGGTTGGGGACGACGCTGTCTCAATGTTGTCGGGGAGTTGATCGCGAGCATTCTCGACGAGGGTCGTGATCCGGTCACGGGGCGCGTCGAGTTCGTGCGTTGCAAAGACATCGACGATTTGTTCAGTTGTAATCGCCTTGTCTTCGATTGCGCGTCGAATGGACTCGGTGATCGATCCTGGTTGATACCACTGAGGATGTTGCTGTTGACTCATGTGAACACCCCACGGAGTCGATCGATGACGCCGACATTTCGCCGATGTACAACCTCGTTAGTCGCTCGATCGACGACGACTATCTGGTTAGCTTTGAGCAGGTGTTTCCCGTATACGATGAGATACGCGCGGTTCGCTGCGCCGCGAACCGATCGGAACTCGTCTACGAGCTCGTCCGGAATGGAGTGAGTCGTCTCTCCGATCGAGATGCACGTCTCGCAACGGCCGTCCTCTAATGAGGTCGGCGCGTATCGCTGTTCACAAAGTTCGCAAGTCTCGGCGTGCACGTCACAGATGGGTTGCTGGCTGATTGGGGCAGTAGTGGTGTGTTCGTCACAAAGCTGCTCGTCGCCGACGACACACGTGTTGAGGTGGTCCGTGCACAGCTGTGCTGACGGTTCCTCCGTTTTGCTAGCGCAGTGTGCACAGTAATCCAGGTGGCGCTCGCAGAACAGCTCGCCGTCTTCTGCACAGGGGACTGCGTGTTCGCTACACCGGGGTTCGCCACATGCGGAACAGGTGATTTGGTCGGATTCACAGACTGGTTCGCCGCAGGCTGTACACGCCTGGGTATGGCTGGCAGCGAACGGCTGGTCACAGTCAGTACAATGAACTGCGTCTGCTTCACAGACAAGGTCATCGCAGCCGGTGCAATCGAGGAAATGGTCAGCACAGAAGGCGTCCCCGCAGTCGTGGCACTGCACGATATGGTCGGGGCAATACCCAGTGGCGTCACAGATAGTGCAGTTCGTGATGTCATCCGGACAGGTGACGGAGCCGCAGTCGCTACATTGGCTCGCATGTGATGGGCAGACCGCGCTGCCACAGGTGTCACAAGTCTGGGCGTCTGTGTCACAGCACGGTTGTTCACAGTGTTCGCATTCAACGATATCGTCAACACAGAATGTTTCCCCGCAGTGTGGACAGTCGCGAGCGTGGTCGGGGCAGACCGTTGTGTCGCAGGCGGTACAGTCGTTCCGGTGGGTCGAGCATAATGGGTCGTCGCAGTGATCGCAGACGTCGAGATGGAATGGACAGTAGTCGTCCCCGCAGTGCGGGCACTCGGTTGCATGTGTGACGCAGCGAGTGTCTCCGCACTCGGCACAGGTCGTTGAGTGTGACGAGCAGTGTTGCTCGCCGCATTCGCTGCACATGGTACTGTGGTCGTCACACGTCCAGTTGTGGCAGTCTGCGCAGTTCGTGAGATCGTCGTAGCAGAACTGCTCGCCGCAGTCTACACACGTAGTGGCGTGATTGGTGCAGAATTGGTCGCCGCAGTCTACGCAAGTCTCGACGTGGGCTGGACAGACAATGTCGCCGCAGTCAGTACATTCGGTGGCGTGATCTGAGCCGATTGTGTCATTACAGATGTCGCAGACAACCGTGTGATCCGTACAGTGCCACCCGTCGCAGTGCGCGCACTCGGCGGCGTGCTCAGTACAGACGGTGTCGCTGCACGTCTCACAAGTTTTTGGTCGTGTCGCAAAGTCCTCTAGAGTTCAGTAGCAACTGGCTCCCGTGAGGAACGGGTCGCCTCTGGTGTCCAACCTGAGAGGTGACCCATGCACGCCACAATCGACGTGCGGTTGACTGTTAGCATCGACGACGACAAAACGATACCGCTGGCCGCGCTGGCTGAGTTCATCACTGACCAGAACGTCGAGTCAGTTCTTCTCGAAGGACTGGTCGAGAGCCTCGACGCGAGCCGCGTCGAGGCGCTCTGTGGCGAGAAACACGCTCACGGCAATGGTGATCAGCGATTCCAACGAGCTGGAACCGATACTCGCACAGCTGTCACAACCGCCGGTGAGCACGAGTTTTCTCTCCACTACGTCGAGGATACCGACGCTGACCACGACGAAGCCAGCTACTTCCGGCCCGTTGAAGATGTTCTCAGCTTCGACGGGCAAAACCGCTATCAGCAGGACATAGCCGCCAAGAGTGTCGATCTCGCTACCTCGCTCAGCTATCGTGATGCTGCTGACCACGGCGACGGCATCCTCTCGGAGATGCCGTCGCCGACCACTATCAACCGCCGCGCGAGAAAGTACGGCAGTAAGCTCAAGCAGTTCCTTCCCGACTGTGTCGCTGATACAGACGCTGATGCGGTTATTCCTGACGGCACGAAGTGTCACAGTCAAGACGACGACCGTTCGTACCACTCCGTCCAAGCCACGCTCGGCGAAGATACTGCAGAGGAGTCACGCTCCTTGCTGGATCTTTCGGTGAACGCTGATTGGGACGAGACAGCAGCTGACCTCAATGAGATCGACGCAGTCACTGACGACGCGACAGTCGTCAGTGACGCTGATGACGGCATCGTTACGGCCTTTACCGACGAATACAGCGATCACCAACTCGATCTTGTCCACGTCGGCCGAACGCTGGACTACAACCTCTGGGACGATGGCGTGTTCTCCTTGGATCGACGGAACGAGATCGTCTCGGAGGTGATCGATGAGGTGTTCCATCTGAAAAATTCGGTCGCCAAGCACCGTTCAGACGAGGAGTTCGCGGCGATCCGCGAGCGGATCGCGCGAACGACCGAGCGTATCGAGAAGACAGCGTGGCAGTTGGATCAGTACGGGTCAGAGAAGGCTGCGGGGTATCTACGGCGGTGGCTGCCGTCGATTGTGACGTTTGCCGAGCAGGCTGTCGAGGGGTTCGAGGTGCCGTGGACCTCGAACCCCGTCGAACGGCTGATGGGAGAAGTCAGCAAGCGCTGCAAGAACCAGTGGATGCGCTGGACAACGGAGGGATTAGAGGCGATACTCCAGCTTCGGCTGGTGAAGTACGCCGATCCAGAGTACTACCAGTCGTTCCTTGACGAACTGCTCCAGCGATCGACCAAAACAGCAATGAGCTGTGACCTCTCAATTGAGAGCACCAGAGGCAAACTCTAGATCGCTTTGCGACGCGACCAAAAACTTTGAATGCTTCTTCCGTGAGGAGAACAGAGCTATCGGAGGGTAGAACGCCGGCAGAGAGCCCATTCGGCTTTTGACCGTATTGTCCCGTAACGACCCGATATTTTATATCTGATACGAAACCGTCTCCGCACATTGAGATCTCTTCGTCATTCAGGGGACGTGTCGCCATAACTCCCTTCAAAATCCAGCCAGATACTAACAGGGTCCCCCCAATGAGAAGGACTCCAGCGGTGTACTCAGTGAACGACCTCCCGAGAACAATTAGCCCGCCGGCCATCAACATCATCGTCAGGCCGATCACGATGATCACTATCCGTTCGAGAGCATCACCCATTGACTCTTCTTCTTCAATGATCTGCTTGACACCAGATCGGGCGCTCTTCCCCACTTCATACAGGAATCCAAGAGAGTACGTGGTGCCAAAAACGATCGGAACCATCCAAAGTACCACGGCTACCGGATCCATATTGGACTGAGTTAAAAAGAGGCTGACAAGAAGCACATATACAACAACCCCCACCCCCGTCCCCACTCTCACTGTCCGGGAAGCCATACATCTCCGTTCTTGTTCCCGGAACAAAATATCACATGTGATTGATTCAGGTGACAGCTGCTAGTGGGGACCGTCTGGTCTAGCGATCTCCAACCCAACCACTACCGAAAGACTTTTTATACCATCACTCCACGTTCAAGTGAAGGCAAGAACACACTCAACACATGGAGGAACAAAATATGACTGTGACCGATACTACTGAATCTGCAAGTGAGGAACCTGGCGCTCGCCTGAAGCTCGAGAACACCCAGAACAATCTTCGGAAGCTACAGAAGGAGGATCGGACGGTATACCTAAATCTGGGTAAGGTAGCTGAGCAGGCCGGACTCGAGCACAAGGACAAGGTCGTCTATGACTTCGATGAGGAAATCGGGTCGATAGTCCTCATTGAGGCCGAGAAGGAAGACGGTGAATGGCCTGATGACGCGAATACCGTCATGACTGACTCTCGTGTCAATCTCCCGTCTTCAGTCCTCTCCCTCCTGGGCATCAACCCGTCCGAGTACGATCCGATGTTCGACCCCTTGGTCTTCTGGCTTGAGCCGTATCCAGATGAAGAAGGGTCCCTGTCTGCGGTCGAGGTCGATCCGCTTGGATTCGCCAGTGGGATTCTCGACGAAGATGGCCGTCTCCTTCCCGTCGAAGATCGGAACCCTGACGGAGAGGAAGGCGGCTGGAACCCCTCTGAAGAAGGGTTTCCGACGATGGAAACCGATAGCGCTCGCTCAGTCTATGAAGTTGGACTGGGTGAAGACGTCGTGCAGATGGTCGCCGACAGTCGCTCCATCGAATTGGACGAGCTCTGGGAGACTCTCGAAGAAATCGCCACTCTCGATGAAGCGTTCTTCGACGATCGCGAGCAGGACCCGTCGATTACTGGAGATGGCCGGTCTGTGTTCTTCCCCACGAGTGGTACCTGGGACGAAATTGCCCGACACCTTGATCTGCCGGAGGATCACGTCGCAGCGGCCAAAATGGCTCACAACAAAGAGGCCGATCTGCTCGTATCTGAACTCGGGCTGGCGAACTATTTCGAAGTCGTAGACCGATCCCAGCCCGTCGTTGTTCCGGCGGATCCGTGACGAGTTGAGGGCAATTGCCCGTTTCTCCTGGATCTGACAGTGAAGGCGATTCGGTTTGCTTCCAGCTTGGCATAGCTCAACATCGGCGTCGTGTTTTGGGTGTTCATCCTGCTAACCGGAGCCTTGTCTGGTCCTTACGTACTCGATGAGAACGCGCTTGGTGACACTGACTACCGGAAATCGTAATCTTAGATTCCTACCCCTGCCGGGCTGCCCCTTCTTCATGTGAGCTTCGGACTGTCCTTAGACAGCGTTCCCCCCCACAACCTAATTTAACCCGTAAGAATTAAGTATAAGACGTTCCGACGCATACACATGTCGACTGATGGCCAGAACGAGGGCGTGGGGTCCCTCTACGGACGGTCGGATGGTGCGCCTAACAGCGCCGACGGGTTGAGCGGCCCGTCGGTTTCCGGAGCTCCGACTGAAGCGTATCGGGGCAATTCGATGGACGGCTCGGGGTGTCCGGAGTGCGGCGGCGACCTCCGCGAATCTGAGAACGAGCTCGTCTGCGAAGCGTGCGGGCTAGTTGTCGGTGATCAACGGATTCGCCGTGGGCCTGACTGGCGATCGTTCGACGATGAGGCCAACACGGAACAGAAGAAACGCGTCGGTGCGCCGATGACTGTCGCCAGGCACGACAAGGGGCTCTCGACGACGTTCGATACCTCCACTGACGGTACGGGCTCGACGCTTTCGTCGAGCAAGAAGCGACGCTTCAAGCGCTACAAACGCTGGCACAAGCAGGCCCAGACGGATCAAAAACGAGGCCAGAACCGGATTGCTGGCTTCATGGAGATCCGACGTCTCGTCTCGACCATCGATCTCCCCAAGAGTGTTCGCGATCGCGCCTGTGAACTGTTCACCCAGGCTCATGAGGACGATCTCCTGATTGGAGGTTCTATCGAACAGTACGCTGCGGCATCTCTCTACGCGGCGTGTCGTGTAATGGATGTCCCCCGAACACAGGAAGAGGTCGCTAAGCAGACGACGGAAAGTCTCAGCGACGTTCGGACCGCCTACCTGAAGATGGCTCGCGAGATCGGCCTTGGGGCAGCCCCTCCGGACCCGGTGGAGTTCGTTCCCCGAGTATTCTCTGAGATCGACACCGAGTTGACCGCTGACGAGCGGAAGGAGGTGCTCTCGCTCGTCAAAGAGGCGCGGGAAAAAACGGTTTCACAGGGCCGCAATCCGTTTTCGTTCGCTGCCAGCGCGGCCTATGTGGTGTCCAATCGGCTGACTCAGCGCGAACTCGCGGAGGTTTCCAATTCAACTCCGAACACCATTCGGGAGTCTCGCCGCGATATCGAGGCGATGATCGAGGAGCGCGAAAAGGGACCGACCGAGGGGGAGGAAGAAAAGGATGGAAACCACTCGACCGAGCTCGAAGGCCAGAAGTTTGCGGATCCTGTCATCCGGTCTCCGGTAGAGGAGATGGAGGACCTCGACTCGAACAGGATCTTGGTTTCGTCCCAGACGTCATCTCGAGGTACTCCCCTTGCCGATGGTGGTCAGGTGGTCGTTCAGAAACCCAACCAGTCGACGAGTCAAGAAAAGGAGTTACCCATGCATAGTTCACAACCTTTGGTAGAGTCAATGTCTGAGTCTGATCCTGCTTCCACAGATGAAGAAGAGTGTGTCGTTTGTGGTGAGGCCGAATCTCGCCTCTTCAACATCCACGGTGATTGGTATTGTCGGGAATGCGGTTACACTCTCTTATACTCGCTACCGCCTGAACAGTGGGAGTCTCTCCGGGAAGTAGAGGAACGCATCGAGGATGGTTACTCTTCGGAGCAGGCTCGTGAGGATGTCGATTCCGAAATGTACCATCCGCCGTACCCTGGTAGTCACAAACGGCGCCGGTTCAATCAGTTATCGGTATCTCGGTCCGAAGGATATCCGCAATTCAACGTGAATATCACCCGCCCGCTGCGAGTCTCACCAGTCGATCCTGGGGACAAAGTCCAGTTCCTCGCGACGACTGACCCGCATGGTATCCCCGTCTTGGATCTCTACTACGTCGACGAAGACGAAGACACCTCTTCGACCCCCAATGTTCGGACCATTTCCGGCCAAGAGACTGCCGCTCACATCAATATTCCCGAGTCTATCGCACGGAGGCTATTGGAATCCAAGTTTTCTGTCCCGCTTGAGAAATACGATGGAACTGATTCGCTAATTTTCTGGCCCCAAGCAATGCCAGACCGGATTCGATTGTATGCTGTGGCCTTCGAGTCCGAATGGGAAGCCATGCGTCGCGAATTCGAGGAGGGTAGTGAAGCCGAATCTGGTACGGACAGGTCGGAGGAATCTACGGAGAGCGAAGAGTCCCAGGAAGATACCATCGCACCCGCAGGCATGGAAATCTTCCAGACAGAACACATCGTCGACGCAGTCTCCGAGAGGAGTGTCACCGTAGACGATCTGGTCGATGCCCTTGAGGCGACTCAAGAGGTCGCAGAGCAGAAATCGGAACTCCTCGAGGAACAGAGCACGATGGAACCAGTAGCGCATCAGGACCAGGTCGTCTACGTGGTCCCCTCTTCGTTCTGGGGGGAGGATCCGTTGAGTGCCCTTCCGGAAGATCCTGGTCTACGTGAGGCGGTCAGGCAAGTCCACTACTACACGGCTGACCAGATGGACGACGACGTCGAGGCTGATCTTTCTACTCAGCTTCTCGCAATGGATGCCTTCGTCGTTAAAAAGACAGAATAGCATCCCGTCTCTGACCACCATGTCCAGTAGCAACACAGAAGAAGAGCAACATGACTTGGAGCGCCGACTAATTACAATAGAACGTGCCCTCAAACGGGCAGCTGAGGACCCATCTACAGACCCCGATCCAGGAAACGCTGGATATCATGCGACTGTGGTCGCGGAATTCGATCCTGAGTGCCGAACGGAACGGAGTGTGAGATCTCTCCTAGATGATCTCGCCGAACGAGGCCGGGCCAGGAAGCGAACGGGTTTCAGCCCTGTGGACAGTCGTCCCCGCCCCTCATATCTCCCTGTCGAGGACGACTCATCTGGAGAACCCAATCACTGACACCTCGGACCCTCGAGGTCAGAGAGACGATCACTTTTACTCGATGATATGCAACGTAGGCATATGATGGGTGGTCCAGGTCTACATCGGAGGCAGTGGCGTGTGATCCTTGCGGTGGGGGTCGCGATTCTAATCACTCTATCTGGGTGTGGTCAGTATGTTCCGGGGACGTATACAGAAGAGAAGTCCTTCGAGGATATCATGTCTGGCCCGGACATTAATGTCTCACTGTCGGGGGATCAGAATTCTGGCTCCACTCCCAAAGCACTCGAAGATCTTCAGATCCATCATATCGATGTGGGTGACGGGTCGTCGACATTGGTGATAGCACCGAATGGAGAGACGATGTTGATCGACTCAGGTCCCCGAGAGGCAAACGGATCTGAGGTTATCAGCTACTTAGAGGAGGTTAACGTCAGTCGTATCGATCATCTCGTGGCGACAAACCCGGATCCCAGCCATATCGGCGGCCACGCTGCGGTGATTCACCACTTCGAAACAAATCATGACGGCATCGGTCAAGCATATGGATCAGGTGTTTCCACGAGCTCCGAAACGTACACTGAATACACCAGCGCCCTCAGGGAACACGATCTTGCCCGATACAACGTTGCTTCAGGTTACCAGCTACCTTTCGGCGCCGAAACACGGGTTGCAGTAATCAACCCGCCCAGGACCGGCACTGACAGCAATGGACCAGAGACGAATAGTGTGGCCCTCTCCATCCACTACGACGACTTCACGTACCTGATCACGAGTGATGCAGGACGGCAGGCAGAACGACGAATGGCCAACCAGTACCCCGATCAGATAAACGCCGACGTGTACCAGGTCGGCAATCATGGAGAGTCTACGAGCTCGACTGATCTGTTCTTCGAGATGGTCGCCCCTTCAGCCACGATCATTTCTAGCGGTCAGAACGGCGAGCATGGCTCTCCCTCGAGAGAGGTAATGCAGCGTCTCGAATCGACTGGCGTCGAAACGTATTGGACTGCTACCCACGGCGATACAGTGATCATATCGAACGGCACCGATTTTCAAGTACGAACACAGATGAATCATACAACGGATGCAGGAGAAATCGGGTCGATCTCGATTGGAGCAACAGAGATGGTCGTCCCTGCGGGACAGGTGGATACTCGCCGACCCCACACCGAACTTGGCCTATGAGTAAAAATACAGCCTTAGAGACCTTCACGTGTCCGGAATGTGACGAAGAGATCAAGTCTGACCCGATTCATGAGGGTGAAATTCAGCGATCGACGATCTGCCCTAATTGTGGGAACTGGGTCACCGTCTACGAGGCAAAGTAGCTCAGAGATCGAAGCCTATCCTCGAGGTAGCTGCCTAGATTCTGACCTCCGAAGTGTTCGACCGACCCCCTCGCATTCAAATAGAGAGCCGGGAAAATCTTAGATGCCTGGTGAGGGCCAGGCTGGAAACGTCACCTGGACCGTCGTAGCGCCGCCGAGTTGACGTCAGAGGCACAGGAAAGAACGCCACTGTCCGACCATCTGAGGCCCCGTCTGGCCACCCCTTTCTGGTCGTTCCTTGCCTTCCGAGAGTGAGAAGATATGGATATCGAGGGTTGGGACGGACGAGTGTATCAACTCAAGATCGCGAAACAGGCATTGGGGTATGAATAATTTATATCGTCCACCCACAATGGACTGGTATGGGTCAAGAATTGCTGACTGACGGGGTCCGAAGGGGAATTTCAGGTAATCCTGTAGTACAACAGCGAGACAATGAGTGAATTCGAATCAGCGGAAGTGTGGGGTGAAGCTGCGGAATCCCTCCCGATTCGGCCGCTCGAACCTTCTGAATTGAATGAGTTCGCTCAAAAAGAATCGATCACTGAGGTCCGGATTCCTGAAACTGGGCAGGTATTCTCAGATGAAGCAATGGGTCCTACTGTGACAGGTGGAGAAGGGGAGATATCTGAGTTCCTGGTTATCTCATCAACTGGCACAGTCACCCAGTTTAGGTACGGATGGCCCGAGGTGACATCAGGAGAGCTTCGCGTACCTCGGTCTATTGAGGCAGGTGTCCAGGAAGGATATGTAAAGTGGTGGAAAAACACCCTTTCGTTTGAAGATATCGAGGTAGACGACCAGAACGGCGTAGAAATAGGCGATCAGACATGGGACTACTATAAGTCTCGGACAGTTCCATTAGAAGCGGGATCCAAGACCGCTGACAATTGAACTTCTGTAGCGGGGCCCCGCAAAGGTATTTCCAGGCAGAGCAGGTCGGGTAGGGCTGGATTCGACCTACGGATAGCACGCTGATACACCTCTAACGGTAACTTCCCGCGCATTCTAATCTAACCCGTAAGTTTTAAGTTATACTCGATCTAACGTGGTAGTAGGTAGGAGGCGCTACGATGGTTAAAACTGAATACACACTTCCGGACGGTAGCACAGTCAACGTCGCCAAGGCGGAGAACCGGGCATGGAAAGAAAAGCGGGACTCGTCTTCCACGGTATCCACCCTGATGGCCATCGAGGACCTTGTGACGGACGCTGTTCTCGTTCGAAACGAGCACGAACCGGACGAGGTGGTATCCATTTCGTCCACGGACTTCGCCCAGCAAGTCCGTGAGGGCGAAATTGTACCGATTGATCGAGAAGACCTTCCAGAAGAACTCCGGCTGTAGTCTGCTTTTGCCGTCGGTTTGATTCCAAATCAGTGCTGTTGAGCGGTTGATTTTGGTACCGCTGGATCAGAGAACACCAAAGACGATCAGAGCGCCGAGAACCACTAGGATGATGCCGGCGATGAGATTCAGACGGTGAATGTTCTCCTCTCGCCACGACGAGATATCTTCGACAGCTGCGAAGCCACTCGAGACGGCGACCGTGATCCCCACCATCGGGAGGATGAATAGCAAGTTGTAGAAAATCAGGGCCGGGATGGCCTGGATCCAGGGGACGGATGCAAGCAGGCCACCAGCGACGAGATACGGCCCACTAGTGCAGGGTAGTAGGAACAGACTCACGAGAATTCCAGCGATCACTGAGCCGGTGATGACGCTCCGTCGTTCCCAGAGTGGTTCGGTCAAATACCGCTGCATCGTCGGCTTCCAGGACTCGGGAACTTCGGGTGTGAGTGAGCTCCCGCTCGAGATCCAGTCGTAGACGTTCAATACGCCAAAGACAACAGCCAATCCTCCGAAGGCGTAGCGAATGAAGGAGAGATCGATCGCAGAGATCGATGCGACGGTCTTGAGCCCGCTGATAAGGAGATATCCCATCACGAAGTACGTGAGCATCACAGAAAGAGAAAACGCCAGGCCGCTGGCGAGTACACGCCGCTGATTGTCTGGATGACGGGTGAGGACGGTGGTCAACAGGATCAACAGGACAGCGAGCGCACAGGGGTTGACAGCGTCGCCGGCAGCCAAGGTGGCTAGCGTAGAGATCAGGCCAAGTGAAAGCGATCGCCCACCAAGTGATTGCGATCCTGATAGAGTGGGGAACGTGTCTGTCCCACCTTCAGCAATCGTCTGGTTTACCAGAGATTTCACTTGCTCGGTGCCAACTGCGTATCCGTCGTCGATGAAGACAGTGGGTGTGCCACCCCATAGCTGTTCAGGGACATCGTATTCCTCAAGATACTCTCTGAAAGCTTCCGAATTCAGTTGGACGCGGTATTCCCTGATCTGGAGATCGTGAGTTTCGTTCATCGCCGCGAAGAATTCCTCAGTATCTTCGCAGTGGGGACAGTTAGGGGAGTAAAAGTAGACGATGTGGACTGTTGTCGAGTTCGCTGACGTCTGATAGTCTTCTAGACCGCCCTGAGCAGGCGGCCCTTCTCCGTCGAGAACGGTCGTAGCCGGTGCTGACGTAGCGGCTGTGACTTCGGTGTCAGGAGCGGCGATAGCGGGTGAGGTGGCACTGAATATAAGGAGTACAGCCGCCGTGAGTATGAGAATCCCTGCCCCAATACGGCCTTTTTCTGTCACTTTTCCCCAGACGGCCCCATCTCGTTCCATTTTGTCGCTACTCATATCTCGTCATGGGTTTGATCCTATCGAAGTTTAAATCGGAGTATACTGTTTTAACCCGTAAGCTTAAAGTGTAAACCAATTCAACGTGGTAATACGAGGTGAGGTTCATGCAAGGACATACACCAAACGGAAATCAGCGAGCCACGGATGACGTCGCTGAGAATATTCGAAACGAGCAGCAGAGGGCAGCTGTACCAGGGCCGGAAGAGGTGGAGAAACAACGACGGAAGACGGAAGAGTTCCACGCTGAGATGAAGGCTGTCCAGGCTTTTCTCGAGAGTCTTGACGAGCGAGACCATGTGGATTTGGCCTTCTCGGTGGCCGAACACTGCGACTTTCAGACGTTCGAAGAGAAGGCAGGATCCCGGATTCACCGGTGGCATCAGGGGCAACGGAAGTGGAAGGAGCTCAAGCGAGGCCATCTGGAGGACTATGAGCACCCTGGTCCTCCTAGTGATTTCGAGAGACAGGCTCCACCATCTGCTTCCATTCCCCCGTTCGAGGTGACTGAACGGGTTCGGGAACTCAAAGCGCAGGCGTGGCTTCAGCTTCCCGATCCAGATGAGACGACAATCGAAAAGGAACACCTGGATGCCGGTGGGGCGGTTCGGTATCGGGTGACGATCACGTCACCTCGGGGGGAAACCATCACTCAATTGATCGAGGAGCGAGACAACTGACACGAAGTCACAATCACTACAAAACGAGCAAGGAGGATTTAGACTGCCATGAACCGGAAGATCGTAGCCGTCCTCGCCGTTGTGGCCCTCGTTACGGTGGCTGGGTGTGGAGAGCTCACTGGTGCGGGGACTCCATCTGGACCTACTGATCAGAGTACGGCCACGGGAACCCCGACTCCAGAACCAACTGATTCGTCATCAAGCACACCCACCGGGACCTCATCTACGACAACTTCGCCAACGGGGCCTGGCGTATCCGATTCAGGTGTTACCAACGCCTCTCAGTTGGTTCACTCCCACTTTTCCCACCTGAACGACTCCTCGTATCGCACCAACTTCGAGATCCGATCGGACTATACCGAGATCGTCGATCTCACACTCCGGTCGGAGGTAGCTTACCTGGAATTGGCGAATGAGCCCGATACCGATCAGTATCTTCTCCGACTGAGGAAAGACTTCCAGAACGGTACTCGATCTAGGATGGAATTCTTCAAGAACGGCAGTTACGTCCAAGTCTACACATCTCCAGCCGGCGATGGTCCACCCGAATATCTACGGACGCAGGGGGGTCTGACCTCGCAGTATCCTCAGGGGGCAGGGCGCTACGTCACGCAGACTTATCTAAATCAGACCCACCAACTGTTCAACTACAGCAAGGTCGGCGAGGGAACGTACCAGGATAGGGAAGTCATCAGACTCCGCGGTGAGACGAATGCGAGTCTCGATGGGTCCCAAACGAAACTTGAATCGACCCTTCACGTTACCCGCGATGGATTAATTCTCACCTCGAGGATCACTGTCCCAGGAAGAGATGCCCCCCTCGCCGAGTACAATCTAGACGAATATGGCTCGGTTGATGTTCTACTCCCTGAGAGCATGGATCATATTCCCGAGATAGTCGTCGATACCGTGGACACCTCAGAAGAGGGCACGGTCCTTCGGATCAAGAACCGTGCCGGTGGAGATATACCTCAATCGACTCAGGTTGAGGTTCGGCGGGGCTATTCCACGACATATTCGACACGCCTTCCACGGATTCAAGCCGGAGGACAGGCCTACTTGTACGTCCAAGGGGAATCCCCTCAGGATGCGACACTCCAGGCTTCCGAGACCCGGCCAGCCGAAACTAATATCCGACGTCTTGGCGATCGTCTAACCATCTCCATGAGCCTGTCATAGAAAGGGTCACGTACGAAGCAGCAGGGTGCGGAAAGTGTGTCCAACACCAGCGCAACCCTGCAAGATGTAGCTTCGGTAGACGACTTCTTGAATGTCGCGGCTACTGAGACGGTACCACTGTTCGAACATCTTGAGTTCGAATTTCTGTTGGAGTACGACGTGTTCGCCCCCTCGAAACGGGGGCGAACACGAGTTCACAAACCACCAGACCTCTTTCGCGGCTTTCTCCACTGCTACTACGAGGATGTTTACGGGACACGTCCAGTTACACGAGAACTCCAGCACGGCCTCGTCTGGTACTACTGCGGGCTCGACAAACCGCCATCTAGAGACACGATTGATCGCTTTCTCACCGATCTCGAACACGTTATCGACGATATTTTCGACAGGCTCGTCGAGCAGGCCGCTGCCCGCGGCCTGCTCGACTCCACGTACTCCATCGATTCGACACACGTCGAGGCGATCCAACACAACGACGCCGCCTCGTGGAACTACGATCCAACAGCCGAAGAGTACTACTACGGCTTCGGCTGTACGATTGTCTCGACTGGCGCAAAGATCCCGATAGCAGCGGAGTTCACCCAAACCAAGCAAGCGGATCAGGAGACGGCGATGCGCGTCACGCGTGACGCGCTCGCCGTCGACACACCCATCTGGATGCTTGGAGACAGCGCTTACGATCTCCTCGATTGGCACGACTACCTGCTGGCTGCAGGGGTCGTGCCAATCGCTCCGTACAATCCGCGAAACACTGACGACCCGAAAGACATCGAGTACAGGGTCGAAGACCGCATCGAGGAACACAGCGAGGACGTGCAGCTGAAACAATCCATCTTGGACGAGACGTACAACAACCGGACAGGCGTCGAACGAACCAACGACGCAGTCAAGGACTGCGGCCTCGGGCACGTTCGCGCCCGAGGCCGCGTCCACGCACGAACAGAAGTGTTCGTTGCGCTCTGTCTCCGGGTTATCGTTGCAATCACCAACTATGAGCGAGGAAACGAACCGGGTTGTGAGAAGCTATGAGACAGATTCTATGACAGGCTCATCTCCATGTCTATCGACAACATCCAGATTCAGCTGCGGCACGAATCCAATCCGTAAGGCGCTGAACGTTCAATCGGCGTCGCTATAGCCGTCTGCGGCCTTCCTGATGGTTTCTGTGAAATGATCAGGATCCCATACGTCATTGAGAAAGAGATACGTCCCGCTCGAGGGAACTACTGAAACGTCCCCATAGTTAAAGAATTGCCCGAAATACCCTTTCTCAACACTTGTATTGGCGATATCGTCGATTTGAACACTCGAATAGGTGAGCGGGTAAACCGCGAACCGTCCCGAGATGATCCCCTTCTTTTCGTATATCTCGTCTGTCGTCACCACGTATTCGCTCGAATACCAGTCCAGAAGTTGAGCTCCTAAGTTGAGAACACCAAGGAGAACTAGGAGACCTCCAGTTAGCCCTCGAGGGAACGGTCCAGGGAATCCTAATAGGTTCATACCTGCCAGCATCAACAGCCCAAATAGGGCGACTACGATCCCGACCACACACTGAAACAGGTACGGGATGATCGATGGACGATCCTGTTGAACGACTTTTTCGTCTTCGTTCAGATCCAACCAGCTTGGTGGATGGGTCGTATCGTTCATCAATTGCTTGTATATTCTAAATCCCTATCACATTTCCCCTCGGACTGTGCGCGCTCCTTTATATACGGCTACGAGCGATTCTGTCTATGGCCTCTACCGATGGTGGGCAGTCCCCACCTGAGATTCCTGAAGGGGACACGGTTCCCGAAGGCTTCTACGCCACCCTTCCAGCCCTCGATGAGGATGAGTATCGAAATCATCTCCCCTTCTGGATCACAGTCCAAGCGGCGGATAGAACAGAAGGTGCCCGCGGTTCTTCAGACCTACATTTTCCCGCTGAGGGCTCTTCTCGGGACGATCCAGAGAAGCTTTGTGGAACCTCAATCTCCCGGAAGAGCAAGTTAGTGCCGAAGGATATTCCGACATTCCCGAAAGGGTTCGCATCGAAATGCACTCGGTGTAAGAAGCAGGCCCGAGAACGCCGGTCTGATGGGTAATTCGACTGGTAAATTCAGCCGACGGTCGTTAACCTCGCCCTCCAGGGACCCTCACTCACCGTGTTGATTCAGCTGTTGTAGCGTCACGAGGAGGGCCACAGCCGGAAGGTGGCCCGTAGCATGAGCCACAACAGTCCAGTCAGAAGGATATAGGCTGGCAACGTTGTCCACCACTGCGAAGTTGGAAGGTATTGCGGAGCGGCGTATGTGAGGATAGCACCGGGAACGAGTCCCCGTGTAGCGAGGTAGATGATCGTATCAATCACATACGAAGGTGCATCTCTCCTTAGTGGGGGCGGAGCGACTGTCTCCGAAACCTCTCTTTGAGACGATCTCCCCGAGAATCTGACCGACTCCGTAGTAGTTTGTCCGTCGCCTTCAGTGATTGTTACATCTGCGTAGCTAGCATCGGGTGTGAAAAGGTAATCACCGGAGACCAGGTCTTCATCCCGGTCTGACTCCAGTTCATCAGAACCCGGATCTTTGTCCGGGTCTTCCTCTATCAGTTCAGCATTAGATTCAACAGAAACCTCTGGTGACCAGCGCCGGACTAATCCTTTCACGCCGGATAATTTGACGTCAACCTCAAGCTCGTGGAAGGGGTTGCTTCGAGGGACGTATCCATTCCCCTTCAAGTAGTAATAAAGACGATCTTCAGCATTCCTCGCGTACCTAGAACTAGTATTAGCGGTTGCCTCATTTACAGCATACTTGTTTGTGCTAGGGCTACTCAGCTCTTCCAGAAGTCCAATATCTACTGCCTCTCGATATGTTATACCAGCCTTCCGTATCACTGCCACTCGAGAGTCCCCGTCGTCAGATGGGTACATGGGAGCGTTCTCATAGCGCCCAGATGTATCTGGAATATCTGGGTGCATCAGAGCATGGCAATCCGCACAGAGTCCGACAAGATTCGACAGTTCGTTTGACCCACCGTCTGAGAGATGGTGTAGATGGTGGACTTCCGACGGGCCGGTAGTATCTCCTTTGTACCGCTGACACCGGCCACATCGGTAATTCTGCCGTTCCCAAACTGCGTCTTGACGCCTCGACCAATCGGATGGGTACTTCCCCTTACCGTAGTAGGACTTTCCGCGAGAGTAGCTGTTTGGATCATCATATGTCTTGTTTATGTCGTACTCCGAGTAGAGATCAGACGTCGAAGCGGTGGCAATACCCATAAACCAAGATATCCGACAATCTATCTTAAATACAACGTATCATAGAATGGACTCAGGGGTGCCGACGAATTCGGAGCTATGGTCTCTAAACGACCAACCGCGTTCTCGGATCACTATCACACGGACAGAAAGGCAGGGTCGACATCGCGCACCCGGCTCGTATCCTGGAAATGATCGGGGAACGATCGGATAGGCCCCGGTGTATCTTCAGAGTCCGTATACTGGAACGTGTGAAGGTCAGCCACAACGGCACAGTATCGTTTCGCTCGAGTGAGTGCTACGTTCAACCGTCGTGGTCCGTCGGGATCACGACTGAGGAAGCCCAGCTTGCCTTCACTATTCGATCGGACGAGTGAGAGAATGATAGCTTCGCGTTCGCTCCCTTGGAAGGAGTCGATCGTGTCGACTGTGGGCATATCATCCGAAACGTGGTCCTCGAGCATCGACCGGATTTCCCGAACTTGAGCCCGATAGGGGGTGATCACTCCGACATCCCCCGGCGGGAGATCGTCCAGTAGATCGGTCACGAGGTGCGTGACCATCTTTGCCTCATTCTCGTTCGATCGTGAGTGTTCGTCGACGGCAACGGATCCGCCGATATTGAACGCCTCGATCGCTTCGTCTCGTGATGAGAGTAAATCGACAGTGCGGCCGCTTCGGAGCTCTTTGTCGTAGAATTCCCGATTCGAGAAGGCCGCGATATCCCGGTGCATCCGATACTGCGTCTTCAGCTGCATCCCGACACCTTCGTAGATGCCGCCCGACGCGTAGAGATGCTCGAACAGAGACATCCCCAACTCAGAGTCCGGAGGAGATTCGGTCGATCGAAACGGTGGGAGTTGCTTGTGATCGCCGGCCAGGACGATACGATCGCCTTTCGTGAGCGGGATACACGATGACGGGACCGTCGCCTGGGTTGCTTCGTCGTGAACGACCAGATCGAACGTGCCGGCGACTTCCGCGGCGCCATTGTTCGTCGTCGCGACGACGTCGGCAAGCCCTTCGAAGTCACTGTATTGCTCAACTAGATCGGACGAAGAGTGCTGTCCTCCCCGGGGTCGGTAGAGTGTAAGCTCCTCGGCGCCGTGCTGAGCATAGGAATGTAGTGATGACTCGTCCGGGCTATCTGGCGTCGAGTCTCCGACGACGATGTTATCGACCGCCTGATTTGAGTCGGCACAGACGAGGACTCGCTCGCCGGCGTCGACCGCTCGGCGGATAATCTCGATCAGGGTCCGCGTCTTCCCCGTGCCCGGCGGACCGTGGATGCAGAACACGTCGTCGGCGAGCATCGCGAGCTCGGCAGCGATCTCTTGCTCCTGATTTAGTTCCGGGTCCAGAGTTTCCGAGTTGGACGCTGCGGCGTGTGAAAACGTGAGTGGCCGCTGTCCGGTGAGGACCTCGAGCATGGGATCGTGTCGAAGATCATCGATCGCCCCCAGTTCTCGTTCCGTCGGGACAGGGTTCAACAGGGCGGACATGCCGATCTCCCCACCGTTCATCAGTGTCGACCGAACCTGCGATGGAGAGTCGACGTCTACCCACTGAACCTTGACCTCCAGGTCTAACCCTCGGATATTGGCCACCGTTGCAGAGATGGGGAAGGTGTCTGTCGGCCCGTGTATGAGTACCTCGTTCCCCTGGTAGATACCGAACGTTGACGGGACGTAGTATGCCCAATTCTCACGATCACTGTGCCAGTCTCGATCGAGAGCCTGGGCTTTGAACCGGATCGTCTGCCCTTGATCGTCGAGATACTCAAGAGCCGGAATGGCGTCCCCGTTCGCTTCGAAGATCTCCCGTGGCGTCGACGTCTGGGCCTGTTTTCGATTCCCTTCCCGGGTGGCGTCACGCTCGTCGACGACGTGGGTCTCGAGGTCCTCGACGAACTCTTCGGGGTCGATCCGTCGCGACGGCGGTTCGCGATCGTTCACCGGCCGATCGAAGCTCGGGGGAAACTCCGCTGGCTGGTAGTCTGAATGCCAAAAGCGGATACGGCGAGCGAGACGAGTCTGGGCAAACTCGTCGATCTCGATTGCCTCTCTGTCGCCATCCTCGAGGTAGATGATCACCTCCCCGTGGATGTTCGTGTCCCCGTATGCGAGAAACTCACCCGTCAACTTAGCCCGATTCTCGCCGTGTAACGGGATACAGACGTAATCGTCGTCGGGATTCGGATGTGTGAGCCCCCGCTGGCCGGCGAAGTCGATGATGGGTTTGACTGGAATCCTTTCACCGGTCGATTCCAGATCCCCCTCTATGATCGTATAGTGGTCCTCCGGGTCCGGGTCGAAGTCTGATATGACGTGATCGAAGAGCAGTGACATGGTATCTCTAGAGCGTCGCGATCAAAGGTGTGAATGTGTCTTCCACCCAGAAAGCGTTAGTATTTCTCATCTCGCCCTTCACTTTTGGTCCTCCATTTCCACCGTTCCATCCGGTCGAGACACGTTTGACAGGTCACCGGCGGAATGAATGACTCACCGTTCTCGTCTTGCCGGCGCTCACCATCGTCGAAACGGAGGTTTGCCTCGTTGTTACAGAGGTAGACGCCCTCTGGACGGCTCAGACGTCCATCTTCGAACGCTTCCAGGACGTAGAGGTGCTCGACAGTGCTGCTATCCCGCCCGGTCCCGCTGCTGCCACGGAGCAAGCCAGAACGACGGCCCTTGATCGCGACGTCGTACTCGAACGGGATATCGTACTGATCCCAGAACGCTTCTGCCTCTTGGCGGGCCTCTTTCCGCTTCTGCCGCCGTTCGCGGGCCTTCAAGAACTTCTCGGCCTTCTTCTCCCGCTTGCGGCGCTTTACCTCTTCCAGAGACGTACACGCACTCCCTCGACTGTTCACCTGAACACGGGTGCCTTCTGCTACAGCTTCCGGGTTCTTGAGGGCAAGATGGACGCCATCGAGATCGTCGAGCTCGATCGCACCCTTCTCACGGACAGTACCTTTCGCCCCACCCTGGAGAACGTCGGAAAGGCGGGGTGGGACCATGCCGACAGACTTCACTGAAACCGGCCAGTCAGAACTCTTCTGCGGGGATTCTTGGCTCATAGTTCGAAGTTTTCCTCTCCACTGTCTTGCTGAACCCCGCACTCTCGAAGTTCGTCTGCCGTGAACGTGCCGTGCTCCCAATCGCTCTTACCCTGGCCGCGGGTGATCGGGGACGAAACACGGCCCCGGTAGACCGTCGTAGTCGTCTTCTGAGGTTCATCGCCTTGGACCCCAGTCACTACGTTCTCTTCCCCGACTTTTTCGTGAATCTCCCACATCCATTTACCCTGCATCGTCTGTTTGCTAAATGTCGCGAGGGGATCGGTTTCCATCGTCAATGACCTCCGATGTAGTACCACCTTGGTACGGGATTAACTTAATATTAACGGGTTAGAATAGTATACAGAACGGTCGTTCAGGATCCCGTTACTGGCTGAGAGACTACTGGGCGCGGGCCGGTGAAACCTAATTTAACCCGTAAGTTTTAAGTTATATTCGATTCAATAGGGGAATGGAGGTCAATACGATGGCTGAACGTTCGAAAGTCGTCACATCAGACCCGGAAGTTACCGAGCAGCTGATCGACGAAGAATCGGGGTCCACTGTTGATGACGGTGAAGAGCAAGCCGAGCTCGAAGCCGTACAGTTCGAGACGAGTGCGGGAGAGCCGGTCACGTTCGAACGTGGCGTCGATCTATTCGATGGGGCCGGGAACTACGTCGGCGAGATCACCGAGATCCTGTATAGCCTCACGGCGACACAGACGGCAAGCCACTCGACTGACTGGTATCACACCATCACGATCGCCTACGACAGCGACGACGTCTGCGAAGGCGGCGTTCCCCTAGGGGAACTAGCCCAACAGTGGGACGAAGGGGTTCTCACTACCATCCCAGAGGCTCTCGCCGAGCACGGTCGCCGAAAACTCCTTCTCTGGGAGCTCAATTCAGACGGACAAGGGTGTTGCGGGGTTCAGTTCCTCGCTTCGGAACGTGGTCTTGAGAATGCGCCCGTGGAAGAAAAGGTCGAAGCGTTCGTCGACGACATGCTGACCGAGGATGGGACCGTTCGGGACGAATACGACGATCTCGTTGACTGGGACGATCTCGAAAACCGTTACGGGGAGATCGCGGATCTCTACCTTTCAGACTGAGGGTGACACATGCCAGTCGAGAACGGCTTCGTCCCGACGCCGGCGCCGGTGGCTGACTACGCGGCCTCAGTAGCCTTCGGTGCTGAGCGGCCGAGCGAGGTTGAAGGTGGCGGGCGCCTGCTACTCCCAGGACTGGGACAGGGAAACCTCTACGACGCCGTCCGCCGGTATTGTACGGAGGGGGAGAACTGGAAGAACCCGGAATTCGACTACCCCGTCCCCGAGTGCGTCGGGGTCGAATCCGATCCCGAACGGCTGGCAGAATTCCGAGAGCGGCATACAGATGCGGAGATCACCCTCGTAGAGAGTGACTTCCTCCTGGACCCGCCGGAAGGTCGCTTCGACTGGGTGCTGGCAAATCCACCATACACGCGCTACAAGCGGATTCCTGAGCCGAAGCGTGAGGAGTACCGTGATCGGTTCGACCTTGCGAGAGGGCAATTCCCGCTGTATGCCCCGTTCTTCGAGCAAGCGCTTCGGTTGCTCAAGCCCGGCGGCTGGCTCACGTTCATTCTACCGTTTTCCGCGTTGACGACTGGTGTGACCAAGCCTCTGAGAGAGGTGATCCGGGGGAACTTCGCCGGCCCGATCATGTACCTCCCGGAGGAAACGTTCGACGTCCAGGTCGAGACGATCCTTCTCGGCCTTCAGAAGAAGCGAGACGACAGCGGCGACTACCTCTGGCTGGAAGAGCTCTACGGCTACGAAACGCGCCCGATATTGGAACGTCTTGGTGTCGAAGAGGTCGAGGACGCTGCAAACGAGTACTACGAGCGGTTCAAGAAGAAGCGAACGCTGGTGAACAACCGCGACAATTGGGAGCGCAGCAATCGCGACGAGAGTGCAAACCGGACGATCCGACAAGCTGGCATCCAGGAATTCGCTTGAGCCACCCACTTCGTTCTCTAACTTTATCGAACCCTCCGTTGACCAAACTTAGAACGCCCCTACACCGTCTAACTTGGAGCCGATGAAGTTAGACGGCGGACTATACTGCAAAAACAACATCGACGCAGGTCGTCACCGCACATGCATGGCCGATGACGGCGGGTGGGTCCCTCGCTGGTTGGTCGGAACGACGATCTGATCGACGAAAACGTGCTCGAACCCGTGTTCTCGGTCGTGCTTCCGGCAGATCACCTCGCTTCCGTCTCCCGACTGACTCAGAGAGAACCACGTCTCTGTGCCGTCATCGTGCTGGAACACGGCCGTAAGTTCGAACACACCTGAATCCCGCTCTCGACGAACCAGCGGAACTAGCGTCACTGTCTGGCGGTGCTTATCCCCCACTTCGACGGGGTCGGGGAAGCGAACACGAATCCGGTCGGCCCGGCTGATGTCCGGCAGGACCGGGTTCGATGTCGGCCGGATCTCGTTGAACCCGTCACCGTCGACGGCAACCCAGCCAAGCGATTCGAAATGCTCGCGAAGCGCAGCCGGGAACTCCCCGAATGCCGTCAGGACGATCGGGAAGTCCGCGCCCTTCTCGAACCCCGCGAACTTGAAGCGCTCTTCGGGGAAGCAGATCAGACCGGCTTCAAGCACGTACTCGTGAAACCAGTCAGTACTCGGGTCGGCCTTTGAGAGTGCAACGACGAGGTCGGCGTCGGACTCGACGGCCTTCTTGAGCCACGGTTCAGGGTCAGCGAACGGATGGTTGAGCCAGACCGTTCCGTACTGTCCCCAGTCGTGGAGTAGGCCGCCCTCGTTGCGGATATTGGTCTCGGCCAGCGTCGACGTGTCTGAGGCACACGGGTCGAGATCGAACCCACGGACAGCCTCGGCGATCGGCTGGAAATCCTCGAGGCGGGTAGCGTAATCGTACTGGCCTTCGCGAATACCACTACCGCCCTCGCTGACGTGCTGAGCATCAACGCCGGTCGGAAGCTGAGTCTGACTCCCCATCGTAGTTCCTCCTATACCTCCGTTGGATCGGTGATAACTTAATACTTACGGGTTAAATTAGAATGAAGTGTGCCCGGACAGACCGGCAGGGAGGCGACCCCCGGCACTTGGATACTATTCTAACCCGTAAGTATTAAGTTATCACCGCTCCAACGTTGTAGTACATCGGAGGTCTCAACATGGCCGTAGCTATCGACGACTGTGGGCGCACTCATACGGACGCTCAGTCGCTTCGTGAGCGGATTCTTGCGGACTACGATGAACACCAAGTCCCGCTCGCGATCGACCTGTTCTGCGGTGTGGGCGGCGTTGCTCGCACCCTCCACAGCTACGGCCACCGAGGCCCAGGCTGGGAGACGCTTGGGATCGACATCGACGGGTCGAAGGCCGACACGTATCCCGGTCACTTTCTCGAGTGGAATCTCGAAGAGGGGCTTCCGGAGATCGTCGACGAGCTCGTCGCCGCCGGCATCGTCGACGTGATCTGGGCGTCACCGCCTTGCCAGTTCGCGACGAACGTTCAGTTCCGTCGCGACGGCAAGAACCTGATCCCGGTCGCCCGGGATCTTCTCTCGTCGATTGACGCCCCGGTGAAGATCATCGAGAACGTTCCCGGCGCCGAAGAGCATCTCGAGAACCCGGTTCAATTCTGCGGCGGGGCGTTCGGTCTCGGCGTCCAGAAGCACCGGCTCTTCGAGACTAATTTCTTCGCTCACGGGACGGACTGTGAGCACCCGGATGGTGGGTTCGAGTACTGCATCGGCGATCGGGAGACGCCGGTCGAGGGGTACCGGGCAGCCCACGGCTTCCGGTCGGACGTCGACCTCACGACCAAAGAGGTTCGCGAGGCGATCCCGCCGGCCTACGTTGAGGAGTTGCTTCGACAGCACGCGAAGTACGGCCGAGTCTCACCCTCGCCGGCGACCGACCAAGCGAACCGTCCCGGTACGCGTGGCGTCGTCAGTGGGGTGGGTGGTTCGCCATGACCAACCTTCCAGTCCGATACGAGTGTCCGCTTGCCGGCGAAGAGCACTCGGTCCCTGGCCCGGAAGTTCGGATCATGAAGGTGGGGGACGGCGGGTTTGTCGTCGCCTGCAATTGCGCTGAAGAGTCACTCGACGACGTCGACGAAGCGCCACATCCCACGACCGACCATCTCGTCAATATCTACGCCGACGACCCCAGTCCGGAGGCGTGGTTCGTCCTCGAGGACGCAGCCGACGGCTGGTATGACACAACCCAGTGGGACTCGCCGGACGGGTACAAAGGGACGTTCGGCCAGCGGCGGGCCAACTTCCGGGAGAAGATGAAGGAGATAGCTGACGACAACGACCGGAACAAGCGGGGCGGGGCGGACGAAACCGACGAGAAGGCCCGTGAGGTCCCGTGCCCGCAATGTGGTGCCGAGGCAGGCCAGAAATGCAAGCGTCCGAGTGGCCACCGGGTGCGTCAGTCCCACAGTGAGCGGGTAGACAAAGCGATGGACGAGAACGTCATCACAGACGAGGGGGACGGGGGGAAAGCCGCCGAGCAGGCCAGTCTGGAGGGATTCGCATGAGCCGACCCGACGAACTTCGGGAGACACCCCGGTTCGACCGAAGTGACGTTCCCCAGGAATGGACGACGAAGTGGCAGTTCCAGGTCGTCGATCTCTTCAGTGGGCGTGGGGGCGTCGGTCTCTCGCTGTTCGACAAGGCCCCGCTCCCGATCGAGCCACGAGTGTTCGCTGGCTTCGACATCGAGGATTACAGCGACACGTACCCCGGGCGATTCGCACAGGCTGACCTCCTGGACGATCCGTCCTTCGAGGACCTCGCCGAGAAGGTGGGGATGCCCACGGGCGGATACGATTCGATCCGGGTGCCCCGGAACGTCGTCGACGACGAGTACGGCCTTCCAGTCTTGCGTGGGCTCACTGCCGACGTCGTCTGGTGCTCGTTCCCCTGCCAGGCGTATTCGTCGCTCAGCCCGACCTACTACGGCTCTCAAGAAGCAGCGCTCGAAGCGAACCCGCGTATCACCGACGAACTCCGGGAGTTTCTCTTAGACATTGCACCCAACTACGTCATCGAGTGTACCCCGAGAGCAACGAAAATCGGAGACTTAGATGCCAATGTCCGGATCAATGGCTTAGCCTTTGGTTTGCCGTTCGATCTCACTCGCCATTTCGAGACAACTTTCCCGTGCCCGGATGCGTATCTGGATGGAGAGCCGGAAGTCGCGGTCAGCACACGAGAAGGGGACGACCAATCTTCAAACGCGCTTGCAGAGGCCAAGGGCGTCCCTGCCGGGTGGGGAAAGCAGGGCGTCCGGTCGGCGATGCCGTGGCAGTACGTCTACTGGTTAGTTCACCACTGTCCCACAGTCCCCGGTCCTGCCCCCAAGAGAGTGTATCAGACCTTAACACCGACAATGGGGAACGCCCTAGGAATGGTTGAGCAGCTATAGTGCTCCTACTGACTGAGAGTAGGGACTACTGTCTCGCCTTTATGAGTGGACGAATGACAACCGAGACAGAGAGTAGTGAGGTTCACCATTGCGTTCCGCTTTTCTGCCTCATCATCGTCGAATTTCCGGGCCTTCACGATATGGTGGACGTGTAGAACCGTCCCGTGTTTGTCGAGATGCTCTTTTTCAGCCATCCCACATTGGGTACACTTCCGGCCGTCGCGATCTCGGACAGCCCGGCGTTTTGCTGCGTTCCAACCAGGTCCGTAGTCGAATGAACCACCCTCCCACGCCGGGTGGTCTTCGCCGCTTGGGAATACGTCTGGCCGGCCAGGGTGTACGTCGAAACCGGCCTTCTCGAGGGCTGCTATCCAAGACTCGAACCTGCGGTGGTAGGTAGTAAGGGCGTATTCGCCGTGTTCTCGGACCTCGTTCGCCGAGGGTGCGCGGCCAATTTCTTCGCCAAGATCGCGCAGACTCTCGATGAGAACCCTCTCTGAGACGACGATCCCTCGGTCAGAAACGTCCACATCAGCCGCCAGCAGTGCTTCACTCCACGACCCGAATCGGTCCTCTAACGTCTTGGAAGCGAATGTTCCACGTTCGTCCATATCATCTTGGCGTGGGGCATGTCCCAATTCCTCGCTGAGCCTTTCGACCTCCTCCAGCAGAGTTGCATCACTCACACCCCAGCTCCCCTCCATATTCGGCTCAAGCCCTGCCTCCCGGAGAGCACCATTGAAAGAACCGAATCTCTGCTTGTACGGGTCAGAAGACGGGGAATCTATCTCAGGATCATCCATTATTCGCGTCGTCGGCGTCCGGCCAATCTCCTCAGCGACTCGTCGGAGTTCGCTTAGAAGGGCTTCTCTAATCTCCTTCTCATCGTGTACTCTCATATGGAGCGGTAGACGGCCGAACGTTTCCCCACAAACCCAACACTCGACTTCACTCATGTTCAATCCCTGCGGCGATCAGGTCCTCTCTGTCGTCGCGCCGTAGAGTCGCATGAGCGCCTGGATAGGGTCGTTGTCTTCCATCGTGACCTTTCATGTCTACTCTACGAGGAGAGCAACCGACTAAGCATGGCCCCATCGAGTTTGTAGAGCAGTTCAGCTATTTCGTCGTCGGTGTCTAGCTTGTAGCGCTTGCTTGGCCCGGTTTCCCTGGTTTCTTTGACAATACCTAGGTCCGTTAGGTCCTCAAGGTGGTTGTAGACCGTGCTTCTGGCTACCCCAGCTTGTCGGGCAAGCTCACTAGGGTTGAGATCTTGCTGTCGTTCGTCGACAAATACGCTGAGTAGCTTAGCTCGGGCCGGTGTTCCAAAGAGTTCGACGAGTGGCGTCCCCTCAGCGAAGGCTTCGCCTTGATCTTCCCCTTGGTGTTCGTCAGCTATTTCGGCCATATAGGATATATTGGCTTCCCCATCTATAAATCTGTTGAATCGGTAAACCAAGGGTGTAGTATTGAATGAACATATTTAAATAGATGTAGCACTAATACAACACTGTAAGGGATGGACAATCAAGACATCAAGAATCGAATCGTTCGGAAAATGCTCCGAAATCGAGTGGTGGGAGATCATAAAAAGCAGATAGATACTGTCGTCGGATGGGCTGTTCCTTCCCATGCTGAAGGGCAGGCAAAGACCCTTATCGACGAAATGGTGAGCGGGTCCGAGCCAGTCGAACAGTACGGTGGCGGGGCTCGAGAGAATATTCGTCTGACAAGTGTTGAGGATGCTGTCGAATACCTCAAAGATAATGGGGGTGATGTACCGTTCGGATTTGATTAATATCTCTACACTTCAGTTGGATAGAGGCCACTTGTCTGTTTCTACCGCTACTGCAATCGATTGCGCTTGTCCCTGCGGACGGGTGGCGATTTATATCGCTGAGGGCTCGATATTGGAGTGTGACCGACGACGATCCCGTGGAACTGGGCGTTGAACTACTGGCCCACTGTGAGGAGCCCGAACTGTCGGTCGCCGAGGCAATCGACCGACTCGAGGCGATCACGACCGAACCACGGCTGACCAGGGAGATCCTGGAGACTGCTGAGCGACGGGGCATCATCGATCGCGAGGAGGCGACGATTGAACCTCAAAGTGGCAATTACGTCAACTTCGAAAGTCAGGTCGTCACCAAAGAGGGAGAGTTTACGTGCCGTCGCTGCGGCTCCGGCCTTTCCACGGGGCATTTCATCCGCTTCGATTCTGGGGAACTCGGGCCCTTTGGCTCTTCTTGCATCCGGAAGGTGACCGGTCGCGATTGAGAGCGATTAGTGTCAATGAAAGTGCTGGGTCCGACATATCTTCCGCACATGCTTGGAAATCCCACGTACTCTTTCAAAGCTGCATTTTCTATAGCCGAACTGTGAGAGCATCTTGGACCCGCAAGGGCCACACGTCAGACCCGGTACCCCTTCAGGACCGAATGGCGTGTGCGTGTCGACGATCTCTGTCCCGGGAGCGGTCCGGCGGGACAACACGGCGTGATGTCGGTGGTACCAGCCTCGAAGCCACGTGCCCTCAGAGGGTGCGTATAGCCCCCTGGCAGGTGGCGACCCCGCCTGTTGGGTACGCGGAAGGATTCGGGCGCTCCTCGAGTGTTCGACCGTAAAGGGGCGTGTTGATACACGCTCGCCGCCGGGCTGCGGCGTTCGAGGGGCCAGGACTGCCAGTCACGCCGTGGGAGAGTAGGCTTTCAACAGTGACCAGCTTACCGGCGAGCGGACTGACTATTCACTATTACCCGTAGGCGGCATCTCGTCGGCATCGAGCAATATTTGATCACTTGAGTCCGGTAGACGGCCGGCTTCTTGACTTTCCGTGAGGGCCTCGGCGACAGCTTCGGCTTGATCCTCGTCGAGTTCGCTGCGAAGGATCTTGGCCATCCTCTGTCCCTTTGAGGTGAGTGTGATTCGCGATTCGATATCGAACCTTCCCAAGAAGCCAATACTATCGAACATCTTGAGATCGTCCAATAGATCCTCATAGACGGCCACTTCGTCGAAAATGAAGGGATCGAGATCGACGTGGGTCAAGACGTTGTGAAGTTCACCGATATGGAGTCCGTTCTTGCGGTGCTTCCAGCCTTCCATGTGGGCGGGCCGTTCAGTCATCGCCGTATCTAGGATGACGAGCTCGAGATCAGAGGCAAGGTCGACTCGATTCAGACGTCCAGGCATGTTCTCCCTCATGCGAATGTTGTTCGTTGAACCGTAAATATCGGCACCCACCGGTCACTACATACCCGAATAGTATACTACTTTAACCCGTAAGATTTATATTTAGACCGATACAACGAGGGAGTACACGGAGGTCACACGATGAGCCAAGCCACTCTCACCGAGTACGAGGGCCAGACAGGGCCGACCGGGTTTCAACCGGATCTCCCAGATCGCGAGTATTCCTGGCAGGATGAATCGGCATCGATGGCGGGGCTGGACGTCGTCATGCCTGACGTGAGCCACCGGGGAAATCCTGGAGTGGTGTCTGTCGGTGGGGATCGAACCCTCCGGGCAAACGAATTCGGGTACGTAGTCGGCGGCCTCGACGAGTATCTCGAGCAGCACCGCGACGAGGAGATCGAGATTCCTGTCTATTACTCTCGCTTCGAGGAGGAAGGTGAGGGGTACCTTGGCGGCGTGACGGCGGCGAACGGCAGTTTCGGTGTCGGGGCCACACCCCGGCGCTTGGAAGCAGCTGTCCGGGCGGCGACTGGTGGCGGTTCGTTCTCTGCTTCGGAGACAGAGGTGATCGGGTGCGGGAAGCATCCGTTCATCGTTCGGAACGGTCAGGGCGCGTTCGTCTTCACGACTGTCGATCTTGAGCGCCCGGACAGCTTCGACCTGGATAGTCACCCCCGTCACGAGGTGGCTGACCTTTCTGTCCCGGAAGACGTCAAGGAGGTCCGTAAGGGGATCTCGTTCGCCAAGACGGCACTCGCCGAGGAATTCGACATCGAGATCGCTTCGCACGTGACTCTTTCCGACGGCTTCCACCATTTCGAGACCGTCAACGGTCGGCGACTCCGGATCAAAGGATATCACCTCAAGCGCCTCTCGGGTGTCGTCCGCGATGCTGGTCAGATCACTGGCCAGATGGCTTACGAAGACCCGTGGGGGGAAACGTTCGAAGCTGAGGTGACGGACGTGGAGTATCATCTTGGCAGGCCGATGGCCCGCCGGGGGAAGCCAGTGCATCGCCGGCCTCGGAATGATCGTGTCGTCGGCTTTGCTCGGACGTGGTTCGATCCCCGTCGTTCAAGCCGTGTATCGCTGTCTTCGGAGGTACAGGCCAAGATGGTTTATGTCAGGTTGCAGCTATCGGTCGATCAGTCGGGTATGATCACGGCCGATCGGGAAACGCATACCGAGACTGTCGACGGTCGCCGGCCTGAAAACAAGCGAGAGGAAGCCACTTGGAAGGGTATCTAACATTTGAAAAACACAACTTCATATAAATACCATCAGGGTGGATATTGGATGTGGAGAACCGGAAACAAGCGGTTCATCCATAACTGACGATAGATACTATGGCTCTAAGCACGCAATTCAGTACGGGACAGGGGAGTGGTGAAAATGGTCGCCTCGTCGGTCGTGAGGCCGCTTCGGAAGCGCTGGATGACTTACCAGTAGAGAGAGTCGATTACTGTCAGATTTTCACGTCGAGCAAATACGACTACGAGAACGTCCTCGACGGTGTTCGTGATATCGTCGGTGATGAAGCCACACTCTTCGGGGCCTCTGCTGCGGGGGAATTTACCGAAGCTGGTGTCGAAGCTGGAAGCGTCACAGTATCCCTCGTCGCCTCGGACACGCTCAAGTTCTTCACGAGTCTGTCGACTGGGCTCACCGAGGACCCTCACGAGGCGATCTTCGAGGCCGTGAACGATCTTCCTCGTCTGGATGATCCTCGCCTGGAAGAGTACCCGCATCGTGCCGCGATCAATCTTCACGACGGACTATCCGGAATCGGGAACACGGTCTCACGGCTGTCTCTGAAGTACTTCGATGGCGATGTGAAACTCGCCGGCGGAGCAGCTGGGGATGATCTCCAACTTGAGGAGACCGTTGTTTTCGCGGATGGGGAGATCGCGAGCGATGCCGTCGGGTACACGCTGATCGCCTCCAAGAACCCCATTCCGATGACGGTCAACCACGGTCATGAACCCATCTCTGAACCGATGACCGTCACGGAAGCGGAGGGCAGCACCGTCTACAAACTCAACGACGAACCAGCATATCAGGTGTGGAAGGAGGCGATTCGCGAGTCCGCTCAGGAGACCTACGGTATCGATGTCGATACGCTTCAGGATGGCTCAGATGAGCTCTCGATGATGCTCACCCGGTACGAATTCGGGATCGAGTCTGAGCCTGATCAAGAAGCCGACGACAAAGGGATCGTTTCACGACTCCGCGAGTATATCGAGGAGAAGATGATCTCGACGAGCGGGTACAACATCCGCTGGCCTGGCCTGACCGAAACAACGGGTGGCGCTCTAGAATTCGCTGTCGAAGTCCACGAAGGAACTGAACTTCGTGTGATGCACAGTAGCCCTGAGGACCAGATCAACTGTGTTCGTGAGGCTGCATCTGATGCTGTCGCTCGTTCGGATGGGGAAGAGATCGCTGGTGGGTTCGTCTACGACTGTATCTGCCGTGGCACGATTCTGGGGAACGATTTCGACAAAGCGGTCACCGCAATCAGTGACGAAGTTCAGTCACCGTTCGCGGGCTTCGAGACGTATGGAGAAATCTGTTCGGACGTAGAAGAGTACACCAGCTACCACAATACGAGCTCGGTCGTCATGTTGTTGCCGGAGTAATCTCTTTTCCGCGTCTGATCTCAGCGTTCTGTGGATAAATCGAAAACCGTCTACTGGGTAGACGGTAGACACGATCTCGAGCCAAGCACCAACAGCGCTACTCAAGAAACGAAAACCGTCAACCGAAGATCTCGAAAGACCCGCCAATCTCCTCTTCGTCCTTGTTTGGGATATCGATGCTGGAATCGAACCAAGCTTCGTTGAAAGTCATCTCGACCTCTTCACTGTCCCTACCCTCGAGGAAGATCTTGGTCAGCGATTCGCCAAGGATATGATAAGCTTCGGCGATATCCGTACCCGGGCTGTTCAGGACGAGCGGTTCTTCTTTTGTCGCCTCGCAGTCTCGCGGGATAGTACCCATGAGGGGAGCATCGAACGAATCGAACGAGGACATCGTCTCTTCCACCTCGCTATCACCATCGACCTGCGTGAGGAGGATCCCGAGAATGTCCCCCTCAACACGTTCGGCCATCTCGATGGTTTTCTGGCCGTCTAATCGGGCGTACTGCCGAGGCGTAGACAGAACAAGAATTCCATCTGAAAGTCCGAATGGGACCAGAACCTCGTGAGAAAGCCCTGCGCTAGTGTCCAAGAGCACGACGTCGAACTCGGACTGGAGTTCTGCTACGATGTTCTGTAGCTTTTCGGGTTCTGCATCCGCGTAGGCCTCGAGATCTTTCTCTCCCGGAAGGAACAGGCACCCACCAGGACCCTCAACGAGAGCCTCTTTGAGCGACGCTTCACCCGCTAGCAGCGAGTGAATGCTATGCTCGAAGTCCACATCTACCATCTCCCCCAGATTTGCCATCTGGAGATCGGAATCGACTGCAACGACATCGTGACCGTTCGATGCAAGTGTGGTCGCGACGTTCGCCACGGTCGTCGTCTTCCCTACCCCGCCCTTTGCCCCGGCGATACTACAAACATAACCTGTCATTGTTCACAATATTGTTCTTCTCACGATCTTATAAATGTTCGATGGGGAGAAAATGCAGACATACTACTATATTTCGCCCATCTCTGAAACTCCTTTTAAATACCATCTTTCGAAAGCTTATAAATACAGGTCGGGGACCCAGTTTGAAGATATTGTGGCGATCTTATTCTCCATCGAGAGGCCGTAGCTATCGCCTTTCTTCGTTACCGGGTTCAAATTTAGAGCCCGAATCCAGAAACTATTCTAACCCCTAATTTTTAACTTATTTCCAGCTTTCAAATCCAGTTGATATGCAGGCAGCAGTAATGGAGGCATTCCAAGAGTCGCTGACAGTCAAAGAAGTAGACGATCCGGAGCCCGAACCGGACGGCGCCGTTGCACGAATCGACAGCGTGGGGGTGTGTCGATCCGACTGGCACGCTTGGCAAGGCCACTGGGACTGGATCGACTACCGACCCGAACCGCCGCACATTCTCGGTCACGAACCGGTGGGGACGATCATCGAGACCGGGCCACAGGTCGAAGAAGTCGAAGTCGGTCAGCAGGTGGCGATCCCCTTCAACTTCGGCTGTGGTCACTGTCACCTCTGCCGGACCGGCCACGAGAACATCTGCGAGAACCACATCGGTCTCGGGTTCTCGGACGAGGCTCCGGGGGCGTTCGCCGAGAAGGTCCACATCCCAACCGCTGACGTGAACGCCGTCCCGCTCCCGGACTCGATCGATCCGAAGACTGCCGCTGGCATCGGGTGCCGGTTCATGACCTCGTACCACGGCGTAGCCCATCGGGCCGATGTCGGGCGGGGGGAAGACGTCGTCATCTACGGTCTGGGTGGAGTCGGTCTTTCAGGCGTCCAGATCGCTGACGCTCTGGGGGCGAATGTCATCGGCGTCGACATCAACGATGCCAAACTCGAGAAGGCAGAGGACCTAGGCGCTGTCGAGACGGTCAACGCCAACGAAGTGGATCCCGTCGACGAGGTCACCGCGATCACGAACGGCGGTGCCGACGTGTCCGTCGACGCTCTGGGCATCGAAGAGACGACCCGGAACGCGGTTCACTCGCTGGCGAAGAACGGCCGTCATGTCCAGCTGGGGCTGACGACCGAAGAAGAGAGTGGCGAGATCCCGCTTCCGGTCGACCTGTTCGTCGCGACTGAGATCGACTTCTACGGCTCACTCGGTCTTCAGCCGTCGCACTACCCCGAGATGCTCGACATGATCCGCACCGGCAAACTCGATCCGACCGAGCTCGTCTCCGAGACAATCAGTCTCGACGAAATCCCCGGCACGCTTGAGGACATGAGCGAGTTCAACACGATCGGGCTGCCGGTCTGTAACGAGTTCTAGAACCTACTCCGGTTTTCGGCCCATCGTTGCCATCTCGCACGTACTGCCTACCTATTTAGTGAGAGAATCCTAGCCTGAAGGCCGGCCGCTAAGCATGTTATTGATTCCTGTCTTCACCGTGTTTTTGACCCCGTGAATCCATGTGCGGGAGCTGATCTTTCCCTTCTGAGAGAGCGAACACCCACCCATCGGCTGTATACTGAGCAAAGAGAACTTGCCATCCGTTTCTATCATTCGTCGCTCCGATAGGGGCCCACGTCCCCTCACGATCCAGATCGATGTTGGGGCTTTCTAGATCAGCTTGGTCGATGACCTTCTGAGCATATTCCCACCCGTCAGAGAGCTCTCGCCCGAAGAGTATCTGCCATCGATTTACAACTTCGCTTGTCGATCTAGGTTCTGCCGCGATCGGCGACCACGGTATTTCAGCATCATCGGCATCAAACGGATCTGGTGACCTGCTCATAATTTATCAGATCAGATGCCCTCGAGAGGCACGTTCTAAATATACCCACCCATCCGGTTTAAGAGTACGCCGTTGTACCAGTGAACTACCTCTGCCCACTCGTCACCTTTGGCGGCCCCTTAAAGCGCCCTATCCTCAGACTTCCGTCCCCAGCTCTTTTCTCCAGCCAGCACCTCTTAGCTGAACACTCAAATTGCGGAGACACCGTCAATCCGGATGTCAACACAGCATTCAATGTCGCGAGTGACGGGGTCGAAATCGCCGACGAGAGCAAAGAGTAACGCCATTTCGCCTTCGGATTTATACTGGAGTAACTGGGATTTAGAGATATGATTCGAGATACACCGCCCCAGGCATGTGATCTCCACGAGCCGGGGCGAACGGGTGACGGAAGCATCGTCTTCGCGTTCGATCGAGACTATACTGTCGGGTCGAACCCACCGACAGATGACGATTGGCCGGGAGTCCCGCTGGCGTGGATCGCCCATTTGGCCCACAATACGGAGCATCTCGTCTACGCGACCGGCAACCAGATGCTCACTTCCGAGGCGGAAATTCCGGGCATCCCGGAGATCCTCGAAGCCCACCCGGACGCGACTGATGATTCTGACGAGCTCAGCTTCGATGACCGTCCTGATCGCCGGGAGCGCGTGGACATGCTTCGGGATATCTATCCCGAGGCAGACGAGTACATCGTCGTCGACGATATCGACCTGTCTGATATGGACGGGTGGACGCACTACTACTCGTGGACGTTCGTCCCCGAGGCCCGTTCCTCTGGAATTCCGGACCTTCCACCGAATCCAGGGATCGTCCGAGAGATCGGCCCAATGCTTGATCCACGGACAACGGAGCGGTTCGATATCGGGACGACGCAATCGACGACTACCCCCACTAGCTGAGAATTTGAACCAGTTGCCTACAGTTTTTACCAATGAATGACAAGAATGATACTCTTCTATATTTCTTTATCTAAGATATGGACGATCTGACCACCCTTCAGCGAGATCTGTTGTATGCGATTGCGGGCGAAGACAGGCCGAGCGGTGTTGCAGTCAAGGCAGTATTGGATGAGTATTACGAGAAGGATGTCCTCCACGGGAATTTGTACCAGACGATCGATGTCCTTGTCGACAAAGGCCTCGTCGAGAAAGGCGAGAAGGATGGGCGGACGAACTACTACAATTTGACAGAACGAGGGGTAAAGAAGCTTGAGGCCCGACAAAAGTGGGAAAGGCAGCAATTCGAAGAGCCCGAGTGACGATGGCTAACATCTCTTGACAGGGGTTATGCATCAGCTTCAGAATATATTTAAACCTGGTACTAACCCTTCTCGTATATGTACGACCTCACAGGCTTCCAGCGTGACCTGTTGTACGTGATCGCCGGCGAAGACGAACCCCACGGCCTTGCCATCAAAGAAGAGCTCGAGGACTACTACGAGAAAGAGATCCACCACGGCCGACTCTACCCGAACTTAGATACGCTGGTCGACAAAGGACTCGTCGAGAAAGGCGAGAAGGATCGCCGAACGAACTACTACATGGTCACGAAGCGGGGTCGGCGGGAAATTCAAGCACGGCGGGAGTGGGAAGAACAGTACATCGAATAGACAGGCCCTAGGGATCAGGCGAACTCTTTCAGCTTCGTCTGGCCTGACAGCGTTTTACCGTCCGTCACTTCGATACACTGCTTTCTGTAGTAGGCTCCCAGGTGAGCAGCGAGGAGCGGCGGCACGGCGTTCCCCACCAGCCGGTAGCGGTCGCGTTTTAGGCCGGGGAAGCAGAAGTGATCGGGGAAGGTCTGGATACGGGCCACTTCACGGACGGTCAGCCGGCGCACCCGGTCGTCAACTTCGGATTCACTCTTGACCGGGGGTGTCGCCCCCTGGTAGTGGACCGGAGGCGTCCCGTTCGAGACGGTCATGGTCGGCGCCGGCTCGTCCGGGTGAAGCCGACGCTCGGTCACTGATGACCCTGAGTGTCCTAGCGGGTATTGCGCGATCTTCTTCCGGTGGTCCTCACTGTGGTCGTGAGCGATATGGTTCGGCGGCATCCAGACTGCTTCATCATCCATCTCGATCTCTTCCCCGCAGGCGTGGGGTGTCACCCGTCGGTCGCCGTCGAAGCGTGTTCCAGTATGGATGTTATCCGTCACGGGCGAGTGCGGGTCCATCGCCGGCGGGAGGTCCTCGAGGGCGTCACGTGCCGTCTCGTAAGGCCGGACTTCCTCGCCGGCATCGACGCCAGGATCGTCTGCATACCTCTCTGGCGGCTTCCAGGTAGCTGGTTTGTTCATATCCTCGCGAACAGCCACGATGAAGGCCCGTGACCGATGCTGCGGAACGCCGTAGCTGGCTGCATCAAGACAGATCGTTTCGTGTCTATAGCCAAGGTCCTCGAGGCGTTCCGTCACGATGGAATGGAGGTTTCCGTGATCCCGGACGAGAGCGTCGACGTTCTCAATAATCGCCACCTGGGGTTCGAGGACGCGAATCCACTCCGGCGTAGCCAAGATGTGCTCGTTCCGGGGATCGTAGGGGTCTATATCTCCGCCGGCCTGAGAGAGGCCCTGGCAGGGCGGCCCTAGAAAAAGCAGGTGAAGCTCGTCACGCTCTTCCGGACGGTCGAACATCATCTCGCCCGGTGCCCAATTCCCGTCCCCACCGGCGCTGTGAGGCACTACAGTCGGGTCAACATCAGAGCAGTCGTGGCTCTTAGCTGCGGCCCCCGGAATCTGGACTTTGACCGAATAGAACGCTGAGGGGGCCACGTCAACGCCTACCTGGACGTCGAACCCTGCCATCTGGAGGCCGTACATATCCCCGCCGGCACCACAATACAGGGATGCAGCGGTCGGCGGAAGCTGTTCTGGCCGGCTCATGCTTCCCCTCCGAAGTGACCGAGTTCCATCTGCCCGCTGGACGGTTGCGACGGCGTCGGAGCGTTCGAGGTAAACTGTTCGATGTCGAGCTCGCCACGATCCGGAACCGTCACCGTCGACGGATTGGCCTCGATCGCCGTCGCGACGCGCCGAACCCTAGCGAGTACGTCGAGAAGATCGGTCCCCTTCTCCGGGTCCCAGATCTCCTCGCCGTGGCCACGGGTGATCGGCGTCCGATTGATTTCCACCGTCCAATTGTCCGTCGAATCGTAGCCTTCGATCCGGATACGGACCACACGAACGGCCTCAGGACAGTCATCAAGTTCGTAGCGGATCGACGTTTTCTGCTTACCCAGAGAGTAGATATCCAGGCTGTATCCCTCTGGAATATCGAAGGCAGACGGTTCAAGCCGGGGGTGGTGCCACTCTTCAGGGTCATTCCGCTCCATCCACCCAACTACCTCTGAAACCGCCCGTTCCAGCGAGTAGGACTCATCTCCATCACCGAGTAGGTACTCGTAAGCGCCACTTGCGCGCTCGTCGTTGACCTTCGCGTAGACGTTCCCCGAGATGCTAGCTGAAACGAGCACCGACACCCGGCCGTCGTCCCCGAACCAGGGGAGCCCGTTGTATGGTTCCGGATCGAGCGTCCACCCATTCACTTCATGGGGTGTACCGTCCGGAATATCGGGTGTCACGCCCATCGGCCATCCCCCCAGGCTGAATTGATGTGGTTCATCGTAGTGACCTCCGGTGTATTACCACGTTGGAACGGGTCTAACTTAATACTTACGGGTTAGAATAGTATATATCAGATCAACCAAGGGGGTGCTCACCGGTTTGGAGCGGCGCCAATTCCCGCCCCCACGCCCATCGAGGGGCATGGTCGGACGGGCTCAACACGCAGGCGCTTGGGCGCTCACTTCATTACTAAGATCAGAGGGAGATAAACATTCCCCCACAGCATACTATTCTAACCCGTAAGTATTAACTTAGACCCGTCCCAACGTGGTAATACACCGGAGGTCAACAACGATGGCTACAGCTCAATACGTGACGGTTAGCAACGACCCGGAGATCGACCAGGATCGCGTCGACGAGCTCGATGAACTACTCGACGAGTACGTCTACGGCACTGGTCCCCACGGCGAAACGACGGCTGAAGTCGATCGCGAGCCGAACGGGGGTGTTCCGCATCTCCGCATTTGCGGGTATGCGGATTTCGCACCCGTGGTTCGGAAAGATCGATTCGAGATCATCAACGAAGAGGGCGATCGAGACTTCCACTCAGATACTCGCCGTCGAGAAGACGACACGGTTGAGTTCCTTCAGCGACTTTCCGAATTCCTCGAGTCGGCGCTGGTGATCCAGGTCGTCTCGAATACGAAACTCCGCTTCCCGGCCGCTTTCGGCCAGTATCGTGCTGATCCTGATGGCACGGTGACCAAGTGGTATTCCAACGCCGGCGATGCAACGGTTCAGAAAGAGGTTCATCGTCCGGACTCGGACGTTCAGTCAGAGGGTCATGGGATGGCATCGACGCCCGATACTGTCCCCGTCGAGCGGGAGCTGCTGGAAACGATCGTCGATACGGTGTCGACGATCCGGGAAAACCGCCCGGATGACCCGGAGACCGTCAGCTACGCGCTCGACGATCTCGAACGCTGCCTGGACGATCTCCCGATCGGCGAAGAGGAGGCCGTAGCGGAGATGGAGGCGTGACACATGAGCGTATCCAAGGGAACGCAGCCCGAACTAGATCTCGTTCGGGAGTTGCTCACTATCATGTTCAGTGACGCTATTCCCGAAGTGGAGGCAGACGGCCTTCGACTCACTGTCGAACAGAACCCGCTCGACCATGATGAGATCGAGATGGACAGCGGTGCGGATGTGTTTTCGATCACTGTCGGATTCGAAGGCATCACGGTTCATGGGCGGCGGAAGATGGGTGATGGTCGGGTACCCTACGCTGACAAACCGACGACGCACAAATCACTTCTTGAGCATCCCACGCTCGCGGATACTGAGGGGACCGTCGTGTATCCGAAGGGCAGTGGGGGAGAAGATGGCCTTCGCCTTCCGAAGACCCTCTATTTCGAGGAATCCCGGATGTTCGGGGAATGCGACGACGCGTCGTCTCCCGTCGAAACTCCGGAGGACCTCGTGGAAGCGGTGAATGCTGTCCTCGACATCAGAATCAGCTACGAGAAGACAGAGAGTGAGTAAGTGGATCGTGCTTTATAGGCTGAACAGGCGCAATACCACGCCGTTCACGGCGTGGATACGCGCCGTCACTCAGTAACTCTTTCCACCGACTCCGACAGGCCGGATATTCCACGTCAAACACATACTTTAATACACTCTGTTTCATAACTGGTTATGAACACAGTACGATGCTGAAGACGACCCGCACCTACGTCGCACGCATCACGAACCACAGTCAAGTTCGTGACGATCTCGACCAGTGCGGGTTTGCCGCATCGAAACTGTGGAACGTTGGTCGCTACTATATCCAACAACGGTGGGATGACGATGGCGAAATACCCGACGAAGCCGAACTGAAATCGGAGTTGAAAGACCACGAACGCTACAGTGACCTGCATTCTCAGTCAAGTCAGCGAGTTCTTGAAGAACTTGCTGAAGCGTTCACGGGCTGGTACAACTCCGACGACGGCAACAACCCACCGGGCTACCGGAAACGTGGCAACGACCATCCACGCTCGACCGTGACGTGGAAACAGAAGGGTATCAAACACGACGACAAGCACGGCCAACTCCGGCTCTCAAAAGGCTTCAACCTGAAAGAGAATCGGTCTGACTACATCCTCGCGGAGTACGAAACTCGCCCCGACGTAGAAGTCGAGAACATCCAGCAAGTGCGTGCCGTCTGGAACGGCAACCGCTGGGAACTCCATCTCGTCTGCAAGAAGGAAATTCCCGTCGAGGACGCCCCCGGCGAGAAGACGGCGGGTATCGACCTCGGCATTAGCAACTACCTCGCTATCGACTACGAGGACGGTCCCTCGGAGTTGTATCCGGGGAATGTGCTGAAAGAGGACAAGCACTACTTCACCCGCGAGGAGTACCAGACCGAAGGCGAGAACGGCCCAAGTAAGCGTGCGCGGAAGGCTCGTCGGAAACTCTCCCGGCGCAAAGACCACTTCCTCCACACGCTCTCGAAACACATCGTTGAGCGGTGTGTCCAGGAAGGCGTGGAGAAGATAGCAGTTGGCGACCTCAGTGAGATTCGAGAGGACGACGACGGCGGGTCACGGAACTGGGGAGCGTCGGGGAACAAGAAGTTGCACGGCTGGGAGTTCGACCGCTTCGCCCGTCTACTTGAATACAAGGCCGAGGAATACGGCATCCTCGTTGACCGCGTTGACGAGGAGAACACCTCTAAGACGTGTTCGTGTTGCGGGCAGATTCGAGATAGCAACCGTGTGGAGCGTGGTCTGTACGTTTGTTCGTCGTGCGAGACGACGATGAACGCAGACGTGAACGGAGCGGTGAACATCCGACGAAAGATAACTCAAACTCCCCCAACCGGGGATATGAGTAACGGCTGGTTGGCACAGCCCGGAGTCTACCTGTTCGATCGCGAGAGCGGACGGTTCACACCGAGAGAACAGGGAGACTGCAAACCCTAATATCCCAACGCTCGGGATTCCTCCGCCTTCAGGCGGAGGTGGATGTCAAGTCGTTCTCAGGTGGTCGGTTCGGGGTTCGTAGACATCGCCTTGCTGTTTGAGCTTCTCGATTTCCTGCTCGACTTTACTGGGTTCCATCCCGATCTTTTCGGCCTCTTCGACCACTACATCGACGGGAGCACCTTCGTCGAACTTATTTTCGAGCTCGTGGATGACTCCCCGGATATTTTGTAGCCGTTCACGCTCTTCTTCCGACAGGCCACGTAGAGCCCCCTCGGCATCGACTTCTCCTGTTTCCGGATCAATGCCGAGGTGTTCCATCGAAGACCGGAGAAGTCTGATCACCCGTTCGGCGTCTTCTTTTTCCACGGTATCGGACAGTCGCACTCGCGCGCTGGCTTCGGCGAGTTTCACCAGTGACTCCAGGTTTCGCATCGAAACCGGTACAGGAGCGCCCTCTTGCTTGCCTTGAGACCGCAACTCCACGAAGAAATCCCGGAGGGCTGCTTTGGCATCTTCCGTCAACGAGGGGAAACAGCTACGTTTGGCATAGGCGACGTAACTTCGGAAGAGATGGGGGTTGATCTCAGGTTCAACTTCGCTCGTGATCTTTTCGACTTGTTCGTCGGTATATGCCGAGGCATCAGCCTTCTTGGCTTGCGCTTGAACCTCGCCAGCGAGTGAGGCGTCCAGAATATCGCTGGCTACCTCGGCGTCACCATCAGCATCGGGCTGGTCTGTTTGTATGAACAGTAGATCGAACTGAGAGATGACATCCGGGTCGAGGCCCACCTGTTCACCGATCGGCTCATATTCGCCGAAGCGGCCGTGTTTGGGGCGGGCTGACGCCAAAACGGAGGCATCCGCAGGGAGGGCGCGAGTAGCGGTTCCTTTGCTGGCAAGCACCTCTTGTTCTCGCAGGGCGCTTTCGAGACCGGCTGCCGCATCTGAACTGAGCTCATCGGCCCGTGTGATGGCAGCAAGCCCCCCGTCTGCGAGGACGAGTGCGCCGGCATCAAGAGCCCAGTTTTTGGACCCGCCCGAACTCCGGTATGCGGCTGTTGTTAGTCCGACTTGCGTGGTATTCGTTCCATCTACGCGGATGCTTTTCGGGTTCAATCTGGCGGCATACCGCACAACTTCGTCGACGTAGGTTCCGGGATCTGTAACGATTCCAGTGTTGATCGTACCGGGGAGGGTCGTCCCGTCCTCGAGAGTCTTCTCTACACCGCCGAACATCTGGAGGACCACACCCAGCTTAATTTCATCTGAGATGGGGGCGTGAGGGGCTACACTTTCTGTGAACTGATCGTAGATGTCGTCAGCTTCCGAGAGATCAAGAATCGCATCTTTGTCGTCCTCCGAAAGGTAGATGAGATCTTCTGGTTCGACGTGTTCATAACTCAATAGTGAAACGTATTTATCAGAGATGGTCGCGTCGAAGTAGCTGTCTTCGCTGGGATCGACCACCTTGAGGACCCCATTGGCCAGTACGGTATCGCCAGGCTGGACGTCCCCAACCGTGTCGTCACTCGCAACCAGGACAATGCTTTCAGGCGACTCCCGAGCATTATCCGTGAAAGCAGCTTCGAGGCGAACCAGTTGACGGTCTTCCATTTCCGACTGATCCAAGTTTACGCGAAACGGCCCGTCTCTCTCACATCCACGGCATTCGATGGGCTCTGAGATTGAGAAATCTCCTGCCGTAATTCCTTGTGGTATCCGCGTGAGCGCCCCACACCGCTGACACTCGAATGCGGCTTCTGTTGTGTAGGAAACTACCGAACTGACAGACCGAACAGTCCCCGGAACGCTGATGAGTTGCCCCCGGTGTTCGGCCCGTATCTCATCGATAGGCGTCTTTTCTGGAAGGTTTTTCACCCGAACGTGAGCCTGTCCGAGCCTCACGTCGACTGGGAACTCGAAACACCGTAGCGCTTCTTCGGCGTACTCTTGGAGTTGGTCCGGTTTGGTCCGGAAGTCTTCTGCGAGATCCGGGTCGAACTGGTGGAGATCTTTCCAGTCAATGACCAGTGACTTCTGGCGATTCGGATATTTTTTGGCAAGTTCACCGACCTCGTTGCGATAGTAATCCCGATAGAACTCATCGAACAAGTCGACGAACTCCGTGTTGACATTCCTTGCCGTCATATCTATCACCTATTCTTCCCGGTGTATGAAGGTAGTTAACCGTACCGTTGGCCTGAACTACGTTAAAGAGGATTAGGGGAATCCCACCAGAATGTAGCTCCCCTTACGGACGAGATCGAAGACGCCCATGTCCAGTATTGGTCTGCCGACGGTTTCGAGGCGTTCGTGACCCCGCTGACTTGACGGTAGCTGAAATACTTATTCGAGGGGGGAGAAACAGAGATATGCGAGTTGTAACTGTATTCGACCGCTTTTATCTACAAAAACCCGGATTTTGGAACGGTAATTTCGAAACCAGTCCTGTAATCCATCCAGATGGGGGTGCGTAAGTATGAACGTCTCGTTCCAGATAGCTAATCCCCGCCACGGACGGGAGTCCTATCTCATCAGGTTACACGGTGATAACGGGCTCGATCAGCCGACGTGTATCCTCGTGGATTCTGGCGAGGGGGTGGACGTCGATTCTCTCTTGGACGATGGAGAGTATCTTCATGCAGTACTCTTGACTCACGCGCATTTCGATCACTACTGTTCCCTCGGTTCGAATCTCCGTGATGGTGCCCCGGTGTTCGCGACACCTGAGACAGTCAAGGCTCTCCAGACGCGGCTGGATCTCTCGTCTCAAGACCTTTCACATTCCGACGAAATCCGTCAGTCACTAGAGCCGACGACCGGCTGGAGGCTGGTCACGGAAGACGCCCGTGTGCATCCGGTCCCCGCCGGCCATGCTCCCGGGGCGTGCGGGTTCAACATACAATTCCGAGAGGATGGGGAGAACTACCACTTACTGGCCACTGGCGACTTCACGACTCGGCGGGCCGCCGGCTACCCTGGGTTTCGGACGGACATTCCCGCTGATGCGGTCTTTATAACCGGCGCAACTTCACATGACTACGAAGATACGCTCACGGAAGCAGTTTCCACGATCAAGAACCGAGCGGACGCCGGCTCTCCTGTTCTTGTGACGGCTAGCGGGACGAATGGCATCCAACTCGCGTATCTGCTCGCTCAAGTGTCCAAAGTGAGCAGGGTGGCGAATCCGATCACTGTTGCGGGCCGCGTCGCTCAGTTATGGAAAGAATTTGGCTACGATCACCCTGAGGTCGAAGCTGTCCCAGAATTCGACGACCCTGTCGACCTTCTCGGCCCCGAGCGGATCACGATAGCTGGTCCGGCCTCTCCCGTCGCTGGCAGCAGCAAGGAAATCTTCGATGTGATAGGTGATCGAGGAGAGGCGACACTAGTTCAAGTCACAGACGGAGGGTCTGACCCCATTCAGTCGGCGAGTTGTACCATCCACGATTACACCCTTCGGAACCACCCGACTGAGGAGACGATCGACGACGTCGTACACGAGTTTGAGCCCGTTCACGTCATTATTACGCATCAGCAGGGGCAAGGCGGTCGGCGGTTCAAAGACCGATACAACAGCTTCGTCTGGGCAATTGAGGATGGCGACCCGTACACTCTTTTCGACGATGGGTGGGAAGGGCCGCCGTGGGTGACACGTTCCACAATCGAGCGGGTCAAACCCCGTTTCTCTACCGAGTATCGAGCGAATGGCACTCTCGACACGACTGAGATGCCACTCCCCACAGTCGAGCGTCACGAAGACATCGATCTGGCAGCAGAAGGACTTAATCTCGATCGCCTCTCGACAGAGACCGGGATTGATGTACGGGCTCTGGAGATGGGCGAGCCAATCGTAGAAGCCCAGGGAGGTAGCGCTGATGCCGGCGGGTCTGAGACCGGAGACGATCAGGGCCCCGTCGAAGAGATCCTCACACGTCTCGATGATATCGAGGACGCATTACAGGGAACAGAGGCTCGGGCAACTGTGATCGATACAAACGAGGGGACCGTACTGTTTCGGCTTGAAGACGCTGATCTCGCCGAACAGCTATCGCGTGGTCAGACTCTCGATGTGAGCTTTTCAGATCCTCTTTCCAGTAAGTAGAGCGGATAAACCTCAAAACAGCCAATGTTGACATTCGGCGTGGTTTACCAAATACCCGAATACTAATTTAACCCGTAAGAATTAAGTTAGAATCGGACCAACGTGGTAGTACACAGGGGGTCACGAAGACATGGCAACGAATTCCAGTCCGGCATCTGGCGAAGCAGCACGAATCAACGAGCGCGATATCAACGATGCAGAGATCATCCGATACGAGGATGGCGACATTCTGATTCACGAGAATGGCGGTAGTGGATCGTATGATGTCCAGGAGCAGATCGTTCTCTCACCCTCGCAGCTGGCGACGATCACTCGGCAGTGGCCGATCGAAGAGGGGGACTCGCTGTATCTTGGCGAGGACGATCTAGGCCGTGAGGCAGCTGTTGGCATGGAAGGGCCCGAAACGGTCGTCATCGAAAACTCGGAATCGAATGTGGCCCTCTCGCCTGAAACGGTCACCTCGATGGTGGAACAGCTTGATTTCTGGAACTACGATCAGTACGTTTCCGGGTCGGCCGACCGGGTCGAGCTCGATGGCGATCACGTTCAGGGCCTCCTGGAATTCGCCTGGAACAACCATCCTCGGGACGGTGTCGGGTGGGTCGGTGACTTCGCAGAAGCCCTTATAGAAGCAGAGACGGCTCTCTACGACCGAATTGTCGCTCTCCCCCGGGAACCCCTGGAAACTGTCGTCGAGGGGGTGGAGGATGATGACGAGTCGGCTGTTCACGAGCCAAAACAACTCCGGGAGGTCAAGCATCGGCTTCACACGTTCGGAATCGACCGTGTTGCTGTGAACCGGAACTACGTGAATTCGCTCCTAGAAGACGCCCAAGAAGACGGCACCGTGGAAGACGAGATCGCCGAAGCTATCGACGAAATCCAGGGCCGCCTCGGCGAGTGAAGCCTGGGGGCGAGCTGAAGCCGATCCGAATGTGGATACTATTCTAACCCGTAAGTATTAAGTTAAAGCCGCTCCAACGTGGTAGTACAGGGAGGTCACATGATGGCTGCAACCTCTTGCACTTCACCGCCGCCGTCCCAAGTCGTCGACGAATACGAGCATCAATTCCGCCGTCTGTCGGCGACTGATCGGGTCGAACCAGTCCACGAGTCCTGGTGCGAGTCGAACGGCGTCGACGAGGTTCTGAAGCATCACCACGAGCTCCGGGTGGAAGTTTCCGACCCGGATGATACCCGCGTCCAGCGTCATTTCACTGAACTCCGCGACAGGCATCAGGCGACGGTCGATCGTGTCGGTGTGTTCGTCGTCGGCCCGGATGGTACCCGCTCGGAGGTCTCTGACGGCTCGGAGGATCTGGAAACGACCGTCACGGAGTACCGGATCAAGCCGGAGTGAGTACCCATGCTATCGTACACTGACGGCCGGGACTACCTCGGTCACGACACAACGAATCGATTCGATGGGTGGGGCTTTCGTCTCGGTGGCCCGTCGCCGTCGACGCGAACGCTGGCGGCGGTGGGCCCGGACGACCAGATGGTCAGGCTCTCAGTCGGGAACTACGTCTGGCACACTCAAGATCGCACGTCTAAGGCGGGGATGCGCCAGCTGGAAACCCGCCGTGGACGCATCGCCGAGATGGAAGAGTGCCGGGATGGCGAATATCTCGCTCTCGTGGACTTCGGCGAGGGGATCGCCCGGATTGACGCCCGCGAGATCGCCGTGTCCATCGCGACCGGCGAGGGCGACAGCAAGATGGTCGCCACGACCGAGTGGGCGCTGGAACCCCCGGAGATGATGGACTTCGACGATCGCCGCCAGATGCGGTGGATCGATCTTCTGGAAGAGACGGGCATCCCGGAACCGGACGGCATCGACGACCTCACCTTCGAGCGTATGTCTGGCCGTGGATCGCGGAAGACGGTCATGCGTTCCTGGAAGGATATGAGGATGGCGCTGTCGATCACGCTTGCGGGGGTGTCCACCACTGGAAGGCCGCGTTCGTCGCCCGCTACGAGGGCCACATCATCGGGGCGATCGTCCTTGCCCCACCGCAGAACGGTGTCTTGGCTGCCGAACGTGAAGAAATAGTCATCTCTCGGATCGCCAGCCACCCGGTTCGACCGCCAAACATGTCTTCGTGGCTGATTTCGAAGGCCCGCGATTGGGCCGAACGCGCCGGGTACAGTCGGATCGCAGCGCTCGCCGGCGTCGATGGCAACCGCGGTCACTGCTACCCGGCTGCTGGCTTCGAGCTCGAAGAGAAGGTGTCCCAGTACGTCGACGGAAACGGAAACGTCTGGCCGAAGCGTCGGTATGTCGACGATCTGGATCCCGAGACGTATGCCGATCGCGACGTTCCGATGCCCGGCGAAGAACCCGAGGCGTGCCCCGCGTAGCGCCGATTTAAACGAGAGAACGACCAATATTTGAATACCCGGACATGTCACGACCAGGTTCCATTCCACCGAGGGGCGACCCGCTTCGAGACAAGCCAGTCGTCTTCATGAGCATCGACGAGCAATGGGCAGAGGCAATTCTCGAGGGCGAGAAGCTGTACGAGTATCGTCGCCAGCCACCGTCGATCGATGCCCCGTATCGCGTCGTCGTATACGCCAGCGGCGGTCCCAAGGCCGTCGTGGGCGGCTTCGAGACCCACCGCGTCCTCGAAGCCTCGATCGACGAGCTCGTCGAACAAACAGTATCACAGACGCCGCACGATCCGGAAGACATCCGGAACTACTTCGAGGGTATGGAGACGGGTTCAGCGATCAGCGTGGATAGCTACCTTCCATATGACGACCCCGTCCCGATCACGACGCTACAAGAAGCCGATCCGGACCTCACGGCGCCGCAGAACTTCCGGTATCTACGTCCGGACCAAGAGCAAGACCAGGGCGTCCTCGAGAAACTCCCCCACGATCGAGGTGTTCCCTTTGAGTGGTAGCCAGGGTGGCAATGGAGGCAGGGACGCCGGGACGAAGTTGACCCAAGCAGCGCCACTTGCGCCCTACTGCTCGCTCTGTGGGCGGGGATACAAGCCGACAATGGATGTCTCAATCGCGGACGAGCCACGCGAGGGAGAGTACCGGTGGGTTCACGAACAATGTAAGCGTGACCACGATCGCGCGTTCCTGAGCTCCTTCGCTGACGAGTAATCCTCGAATCATGTCTTCCGGAATCAGTGAATCGAACGGTGGTGCCAGCAGCGAGCATCCCCGACACTTCTCTCGCCGGGCAGAGCTCGAACATGGCGACCGGATTTACGTGTGGCGAGATATCTGGCCGGAAGAACATGGAGACGCTGACTGTCCCGCACCGATCACCGTGTGGATCCTCGAGAGCCCACTTGGGATGGGAAAGTACGGTGTTCGGACGGATCGTGTGCAACCAGGAGAGGAGATCACTGATATCGATGGGTCTGAACATATCGCCGCTGCCGGTTCTGAGGACGAGGCCAAGCAGATAGCGATCGACTGGATGGCCGAGAAGTGCTAGCTGGAGAGGACTACCGTTCGGTTAGTTACTCTTCCGTCGCTTGCTGCGCCGAGTCGAAGACCTTCGGACACAGAACTTGTCCCTTCACGCCTTCGAACGATGCTTCCCATAGTCGTTCATTTTGGCGTTCAAAGTCCTCGATGGTAGCGTTGAAGCCGTACTTAGATAGGGCCCCGACAGCATGGTTTAGAGCGGCTTCCGGGTTTGAGAACAACAATTCATCTGTGTGGTGGCCAAGAGATTCATCGAAGACGCTTCCCTGCCATACAACGGGTTCTTCTCCACCTTCGATCGAGAAGAAGGTACTAGGCTCCATCTTTGTTTCAGGCTTTAGCAGCTTCGAGATCGTCCAGCGCTGCGTTTGCTCGCTTTTGGATGGTTTCGTCCCCATTAGGGTGCTCAGCGTGATCTCGGAGGATCCTTTCACCTCTTTCGCGTTCGTATGGTGTCTCGAGGATTTCTGACGCATCGACGTATTCACGATCCCCTGCATAGAGAATCCAGTCCACCTTCTCCTTCACTTTTGCCGACGAAGTCGGCCGCTCCGGCCCTTCTCCGTCCTCGCTCGGGGTTGTATCATCCATCGTAGTGTTCCTCCCGAAATTCGGCGATGAACTCCGGATCAAGGAGCGAAACCCAACGACACTCCTGACAGTCGAGCGTTCGGCCCGCGAACTCGTCTGGGTCTCCTTTTAGAGCGTTCTTCGACGCGCAGCGGGGACAGACGAACGCGAATCGGAAAGTACCGTCATCGGGGTCAGAGAGATCGAGACCATGACCAGTCGTGAATTCAGTACACACCCCTTCGTCGTTGACCTTCCGTTCTCGAGCCACTTCGGGCCGGTTCTCCTCCACCCACGATCGAATGGCGCTGGCTGTCTGTTTCCCCACGCCGTCTATATCCATGAAGTCAACAGCGTGCCGATAGTGTTCTAAGAGGTCCTCTCTGCTGTCGAACGCATCGGCGATCGCTTTTGCTGGTTGGTCAGCAAGGTCGAACGTGCTTTTGACGGCCCCTTTACCCCATTGTGAGCGGTGTTCTGTTTGACTCATCCAGACGAATATATCAATCCCTCCGGTATAAATCAATGACACCTAGTCGGTGGGAGAGTGCTAAAACCGATATCTTCCGGCTAGTTGGCCCGGGACTTGCAGTCCACGCTTTAATTCTCTAAATACTATTCTAACCCGTAACTTTATATACCCGGGGCCAGAATAATCAGATATGAGTCAACACAACCACGCGACGGTCGTCGTGGAACTGGCCGACGTGCCAGGAGATCGAGAGGGAATCGCTGAACAGGTAGAGGACACTCTCGAGGACAAGGGCATGAACGTCGAAAACGCCCACACGAAGTACTTGAAGGAGCTCTAACTATGAGTGCTGATCAGCTGGAACCCACACAGAGCAAGATTCGGCGCCGAAAGAATGACCAGTACGACCTCCCTCTGGGAGAGCTCTCCCAGTCCCACGACTTCTCAGGGCGGGTCAACTACTCGATCGTCCCGAAGTGGGCTGACGCAGGCCGTGAGACGAATCTCGTTTACGAGGCGCGTCCGGGAGAAGGTCGGAAGGGGAACACTCGAAGCGTCCTGAAAAACGGCGAGAAGTTCACGATCCGGTTCCCGAAAACCCTACTCCGGGAGCGGGGGCTCCTGGGTGGGGAGACGTCGGTGACCCTGTTGTCCCCTGAAGAGGGACGAGTCCAGATCGTCCTCCCGGAACCATTCGAACACATCCACGAGTTCCACCCGGTCGATAACGTCGCCTCGAAGGAGAAAATCCCGACGAAGCGTATGGGCCCTGGACGGGAATATGAGAAATACCGGCTGTTCCTCCCGACGCAGTACAACCGACACTACGAGGATCTGCCGAGAACGACTCGGTGGTCCCTGGCTATCGCAGGGGGTCAGCCGGCACTCGCGATGACGTTCATCGACGAAGACGATGTCGACGAGGAGAACATGCTGGTTTCGAAGCGTCGGACGAAGATCTCAGGAGAGTCCGGCCACCAGATGGAACAGATCGCCGTGTTCCCGCCGATCGGACTTGTCGATGCTCTCGGATGGTACGACAGTCCGGTCGGTCTCATCCCGGAGGAAGACCGCATCGTGTTCGTTCCCGATCCGGCTGGGTCGCCGATGGACCTGAAGTAAACTCGAGGGCGAGTCAACCCATCATTATATAAAAGTTTAAATGGAGTGATATATTATGAGTTTCAATCTAACTGTCAAGCCCATTAAGCAGAAGGATGCTGGGCAGCGGATGGCACTTATCGACACCCAACTTGTCCAAAACCACGAGCTCAACGGGGAGTATATCCTCATTCAAGGGCCGAACGGAACCGCGACCACCGCTCAGGCGTGGTCCGGATATGCGGACGATGAAGGGCAGGGCATTATCCGGATTGACGGAGAAATTCGGAGCGAGCTCGGTATCAATATCGACGACTCTGTCCGGGTGGATGTCGCAGACGTTGAGCCTGCCCAAGCGATCGGGGTGATCATTCCGGAGGACCTCCCGGTCAAGGGGAATTTAGAGCCCTCGCTGCGAGACGAATTCCAGGATCGTGTCGTCCAGGCTGGACAGAAAATCAGCGTAGTTCTGGGACTTGGACCTCGGCAGGAAAACGAGTCGATTCCGGTCTCTATTGAAGCGACTCAGCCCACTGATTCTCTCGTCGTTGTTAGGGAGAACACGAAGATCGAGATCAAACAAGGCGACCCGACTGCAAAGGAGACTGCCAACCAGGAAGGAGAGGCGCTCCCGGACGTTAACTACGAGGATATTGGTGGCCTCAACGATGAGATCACGCAAATCCGGGAGATGATCGAGGTGCCAATGCGGCATCCGGAACTCTTCACCAAGCTGGGGGTCGAACCGCCCCGAGGGCTCCTTCTCCACGGCCCGCCTGGGACGGGCAAAACGTTGCTCGCGAAGGCCGTCGCAAACGAGGTGAACGCTCACTACTACCCCATCTCTGGCCCGGAGATCATGTCCAAGTACTACGGGGAGAGTGAAGAGCGGCTCCGCGAAGTGTTCGAGAAGGCTCAGCAGCATGAGCCTGCCATCATCTTTATCGACGAAGTGGACTCGATCGCGTCTGACCGGGCGAATGGCGATAGCGATGAATTCGAGAAGCGGATTGTCTCGCAGATGCTTACCCTCATGGACGGCCTCGAAGGTCGCGGTGACGTCATCGTGATCGGGGCGACGAACCGGCCAGACGCTATTGACGACGCTTTGCGCCGGGGCGGCCGGTTCGATCGTGAGATCGAGATCGGCGTCCCTGACAAAAACGGTCGGAAGGAGATCCTCCAGGTTCACACCCGAGAAATGCCGCTGGCAGACAACGTTGATATCGAGGCCTTCGCCGATCGGACCCACGGGTTCGTCGGTGCGGACCTGGCTGAGCTCGTGAAAGAGACAGCCATGAATTCCTTGAGCCGGGTGCGGCCCGATATCGATCCTGAGACAGACGAAATCGATGCTCAGGTGCTTCAGAATCTCGAAGTCAAGCAAAAAGACTTCGAAGAGGCCCTCAAAGGAATCGAACCCTCGGGGATGCGGGAGGTGTTCACCGAAGTCCCGGATGTAACGTGGGAAGACATTGGAGGCCTCGAGGGGCAGATTCAACGACTCCGGGAGATGGTCGAATGGCCGTTAGAGTGTCCCCAGATGTTCGAAGAGCTCTCCACCGATCCGACGAAGGGTGTGCTACTCTACGGACCGCCTGGGACCGGGAAGACGTTGCTCGCAAAGGCCGTCGCAAACCAAACGCAGAGCAACTTTATCTCGATCAAGGGGCCCGAACTTCACAGCAAGTGGATGGGCGAAAGCGAAGAGCGCGTCAGGGAGATCTTCGCCAAGGCCCGAGAGAATGCTCCGTCTGTGATCTTTTTCGACGAGATTGACGCGCTCGCTCCGCAACGGGGCGCTTCTCCACACTCTTCGGAGGTGTCGACGAACATCGTCTCTCAGCTACTCACCGAGATGGACGGTCTCGACCAACTTGAGAACGTGGTCGTGATCGGAGCGACGAACCGGCCGGAAGCGATCGATGATGCGCTTCTCCGGCCTGGCCGCTTCGATGAACACGTCCGGGTCGGGCTTCCGGACCACGAGGCTCGAAAGCAAGTTTTCGAGGCGCACACCCGAGGTATGCCTCTCGGAGATGTCAGCTTCGAGAAGCTGGCTGAAGAGACTGAAGACTACTCGGGAGCCGATATCGAGGCCGTCTGCCGCGAAGCTGCGATGATCACAGCCAGGGAAACCTTCGGGAAAAAGGACCCATCGTCAATCGAAGAAGTTCCGTCAGGGGTCAAGGTTGAGCAGGCACACTTCGAGCATGCTATCGACAGCGTCGGCTCGAGTCTCAGGGCCGCTGATGAAGGGTCACCGCTCAGCGGCCAATACGGCTAATACTATTTTAACCCGTAAGATTTAAGTTAAATCCGAATCAATTGGGGGATATGAAACAGACAGCAGCCTTCGAGAGTGAAGAAGAGGCAACGATGTGGATCCGGGAAACCGTCATTCCGGAGCACGCCAACGAAATCAAAAAGCACGGACCACACGAGGTCGCAACGCACCTTGACTACTCGCACATCGACCGGTACAGTCTCGCGAAACACCTCACCGACCCCGTCGAAACAAATCACGTTCCAGGCCCGATCGAACGTCTCGAACGTGAGGTTCAGCTACGGGTCGCACGAACAATAGCCGACTGTATAGCAGCAGGTGACGTCGACGCCGCAATTCAGGTCGATGATCTACCACCGGCCTACCGCCCCGATTCAAATGAGGTGACGGCTCATGCTTAGCGTTCGTCGGTACCTGCTGCCTATCGTGATGGCTCCCGGAGTGATCGTTCACGAGCTCGCGCACTTCTTCGCCTGCGTGTTCACCGGGGTTTCAGTCAACAAGGTCGTTCTTTTCCGGTTCGGGAGTCCGCCAGGGTACGTTGAGCACGATGTCCCGAGAAGCTACACGAAACGCATCGTGATCGCCATAGCCCCCCTACTGCTGAATCTGAGTCTCGGGACGCTACTCTTTGCCTGGAGTGCCTCAGCGGATGTCGTTTCGGGTGTTGCAGCAATGATCCTCGGGACGATCATCATAGCTGCATCTCTCCCAAGTGAAATCGATATGGAGAGCCTGATCCCGTACTCACTCTTGGGCTATCTTCATCCGATGTTCCTCATCTCGCTTCCGATGATCATTGTGCTGTATTTGATTAGCCGTTTCCGGGCTTTTGGCACGAATGCTATCTTCACTATCGGCGCGGTAGTGACGCTCTTCCTGATGTTCCACACGTCAGTAATCAATCCACCTACCTTGGATGCCGTCATTCAGGCCGGCCAGAACCTCTTGGAACCGTCGTCTTGAGCCACTCTGAGCGATACTCTCCACTTTTATGACGACAGGAATTAGATTTCAGAGAGTCAGACTATGGTAAAGCGCATAGCGCTCATCCTTCTGGTGGGGTGTTTGGTTGCGTTCGCCGGTTGTTCCGACATTACTGACGATCTCGGATCAGAATCGGCGGAGTTAGAAACGACTCCGCAAGACACCCCCCTCGTCGACAGTACAACCGATACAAGTGAACCAGCAGAAAGTTCAGCAGCTATCAGTGAGACAGCGACAGCGGGAGATACCACCGCTAACGAGGGTGATTCGAGCGATACCCCCAGAACTGACGGGACTCTTGAGATACATCATATCGATGTTGGGCAAGCAGACTCAACGTTGATCGTTACGCCGGATGGGGAGACGATTCTCATTGATACAGGTGGGTGGCGAGACGACGGCGAAACAGTACTACAGTATCTCGATTCCCAAGGTGTCGACCGGATCGACCACCTCGTTGAAACCCACCCGCACGCAGACCATATCGGCGGTCACGAAGCGGTGATCAACCACTTCGAAACCGAGGGAGAAGGAATCGGTGCAGCATACGGTTCCGGAGTTACCTCGACATCCAACACGTATGAAGAGTACATCGATGCCGTCGAGAACCACGGAGTCGACTTGTATCGCGTGGAAAGCGGTGATTCCCTTTCCCTCGAAGGGGAGTCAGTAAGTGCGACTGTCCTGAATCCGACCCCGGAAGCGGGTGATGGTATCCACGAAAACTCCGTCAGCCTCCTGGTTGAATACGGCGAGACAAGTTACGTGACTACGGGCGATGCTGAGAGTGATTCCGAGCAACGGATGGTCCAAGCGTTCCCGGAGAAACTTGACTCAGAAGTCTACCAGGCTGGCCACGCCGGCTCCTCAACATCGTCCTCGTCCCAATTCATGAATGTGGTCGACCCCGAGATCGCCGTGATCTCAAGCGCGTATGATAGCCAGTACGGACACCCACACTCCGAAACGCTCGAACGGTTTGCTGAGATGGATATCGAGACGTACTGGACGGGTGTCCACGGTAACGTAGTCCTCGAATCTGATGGGAGTAGTTTCACCGTCACGACTGAAGAAGAGTTCTCGACTGACCCGATGGACATCCTGGACGAAAAACCGACTGATGGGTCGGGGTCAAACTCGCTCGATCCCACTGTTGGTATCGATCCCGGGCCGAGCCTTGGGCCGGCGAGCTCACCAGCTGCCGCAGTCGCACCAGCATGAACGGGACCTACACAGCAGTCGTCGATGAGATCGTCGACGGTGAGACGGCAGTGCTACTTGTCGAGGACCAGGGCGGTGACGAGATCATCAAGCAACTCGATGTCGACGTCGGTAGCCTACCGGACGGATGCAACGAGGAGGGTGTCGTGTGCGAGGCCGTCCTCGAGGATGGAGAGTTGATCAATATTGACCGTCGCGACGAAGAGACAACACGGCGCCGTGAAGACATCCAAGAACGAGTCGATCGCCTCTCGAAGTCACTCAGTGACGAATAGTCCTCTTGGATTCAACCGTTTTTCATTTCACGAGGAGGTATCAGACCGGTCCTCACCACGCTCTTCCATCTGTGCTAGTGTGACTGATTCAGACTCGCGCATAGCGTCCTGGAACGCTTGATCGTAATCTGGTTTGGGGTCTATCGGGGCCAGCCCTCCATAATCGAATAAACAACTCCGCTGGGTAAGGTGGTCATAGCCCGTATTCTCATCCGCGTCATCCAACGTCCATCCGTGTTGCTCGAAAAGGTCTCTGAAATCGTTTGGCTCGAGTGTTTGAGAGAGATTGATGTGTGGGATGCGATATGGATGGCAGTCTTCTATTCTCCGCATCACCAACCATGTGAAGTCTTCTCCCCACGCGTCTACCGGTGCTAGATGGCAAGCTAACGTGGAATGGTCATGAAGAGACTGCCAAGCACGGATCTCGTGAAATATTTCGGTTTCAGGTGCGTATGAGATTTTAGCAACATAGTGAGTGTCGTGGAGAGAGTCGATATAGTGTTCGTTCACGAATTCATCTGGGAGTGCAATAATGGACCGCCCGCCTCTTGGTGAGATTTTAAGATGAGACCATTCCTCTGGAAGTCGGTAGACATCCTTCTCTGATTCATCGAAAAATTCGACAAGGCCATTCAGGAATTCCACGCCTTCCTTGGTCACATTACCTGGCCGAAGGTGGCGAATGTCTGTCTCAATCCCCTTCTCATAAGTTGCCATTGGAATATCGAGCAGTTCCTTCCTATAACAGGCCTGCGCTGATACTTTTTGTAGCAGCACCGGCAATTCAGTATCACGATGGTTGATATTCGAAAGGCGGCAGACAGAACAAGGGTGAGTAGCCGTGAGTGAAGAAGGTGGATCGATGCCGGAAGGAATACCAGCGGTCGTCGACGCGATTAACGATGCAGCTGAGGACTTCCGCATCCTCTCACACGGGCCAGAAGACGCCCAGGACCTCCACGAAGACCTGGACACACCGTACCAAGAGTATATCCACACCCACGACCCGTGGGATCGAGCATTCGTGATCTGGTGGGATCAGGCGCCACTACGCGTCGTAGCCGAATATCGAGACATGTTCGTCGCGACTCCGAGCCCAGAGAAACGTTGTGATGAACGGGCAAGCATCTATGCGAACAAGGGAGGGGGAGAGCGGGGCTTAATCCCGGGTCTTCAATACGAGCGTGCTGACGAGACCACAGCATCGGTTTATCTTCGCCCTCAGCCTGTAGAAGGGGAAGAACACCTGTTTCGACTGGTATCCAAACAGAACGAGCCGGTCCCATCACTCACCATTCAGACGTGGGACTTTGGTGTCGAAGAGCCAGCCATCGACGCCGAGCGTCACTTCGAACGCGGAGAACAGGTTCAGGTGACGGAAACTGGAGTGGTGGGGACGGTCGAGTCGATCATCGGTCGGACTGTCGCCATCGATTCCGACAGAACCGAAGAGTACGAACTCGAGCAGTACCGCCCATCCGAGCTCGAATCGGTCGATTAGCGAGATTAAGCGGGTAGTGGCCGGGGACTGGGACGAAAAATTCTTGAAACAATCGACAGCGCTGAAGAGAACGGATAGCGCTCTGTGTTGAGTTGGGTCGCTATGGTGACCGCGAAAGCCCGTGTAAACTATTTTAACCCGTAAGTATTAAGCTATATCCGACCAAATAGGTAGTAAGCATGAGTGGGAGTGAAACCGGAGACAATCACGAGGAAGTCTTCACCGAGATCGGGCGGCAACTGGCCGAACAGCTTGGAGAGTCGATAGACGAAGAGGTTTCATCAGCCGTTGAGAAGCTAGAAGACGACGATATCGTCGCGTTCGGTTTGGTCGCCATTCGGAACGGTGATGAGGGGATTCAGTCAGCCACTCAGCGCGTCATTGACCCGGAGGTAGTCCAGGAGTCGAACAAACCGCCGGAAGAGGTGATCGACGTCTTGCATACGAAGCTGTGTTCGGTCTGGGAAACGGAGGTGGCTGACCGATGATGGGGCGGAGAAGTACCGATGGGGGCAGCCACCTTAAGGCCAAGATCGAACAGTCACAGCGGCAATGCTGGGAGTGCGGTGCCTACTATACGACCCCTACAGACCACCGCGAGTACTGTTCTTTCCATCCGACCACCAGCCGATTGGGGAGTGATCAACATGTGTGAGAGAGGTGTCGGTCGGGACGGGAGCGCGATGTCACGGCTCGATGGGAGCCAGTACGGGGATTCCGAAGGCGATCGGCCAGCGCACGTCGCACCCCCAGAAGCAGAGGAAGCAGATCAGGATAGTGAGGGCGTCCTCGACCTTCGGGTTCTGGGGATTGATGTCGAAGACGAGGAAGCACGGGAAGTGGCCAACACGGTTTATAGCGCCCTCGTCGACGAGCACGACATTCAGGGTGTTGCGCCCGTCCTTCGCGACGATTCAGAGCTCGTCATTGGCGATACCGGGGAGGGATCGACGCATGAGCGATAGCTGCAAAGACGCCACTTATCGGATCGTCGGGGTAATGTCCACATGACACTCAGCAATCAGGATCAAGCAGCGCTTTCACTCGGCCAGTCGATGACCGAGAAAGACCAAGATCCACGACTCAGACTTGGTATTCTTGCGGCGACGCTAGCGATCGACCGGTGGGGGAGAGATCTCGAGCGCGACGGGGTGAGCAACGGTACAGTGCGTTCGACGAGGCCGTCAAGGAAGCGACCGACGCTGTCGTTGCGAAATACACTGATGGCGAAGATGCCGACGTCGACGGTATCGAGGGATATGTCGTCGAAGGGCGAGTTCTCGAACGCGAGCTCTTGAGAGATACCGTCGAGATGGTCGTCGGCATGATCGAAGAGGAAAGCGAATTTGATCGGCATACCCCGGGCCCGATCGTCGAGCCGGCCGAAGAAGAAACAAACACGTGAACTGGTGTGAATTCGAGGACCGTCTGCCCCTCTCGCAACTTTATGAGAGAGGGGTAGATATAACAGATAGGAGATGACTGACAATGCTGAGCAAACGCCAGCTAGGACAGAGGAAAGCGGTCATCACGGGGGAGTGAAGGTTTGAACGCGATCGTCGAGTTTGTCCAAGAAAAGGTCGCAAAGCAGGTGGACCCCGACGACGACCTTCTGGGATTCTCTCAACAGCAGGTTGAGGACTGGCGTGGTTTCGACATAGCCGACCCTTCCGATCACAACCGAGATCATGACCGGTGTTGGACCGGTGCGCCCGGAGTTTGGCACTGTCGAGACTGTAGCGAGTGGTATCGAATCTGGGATGAAACGCCGGAATGGGCCGACGAACAGTCTAACGAAAGTGAACAACATGAGCGATAACTGCAAAAGCGGCACTGACCGCGAGGAAACGCGAACGGTTGACCTGATCGGCCCGACCCGCTTCCGCTTCGAGTTGACTGATGAGGAGTTAGAGCGCGTGAAAGAGTCAGATTCACCGCTCGAGGCAGTAGACCAGAGTCCAGTCGAGTGGGAACCCGACAGAGGCGAGTGGGAAGTCTACACGGAAAAAGAGCAGTCGGATGGGGGTAAGGATGCCTGAGAACAGTACTGAACGGGCCCAATCTTCACCAGACGGGAGGCCAGACGAGGACATCCCGGATGACATTCTCCAAGAATCCGATGTGGATGGACCGTACCAGGCGAAGATCGGGACCCACACACCCACCAGTATTTGGATACACGAAGACGATCTGCCATTTGATGAGGGCGACGCAATCAGGTTCGTGACCACCGATCCTGCCGAGAGACATCCAGAGTGGGGTAGTGAGCAAACAGCAGGACGAATCAACGAGATCCGCTCTCGGCTGGGGTCTCAACTGCTATTCATCACGGAAGAAGATATCCTGGCCCACGAAGCCAAGGAACAGACACCCGATTCGAGAGAGAACAGTACGGGAGGGAAATGACGATGCCGAACATCTGGCAGGGGTGCGTCAAGATCCATCAAGGATGTGGTGGAGTCTGTCGCTGGGTCGAGGCCATCGACCGCCCGGGAGTGGGGTACACGGGGGAGTGTTGCCACTGTGGGAGTACGGACATCCCGACTGAGCAGATGATCCCGCTCAAGGACTACAGCGATCGCCGACTCCTACGAGTCGGCCCGACGGAAGCACTGGCAGATATCGAGTGGGACGAACAGGCGGATTGGGAAGAGAACCAGGCCCGGCTTTCAGCTATCGTCGACGAGATCATGCGGCGAGAGACCGGGCAAACAAGCGCAACTGGTGAGACTGTATGACAGAAGCCGACAGCGACCGCGAGAAGAGGGGTCAAGACTCAGCTGTCGACGATCAGTGTGCGACGGGTGGATGTGAGCGTGAGCCGGTGGACGTCGTCGATCTCGGCCCAGGTCCGAAGGCGCTCTGTCGACCCTGCAAAGCCGCCTATCTCGCCGGCCATAGTGGCGGGCAAGGAGACTTCGGAAAATGGCTTCGGGAGCGAAAAGAGGAGGCAAGAAAACAGTACAAAAGCGGAGGTCCCCGGTCGGCCGATCCTCGGCAGACGGACATCCAACTCGGGAAACACCGGGCGTACAAGCAAGCGTTTCAGGAGTACCTTGATCGGGCTCTGGATGGGGAGGCTGAAGAGTGGGCTTTCGAGGAAGGAGAAGTCATCCGGGAAGAGCACGAGATGCACGCACCCGGTGGCGTCCCGATCGGAAAGTCCGAGTACAAAGTGAAGTACCGGGTTCGTCGCGAGGGGGACGGCGAGCGTTGCTACCTTCTCGAGAAGGAAAACGCCGAGCTCACGCTCTACGCGGCCGGCGCTATCGAAGGGACTTGCGAGGTGATCGAAAAAGCAGAGTCCCAGACGTGGCCGAGAGATGGTTCTACAGGTGGAATTACCGATGCCGGATGACCTTGCTCTTGATCAGACAAGAGTCGAAGAGTTGCGCGAACGGTTGCGACAGAAGGACGATGGCCCTTGGTGGGTGGTAGTTTGTAGCGAGTGTGGGCTTCTCGATCACGATTCAGCCTACGGATCAGCTGAGCGAACAGGGATGCAGCACGTCGACGAACACGTGAGCGACACCCGACACCACGACATCTCTATCGACAAGATCGTCGACCCCACTGACGGGGAAACGTCAGGAGTCGACCAAGGTGATGGTCTGTGAAGGCCCCCACCACAAGAGACGTTCTTCAGAGAAACGGTGTGAGAGCAGCAGTAAGAGTGCTTTTCGCGAGGATCCTCTCAACCGCAATATGCGAACCAAAGCTACGCCTGGGACGGTTCCGTCATGATGGGATCTGTGACTGTTGTGGCGAACCTATTGGGGAGTATGCGGCTGAAAAGCTGGAGTTCGATACCGACAGCACCGACTTAGAGACTAACACCCGCCGGGAGAATCTCCGGGTAATGCTTGAAGCCGAGTATACGCGGATCTGCTTCGATTGTTCTGTTGAAGCCGAATAGGACACTCTCGCCCACACCGGCAGATCGGGGTTTATACCGCAGCAAGAACAACTTCGAATATCAGGAGGAGACCGATGACACGGCATGAAGGTGAGGATTCGGGGGAACGGGCTAGGTGTGACGGTGGAAGGGTGCCTGAACTTGAGGATCTGCTGGATCAAGTCGACATACCCGACGGATGGATCAGCCAGTGGGATGGCGAAACACTCTCCTTGACCTACAAAGCCGTCCCTTTAGATCGTCTCTCCAGACGTTCCTGGCCCGGTATCGACATCAACTATATCGGCCAGATGTGGATGCTGGCCAGCTACGATAGTATCGGTCACGATCTCGGAATCGACCATCAGGGGATTCTCAACCACGGGAAGACGGTGGATTGTCAGCAACTCGACGACGCTGTCGAAGCTACTGAGCATGGGATGAAGCGTGTAGAGGAAGAGGTCGGCGAAGAATTGGACGAAGCCCATCAGACAGGGGAGTGGCCCTATGCTTGAGACGATCCCTGATGAGTGTCAGCTGTGTCGGCCCCTGGAATATCGCGGCGAGGACCTCAACAGCCCGGAGGGGATGGTCGAGATCGCACGGATCGATGGAGGAGCGAAGATCATTCACTGCTGCCGACGGTGTGCTGAAGAACTCTTCACGAATCCAGATTTCACCGAGTACGATACCGATACCGCCCCAGAACAACCGCCTGCTTGAGAGAACATGAATGCTGAATGCGCTCAAGATAGTAGGGGAGTGGGTTGTTCGGTCCCAGGGGTTGAGCTCCGAGAGGTGGACAGCAGAGATGATCTATTCGAGATCGCTCGAGTATGGCATCACTGGTTCGGTGCAAGGTACGGGCCAGATAGGCTCCCAAGAGAGCTCGCGCATATCGTGGGTTGGGTTGACGAGGACGATGCTCCGATCGATGTCTACGCTGTAATCGCCGAACACGAGACGGTTTCTGTTGGGTGGGGGATCGCTGTTCACGCGACACGCCAAGAAACACTTGAGGACCTTCCCGAAGGGTCGTTTGACGCTGAAGAACTTGTTCCAGGATCGGCCGGCTGGATGCAGTTTAGTGCCGTCGATCGAGCGTGGCGAAGCCAAGGGATCGGCCGTGCGCTCTTCGAAAACCGCCTTCGATGGCTAGCTGACCAAGATCCTTCAATCGTTCTGGGCCTGTCTTGGGAGCGCGACGGCCGGACGAGTCGGCCGTTATTCGAGGGGTGTGGCTTCCATCCGATCGAATACTTTCCGGACTACTACGCGAACGTTGACTGGGACCGATCACCGTGCCCGGAGTGCGGAATCACCGTTTCTGACGATGAGGTATGCGAATGTGGGGCTACACTGTGGGCCCTTGACGGGAGTGATATCGATGCTTGAAGACCTTATTGAGCCGCCGGAACGGTCCACAGCAAGAAGCCGGCTGGATCGCTGGCTCACGCTCCTTCGTCCGGAAGAGAATGTCGACGAAGATCCCGACGGTCTGATCTGCCTCTACTGCGGAGAGTCTGGCTTCGAATCACAGGAAGAACTGGAGAACCATCTCGACGACCATCCGTACCTCACCCGGAGGGATGTGCGTGACAGACGCGAGTGAAGGGGGTCGTTTTGAGGAGGTTAGCCGGAAGGACCTCCGCAAGTCGATGGACACGCTTTTCCCGCAGTCTGAACACGATCGGTGCCGCGTCTGTGACGAACCAGTCGTTGACGGCCGCTGGAATTACTGTTCGGAGCGCTGCCGGGAGATAGCGCAGGCAGTCCAGCAGATGTTCATCTGGGATGAAGTTCGAGAAGAGGTCCTCGAACGAGACAACCACACTTGCCAGGAATGCGGTCTCTCGAAAGACCGCTGGTGGCGGGCCTATTGGCAGACGCAAGAGCTCGTGTACGATCACGTCGGTCGCGACGGTTCACGGCTACCCGAATCAGCGTTGATCGAAGCACCGTCGCGTGGCGGCTTCCACGTCGACCACATCGAGCCGATATCTGACGGAGGCCACCCGTTCGACGAGTCGAACCTCCAGACGCTATGCAAGCACTGCCACCACCAGAAGACGGCCAAAGAGAACCGATCTAGTGAGGACATCGAAGAGCGGCCCGAGATCGGCCTCGAGGAGTATCTATGACCGGGGGGACACGATGCAGATAACAGACATCAGCTGGTGTACGTACAGCTGGAATCCGGTCACGGGGTGTACCCGCTGCGGGCCGGAATGTGAGAATTGCTACGCGGAGCGGTTCATGCGCCGCCAAGCGAAACGTGATGATGCCCCCGCGTACATGTCGGGAAAAGCATGGACCCGTGAGAACGAGAACGAGGTCGTCACCTGCCACCCTGATCGATTAGATGAGCCACTCGAGTACTCGTATCCAGACGGGCCGGGCAGGATATTCGTTGTATCGTTCGGCGACCTCTTCCATCGGTGCGTATCCGACTCGTTCATCCAGTCAGTCGTCGATACTGCCCGCGAGTGCCCCGCACAAGAGTTTGTTTTCCTGACGAAGCGTCCAGACCGGGCGGCTCAAATGGAGATCGACTGGCCGACGAACGCCATCGTGGGGACGTCAGTCGGGAGTGGGCCTGGGGGTGAAGAGCCCGACACCACCCACCGGATCGATCAGCTTCGCGGCGTCGACGCTCGCCTCTGGATCAGCTTCGAACCGCTGATCGAACCGGTAGGTGACGTCGACCTCAGCGGCATCGACTGGGTCGTGATCGGCGGCGAGAGCGCGCCCGCTGACGAACGCCGGGAAATGGAACATGTGTGGGCAAAAGCCGTCTACGATCAAGCACGCGCCGCTGACATCCCCGTGTACTACAAGCAGGATAGTGGGGCCAAGCCAGGGGAAAACCCGTATCTCACCGTCCAAGATCCAGAGACAGGTGTGTTCAAACAGCTGGAGATTCAGGAGCACCCTGACATACCCGAGGTGACTCAACGAGCTCGCCAAGAGAAAGAAAATGTGGGGGAGCACGGGGGACGCCGATGAGATACCGGTTGGAAGAATGCCCTCGATGTGATGGGCCTACCTGGTTCGAAAAGCACCCGTCTGGCTGGCGGTGTATGTCCTGCTCGATCTGTTGCCAGGAGTTCCAAAAACCACTATCTCACTGGATATAAGCCGAGATCTAAGATTCCTTGTTCGATAGTCAGATTGATCGCCAAACTCAAGTGCCGACGCACCGCACCGGTTGGCTGGCCGAGCGTATTGACCTTAAGGGGGTCTGGTCGCTCGGCCAATTCCAAACTCCCGACCCACCACCCTTTCCGCATTCTAACGTGATCTACGGATTGACGACTGAGATTTATATGCCAAAACGGTGAAGCTATTTCCATGACAGAAAGCGCGAGTGACCCCTCTCCCACCGAGGTCCTCGAGAATTGTGAGGTGGGAGACGAAATAGTGGTTTCTGCCCGAAAGACGCCCATGACGGTTGCAGAGAAGACTGAGATGGCTGTTGGTGGTGTCTCAGTAGAAGCGAAAAACCACCACGGGAGATACCGTCTCCGGGCTCACGGGGACGGGACGGTTTCGTTCAAAACAGGAGGGAAACTGGTTGACGGGGCAGTGGAAGTGAGTCTGCATGAGTGAGAGCGAAGATGCCGATGGACCCCCGAGTCGGGTCGGCCCAATAGTCTTCGCGGACGAAACAGCCCGCCAGCAACTTCTCGAAGAAGGCGAAGTAGTCACCTTCCGGGCCAGAGAACGGTCGACAGGTGAGACGTGGTGGCGTCGGTCCCGAACAGGTCCGAAAGAAGGCGACGTGATCGTCGAAGAGATCGGCGAGTGCGATCCTCGAGATATCGAGCAACTCGAACCCTACGGGGACAAGAGCGGGTTCCAGAGTGCTCGCGAGTGGAGACACGCGATCAATGCGTTGAACGACGGTCTCGAACCTGGATACCTGTATCGCGTTCGCCCCATAAACAGGTGACGGTGGTTTTCAGTCCTTGCTGGTCCGTTTTTCTGGTGAAGAGTAGTACAGCTGGCCGAGTAGCATTGCTTTGATCGCTCGCCTAACACTTCGAACCGTATCGGCCGGAAGTGAATACTGTTCTAACCCGTAATGTTTAACTTGGGACCGGACCAACTTGGTGCCAGGAAGGGGTAGCATGATACAGCGGTCACAACGCACCAAAAATAGCTTCATACGACCGGAGGTTCTGGAGGGGGTACAATGGTAGAACTCTCTGAGAAAGAAAGGGGGTGGATTCACAGGAATGCGGGGTATCTCAAGCCCCTACTAGAGATAGACGGGTCATTTCTATGGAGAGAAATAAGCCTCTCAAACTCTCTATTGCGGAAAGCTAAAGAAAACCTGGCGATCAAACCCGCCGGGACCGAGTCGTTTGACGGGACAGGAATCAAGCGATGGAAGCTGACTGAGCCTGCTCGGGAGATCATCGAGGAATTCGAACCAGAACAGACCCTTCCGTGCGACTGCCACTACCACGTCAACAGCACGGAAGAGGGAATTAAATGTGAAGTGTGCGGGGAGATCCACACCAAGGCAGAAGTCGAGAAACATCTCTTATCGGACGGGAAAGAGGCGGTAGCTGACGGTGGTGCCAAGAACGGGGGGTCAGGCGATGGCCGATAGTGAGAAGACTGAAGAGACCGCTACCGACGAGGACGACGAAGAATTTGCTAGAGAAATTCTCGATCGAATGGTCGGCCAACACGAAGCAACAATCGGCGACGATGGAGTCGTTTACGTCGGCGACGACGACGATTTCGGTCGGTTCATTCGAGGGTTGGTGAGCCTGTCCCAGAAATCGGAGCGCGATCCGGTCGTAGACGGGTTCACGCCCGAGACCGTCAAGGAAATGGCAGGCGCTCTCGCCGCTTCTCCCGGCGAATACGTCGTCCGAATCGAACGAGGGTGGCAAGCGCCGTGCTACATCTGGTACGTAGAAGCCAAGGAATCGTTCCACTCCGCGGTATTCATCCCCGACGATGAGCGGCCGAGCACGCCCGAGCTCGGGGATACAGGCCGGATGAACCCCTCCGTCTGGAACCATTATTTCGAGTCGGCTCTCGATCCAGACGACGAATACACGTGGGAACTGTTTTTGAAGGAAGATGTTCCTACACTCGTTCGCGGACAGATCGAGAAAGGGGTGGATTCGTAGCTATGCACAGAAAGGGTCATTTCGGAGTTACGCTGGCCGTCTGGTCTATTCTTGGGGTGACACTGACCACGCTCGGCTACCCTGGCGTTGCAGCCCTCGCCCTCCTGGTCATGCTTACCGTCGAGCATCTCCCTGATAGCGATTTCAAAGTTCCAGGCCTCTCGCACCGGGGAGTGTCTCACACCGTGTGGGCCGCTCTCGCCGTCGGTATCGTCGCCGGAGTTGCCCTCTGGTACGTCGCTAAGTCGTCGCCAGCGATAGCCTCTGTAGCGCCGGCGTATGCAGAAATAGGGCTAACCTCCGAACGGTCTGTAGGACTTCTCGGGTTCACGTTCGGAACGATCGGTGTTCTCTCTCACTATGTGGCTGACCTTCTGACCCCGATGGGAGTGACGCTGTTCTGGCCGCTTTCGGATGAAACGTACTCGCTAGACGTGACGAACGCAAGTAACAAGATCGCCAATGTCGTTCTGCTACTCCTTGGTGGGGCGATGGCCAGCGGTGCCGGCTACGTCACTTACTCAGCTTTGGTCTGAGTGTCGAACGGAGGATTGGCCGATGCACTCGACTGTAGGGGCTCCGCGACGGTAGGCGTGACCCCGAGAGCGTTCGCGACGTCGATCTCGAGTTGCTCGTGGGTCTCCCGCATCGACAGCGGGTTTTCCTTCCGTGGCGTCACCTGATCCCGCCAAGCGTGCTGGCCAGCGCCAGCCACCACCTGCTCAGGGACACGGGCCAGGTAGTTCGGCGAAAGAAGCCCGATCAGCAGAATCGGTCGATCCGTCTCTTCCGTGATCGTCTCGAGGTCGTCGACGATTCGCTCAAGTGGGGTTCCCCCGCCGTCAAAGTAGTTGACCGCGTAGTACGCCACGAGCGAGGCATTGAGTTCCTCGAATAGCTGGTAGGAGTACTGACGCTCGTCGAGAGTGCATCCTTTCAGCAGCGGGATTAACTCGGTATCGACACCTTCGTCATGGAGTTTGTCCCGAAGCCACAGTGTGCCTTTGAATACCTTCTTCACCCGTGAGAGGCGTTCTTCTTTCGGAATATCGTTATAGTCAGAATGGTCCATCGGGACGTAGTAGTCCGGCTCAAACTCCCGCACAATATCGAGCTCACCACGACGGAAGTCGTTGTGCTTCCAAGGAATGATATCCAAGAGGTCGTCGTCGATCGTCGACGTCGCGATCACCGTGGTATTCCCAGGGAAGTAGCTCTCCGCATCTTCGCCCCGTTTGACCACGCGACGTGCGTCCTCGAGGTTCATCATCGCAACGCTCGGCTCTGCGGCGTCGAGAAACTCCGAGTGCGACCACTGAGGTTGCACTCGGCAGACAGCCCCCCTTATCGGTAGATCTCGTTCGTCGCTTTTGTTCATCATCAAGCTGTTCCAGGCCCGCCCAAATGACAGTTTCCCTCAAACTGTATCCTATTATAACCCGTAAGTATTAAGTTGTGCCCGTTACAACGTGGAAGTACATCGGAGGTCACTACGATGATCCAGAAAAATCGATCCGTCAAGGAGGTCAACGAATTGGTTCCCAGTCGGGTGGGGAAGTTCATTCGAGATCGGGACTTCGACGGGGCCGGTTCAGCACGTATCGCAACCTACGTCTACGAACCCGACCACACCGGGGAATTGCCGTCCGAATGGGCGCTCGGGCTCTCTAAGCGCCGTTCCGACGTTTGGATCGACGTATACCGCTGGAGTGCGACCCATCACGGTTATATTTCTCTCCGTGACTTCGTCGACGAGGAAGCTGTCAGCGACGACGATCCGCTCGGGGAAATGATTCCCATCCTGGAAGCACTCCTGAGCGAAGTGAGCGAACAGGGGCCGGACAGTCTAGATTCGATCGAAGTCGAAGACATTCTGCCACTGGAGGACTGAATCATGGAGACACCCACAGCTACGCAGACGGCCCGTGTCGTACAGGAGATGGCGTGCCTAAAAGCCGGACAGGCTGAGGCCACGAACGAGCGCTTCGAGTCTGAAGAGATCCGCGCCTTCGCCGGCGAGCACGCCAAGTGTTCCCTCTCGGAACTCTACAGCCGGTGGCAGTCGTGGGTCGGCGAGTGGCTGGCCTCCCGATCTGAAATAGACGGTGATGTTCCTACCGAAGACTGGATCGCCAAGCAGTTTCTCGCGGTCCTTCTCGGTGAAGAACGACCCTACGGGTTCGGTCACTCGGTGATCGTGAGCGAAGACCTGATCAAGGATCTGCGAGGTGATGACGCATGACTACTGTCCTCGGAATCGTCGGCTGTTCGGACAAGAAGTACGATCCTGAGAACTGGGGTAAGGCTCATCCGGACTACGATGAGGGTGATGAAGTGGACACGCTTCCGCTACAGTACCTCTACAAGAGCGGGTATTCGACGGTGAAAAACCGATACGGCAAAACTGTTCCGGGTGACTATCGTATCCTTTCCGCCGGCGTCGGCCTCGCCGATCCGAACAAGCCAATGGAGGACTCCTACGATCGGACGCTCCACAACATGACCGACGAAGAGATCCAAGAGTGGGTCGACGAGGTGGAGCCCACGCTGCGAGAGTGGATCGACTCGAACGCAAAAGGCGACGACGTTGTCGTCCACACTATCCTCGGTTCCGATTACTTGGCGGCCATCAAGCCGATCCTCGAGGACCTTCCCGTCGAGGTGGTGAACATCTTCGAGGGGACGGGAGGCAACGGGGAGCAGATGCAGCTGATGAATTGGCTGGTCGACCAGTACCGGGAAACTGGGGAGGCTGATGTCGAAGAAGGGCGAGAAACGCTCGGGATCTAAAAGTCAGGAGGAAAAAGAATGGCTACAACAGTGACGGGAGACGAACGCACCGATATCGAACCGGAGACTCCGATCCGGTTAGGCTCAGACGTAGAAACCGGGGAAGAGATCGAACTCCCGGTTGCTGAAGTGCTGACCGGACGTGCCTTCGCGACGGGGAAGTCGGGGAGTGGGAAATCCAACTCGGCGAACGTCATCGCCGAGGAGCTTCTCGAACGCGGGTTCCCCCTCCTTATCATCGACACGGATGGGGAGTACTGGTCGCTGAAAGAAGAGTACGAGATCCTCCACGCCGGCGCCGACCAAGAGTGTGATATCCAGGTGTCTCCGGAACACGGGGAGAAGTTGGCGTCACTAGCGCTCGAACAGAACGTCCCGATCATCCTGGACCTCTCCGCGTTTTTCGACGATGACGAAGCAGACGAGCTCATCTACGAGACCGCACGCCACCTGTTCAACAAGGAGAGACAGCTGAAGAAGCCGTTTCTCATCATCGCCGAAGAGGCCCACGAGTACATCCCTGAGCGGGGCGGCGGCGACGTGGCCAACATGATGGTCAGGGTCGGGAAACGGGGGCGAAAGCGTGGACTTGGCCTATTCGCGATCAGTCAGCGGCCACAAGACGTCAAGAAGAGCTACATCAGCCAGTGTGATTGGGTACTCTGGCATCGGCTCACCTGGGATACGGAAACCGACGTCGTCCGCCGCGTGATCGACAAGGAGACAGCGAACGAAGTCCCCGACCTCGACGATGGTGAAGGGTTCCTCCAGGCCGATTTCCTCGATGATCCACTTATCAGGGTCCAGATCAAGCGGATGAAGACATTCGATGGGGGAGCCACCCCTGGCCTCGAAGGGTTCGATCAACCCGAACTGAAATCTGTCAGCGACACTCTCGTCGACGAGCTCGAAGAGATCAGCGAACGTGAAGAACAACGGCAAGACAAGATCGAACGACTCGAATCACAGCTTGAAGAGCGCGAAGAACAGATCGACGATCTCGAGGACCGGGTGGAACGGTTGCTTGACCTCCGGGAGATGGTCGAGAATACTGAGGGACTCGGGAACGCGAGTGTCGATTCCAATTCGGGAGACTTCACAGTTGAGATCGACGGTGAGGCTCTCGAAAGCCCAGATACGATCCAGGCAGAGGTCATGGAGATCAAGCGAGAGAAGGAGAATCTGGCCGATGAGCGTGACGAGCTAGCCCGAACGGTCGAGGAGCAGCGAGAAAAGATCGAGTCCCTACAAGACCGTCTGGAAGAGTTGGAGTGGCTGGATTCCCATCTCGGAGAGATGCGGGAGGCTGTTGAACGGCTCGCAGAGATCACCAACGTCGATACAGACGGCGAAGAGGAATTGCGCTCCCGACTACAGGAGAAAGCACAGCAGGTCCAGGACCTCAAAGAGCAGCGAGACGAACTGGAATCTCGAATCGAGGATCTGGAGAACAACGAAAGCCAGCCAGAAGCCGACCGATCGCCGTTGGTGGAGACAGACGATCAGGAACTCAGCGAGGCGCTCAGCTACGAAGTAATCAAAGACGAGTTTCAAGTCGCGTGCGAAGAGGGAGATTACGCCACCGAGAAGTACCAAGACATCCTTTCCCTAGTCTCAACAGCCGATGACGGTGTCACCGCCAAGATGGCCGGTGAGATCCTCTCAGTCTCCGACACTACGGCCCGAGACGTGCTTCGCGATCTCCGCACGCAGGGGTTCGTTCAATCGGAAGGGGCACGTCCAGAGACGTTCCACCTAGACGAAACCCGCCTCAAACGTCGAGCGGAAGTCGCTAATCGCCGTGTTGGGAAGCAATCGTAGTCAGATGAACCGGCAGAAGGGGACAAGGTGCCGATAAATCGATTCTCGACAAGGTCCTAGAGTTAGTTCACTGAGTCGCCTCGCTCGCAAACGAACGTGCTACCTCTCCACTGTCCGTTTGAGAAACGATCTCCTGAATTTCAATATCGCATCCGATGGCCTGCGAGTAGGCTTCGTTCACCTTAATCCAAGCTGATTGCGTGACATCCGCTTCGATAACCTCGCCGATCCACCCATCCTCCTGTTCCAATCTCATGCAGATAGCGTCCCCAACAATCTCGTTGATATCATCTTCAGATGGTGTATCGGTCGGCTGGAAGACGAACCACATCGGGACCAGAGTTTGCTCCGTGTCCCCCTCGTCCGCTACATCGGACTGATAAGGAGCAGTCATTACCGACCAGTTGAACTTGTCCGCGATATCATCAACCTCACTCGAACGCAATGGACGATCCGGCAGCGTTTCGGCTAAGTCAGCTGGATCAATCATCAGGCATCACCCGCTCTATTGTGCCCGGTCGTCGGAGGCTCATCCACAGACTCGAGGGCATCATCAGACATCTCACCTAATTGCCTCGCACGCGGTCCCGCTCGCCAGATCGACGATTTGGGAACATCCCGTTCCAGCCACCCTTCTCTTTCCAACTGCCTGAAAATCCGTGCTCGAGTCGCTGTAGATACAATTTCACCGTCATCGATCTCAGGAGCCTTGAACGCTCCAGACTGGATGGCACGCTCGATAGCTCTAGAGGATATCAAAGCAGCCCGGTGGTCCATATGTTCACAGAGAGCGTATAGCGACATAAATCTCATTTCCGAAACGTGAAAGAGCGCCATTTAGCCCGATTCCCATCAATTGAGCCTCAAATATGAGACTCAAATAGAAAAGTCCGGTATTACCCCCTCAAAATGCAGTATATATCTAATGGAGAGGAAAACTATGACAACCATTTATGTACCAGGAGGCTGGACCAAAGATATGGCAGAACCAGCCAAGGTGTCGATCGCTAATCAGAAGGGTGGAGTCGGAAAGACGTTAAGTACGGTTCAGATCGCCGGGGCGCTGAATCAGCGTGGCCACGACGTACTTGTCGTCGACAGCGACCCCCAGGGTTCGGCCACAATTCATCTCGGGTACAACGACTACTTCGAGGACCTGGACCTCGAGGTGTCCTTCAAGGACGTCCTCACGGATACCGACCACTTAGAAGATATCGACGAAACGATCGCCGACATCGGCGAATTCGATCTTGTCCGGTCGAACATCACGATGAACGCTGGGCTTCGGACATTGCTCGCAACCGCTAGTATGGGAGACCAGCGGCTCTCAGACGCTCTTTCAAACGTCGACGAAAACTACGACTTCGTTCTCGTCGACACGCCCCCGAGTCTCGATAAAATCGCTGTCAACTCCGCTGTCTATTCGCAGAATCTTCTCGTTCCGACATACCCGGAGAGGATGAGCACATCCGGGCTTTCGATCCTTTCGAAACATCTTGTCCAAGGTCTTCAGCACCAACTCCCGGTGTCCTATGTCGGGTTCCTTGTGAACCGGATTCAACCAAACAGTTCAGCAAGCGACATCGTGAACAAACTCGACGAAGAGTTTGGGGGCAATTTCCCGGTCTGGCGAGTCCGGGATCACGTCGCACTACAACGTTCGATCGACCCGGGACACGGGTCGATTTTCACCCATGACGAATTCGACGAGGCTCAACTCACCTATCTAGACATAGCTGCATGGCTTGAGGAAGACTTCGGAAAGGAGAGCAGCGTATCCGTCACAGACATCCTCTCGGAAGACGAGATCCGCGAGTCGACGGTCTACGGAAACGTCAACACAGAGCACCTCAATCAGATCGGCGACGAGGTCGAGCAAATAATCCAGAGGTGACCGTGTATGAGTAGTGACCAAGATGCCGAGACAGAAGGGGAGAGCGAAGGCGGTAACTCCGAAGAAAGCTCAGCAGGTTCCGACATTCTCAACGGAATGGGTGAGACCTTCCAGCAACAACAAGAATCTGCTGAAGAGGCTGAAAACCTGGAGAGGAACGAGGACGATGTAGTGGAAGATTCTGGTGAGAGCGAGTCAAGCGAGAGGGAAGACACCAGAACTTCCACAGACGAAGGCGACGAGCTCCCACCCGTCAAAGACCGTCCTCGAGTACTGACCTACCTCCCAGAAGAATTCAAGAGCACGTTCGAGATCCAGGTCTCGAAGATCAAGCTGGAGTGGCAAGAAAACGGCGACGGACGAGAAATCGAAAAGCTCCGGCACATCTACCCAATCCTCATGAAGGTAGGCGTGGACAACGCAGAGGATCTAGACGCAGAGCAGATCGGCGAATTGATGGAAGTCGTCGAAGAGTGGGACCGACAAGACGCCACCTAAGTTTAAAACACGGATCTCAGTCTGGTTGGTGAGCTTATCGGGACCATCGTCGTTGACGAGTTGTTCATTTTCCACTGCCGGATACTATTTTAACCCCCTACGTTAATATACCATAGAAGGATGGCTGAAAGTGAATCTGATCCAAATGAAAAGCGGAAGTTCACTCTTCGCTTCGAAGACGGGTCTGAACGACATAAATTCACGTCTGAATGGCCAGGTCATGCTGCTTTGAAGGCTGCCCGGAAAGAGATCGATCCGAACGGATTCACCGATCCGGAGACAGCCGAAGAAGAAAACAGCACGCGGCTCTATCTCCGAGAAATCGGGACTCGGAAGCTGTTCGTCTACAAAGCTTGGACGTGGAAGCACAATCACGCGTGCCCGGAATGTGGGAACCGACGCGTCTACCGACGCAAGCGAAAGGACCCAGACTACCGCTGTGCTAACTGCAAGGCTGAATTCGACACCCCGATGGACGCTTCCGAGGCAAGCGAAAAGTTCGATCTCGACGATGATGAGAACGGGCTGCCCGACTATCTCGATGAAGATGATCTCACCGAAGCAGATGTGACCAGACTCGGCCGCTCTCGAGTCCCGGATGGGGAGCGTCTCACAACCCCCGAAGAGGATAGCTGACCCCCCCGCACGTTCATTTATATACCGAGACGAGATACCGATGATTGCCTGGTGAAAACCAGGCCACCATCCGACCGCCGTCAGCCCACATCTATCCAGGGTCCACCTCGGGTGGGGGGACAACCCCCATACTGAGACTACCGGAGCCTGTCTATCTTCCTCCCCGCATACCAGCGCCCCAATAGAGACATTGCAGCGATGGTGACTTCCTTTTATAAATTCCTGCTTAGATGTATTTGGTAAGGGATGGCCGAAGAGGGTGAATCTAGTGGGGGAAGCCCGCCACCCGCCCCCCGACAGACGAGCGGGAAAGGGCGGAGTCGAGATAGCGACGGGGGCGGTCGAAACGATGAAAGCTACGAGGATATGGAGGCGAGCGACAGCGCCGCCGAAGAAGCGCAAGCACGCCTTGACGAAGTGGAAGAGGACGCCGGCGAGGACATGGATGAACTGCTCGAAGAGCTCGAACAGGTCCAAGCACAAGGCCCACAGCTAGGGGGTGGTCAATTCTCTTCCGAGGGCGAGAGCGCCCAATCGAACACTTCTACCCCGTCAGAAGGGGAAGGTCCAGACTCTTCCGGTCCGAGCTCATCTGCTGATCGGGAACCTCCTGGAAACTCTTGGGACACAACGCCGTCGACCTCCGAATTTGCACGCCAAGTACTTCATGAGAATGCTGTCGCAGATAAGCATCTTGACGGTGACAGTGAGCCGAACGTAGCGCAAGCAGCTGAACCCGATCACGAAAATCGGTTTGGTGGGTTCAATTCGTTCGATCCCGACGACGTCGGTGAGTGGACAAGTGTAGGGGAGGTGGACGAAGAAGGCCGGGGGTGGACCGTGGCTCGAGGTGCGAAAGAGACAGCCGATGCTCGCGAAAGTGCTGAAACCGATTTCGACGCAGTCTACCGTACCAAATACGGATCAGGTGATGGCCGTATAAGCGATCACGGTTTGAAAACGAATCAGATGTCCGTCTATGCAGTCACATCCAGTCTCGGCGTCGAAACACCACGTTTCACCTATGATGCTGAATCGGACACAGTAATCGCCGAGGGGGTCGACCAAGACGGGAGAACCATTTGGGAAATCGACGAAGGGGACGAAGATCTCTCGGAGAGGGCGAATAAAGTCGATCGTGACGAGTTCGTTGATAAAATGGCGGTCCAGGCGCTTTCCGGTAACTGGGATCTCTCCAGCGCGAATGTGATGATCGACGAGACGGGTTCTGTCCGCACTTTCGACTATGACCGAGGTGGGCGAGAATTTGGAGACTTCACGTCCATGACCTATGTGACGAAACGGGCAGAGCAAGCTGCGGACAGACTCGATAACTACCGGGACGAGCCCCTCGACGTCTCGAAAGAAGAGATCGCAGAACGCACGGCCGAAATTGCCTACGAGCTTGAGCGATCGGGCCGCGACGAAGAAGTCGTCGCGGCAGTAGGAAACCAGATGGATGCGATAGTAAGCAATAGCGAGGCTGACAGTAGCGAAGCCGAGAATCATGAGATCGTCCGCCGGAATATCGAAGTTGGGGCGGATGTAGCACGAGATCGCTTCGGATGGGACTGATTTGGACCTCGCTGTTTAATTGGGAAGAGGGGTAACTCCTCTATATGCCCATTGCAGGAATCTACTCCCCGGTCGAAGACCCGTATGAGACCCCTGAAGAGAATATCACGTTCAGACGAGTAGCAGCATTCGACACTGATCAAGGTGGGTGGTTACCGGACAGTGACGGCGAGATCGTCGCTGAATTCGATACGGAAGAACTCAAACGAGCAGATACAGACACCATACTCGACATATTTTACGATCGGTTCGAGGCGGGCCACTACAAGTTCTACATCCACCGTGAAAGTGAGGTCCCGGGGGAGATTGTCGATGGAAGCTCTTCACACGCCCCTGATGAGTTTGAAGACGTGGACGTCGTTGAGCCAGATACGGACGCACAAAATTAGCGGAGAAGGAACGGCCCCATCCCACCTATTCTACCTCTTTCTGGGCCCAGTGAGCACACTCTTGAGATACCTCAGTTTTAGTCCAGCCGAGCGGCCCGAGGATACTGGCCGCCGCCCTGGTTGCCTCGTCTCGGTAGTAGCCTGGATCGTAGGGTGTCTCATCGTCCACTTCGGGCGCTAACCTGACCCGATCCAGTCCGTCCTTGTCGTCATCGCTGACCACGAAGACGACGTCCTCTCCCGGCGCGTATTCGAGGCCCAGTTTCTCGGCACGTTCGAGCGCAGCGACCGTTCGTGTCTGATGTGAATAGGCGTCGACGGACTTCGACGCCCGGGTTCGGACGAGCAGGTCACTCGCCGGAACCTCACCCGCCTCCAGGACTTCGAGGTGATCCTCGAGGGCGGCGACCACCGACTCAGGATCTCGCGTGTTGTCGAACACGTCGATAAGGTCCTGTTGAACCCGAGCGACCCACGCCGGCGTCGATCGCTGGCGACACTCGATCCCCCGGAGTTTGTACGGATCGTCGCCGTTGCCGTCGCCGGCGTCGTGACGCTTCCCGAAGTACCGAGTCAACGCGCCACCTTGGCCGTCGCGCCGCGGGCAGAACGCCACCCAATCGAACGCACTCTCGTATTCGAGGGCGATCCCCACTTCCTCGGAGATCTCCGTCGCGATCTCGTCGAGCGGGCGTTGCTCGGCGCCGTCGCGAGCGGTGGCCCAGATCGAATCGACGATCCCGTGTTGTACCTTCCACCCGCCGGCTTCCAGGCGTTCTTTGGCGGTCAAGAGGATGTCCCGAGCGTAGGCGTTGATCGCTTCGTGGACCTCGATCCGGCCGAACTTCGCGTTGCTGAACCCCTGGTAGCCGAAACACGACACGAGGATCCACTTCAGCGCGTCCGACTGTCCCCCGAGTGCCCGCCGTTCGTCGACGGCGAGGTCTTCGTTCGCCAGCTGTTCTTTGATCGCCGCGCGATCGTCGATGATCGGCTGGAGGACCTCGGGGAGGTAGCCGTCGCTGTCGCACACCGAGTATCCCAACTCCGGGACGTCATCCTGATCGTGGCACCGACACCGGACGGTCTCCGGCGAGAGGTTGTGCTGGCAGATGATGTTCGGATACATCGACGCGAAGTCGAGCTCGTGGACGTCATCGTGGACGCCCACGATCGGCGAGAGCGTCGTCCCGCCCCGGTCGGCATCGTGGAGCGTCCCCGCGGTCTTGAATCGCTCTGGCCGCCAGGCACGCCACTGGACGAGCACGTCGCGACGGGTCGCCTCTCGAATTTGGATCGCCGTGAGGACGTTCCCGATCGACGCCCAAGCTAATTCCTGGAGGGGCTTGCCCGACCGCTCGACGAGATCGAGCGCGCCGGCGAGGTTCGTCTCCTCGAGGAAGAACGTGTTCGAGCGATCGATTACGACACGACCCGGGACGTTGTAGCGGGCCGGCGAGTGCATCCGTCGGCCGTAGGACTCGAACGTGGACTCGCCGGCGAGTTGCTGATAGGCGGGAACCTGCCTTTTCGAGACTCCCGCCGGAACCCGTTGCAGGCCCAGGTCGATGCCGTGCTCGTCAGCCGCGTCGGCGACCAGGGGGACGATCTCGCCCCGCTCGACCGAGAGGACGTCCGGGTCGAACTCTCGTAGCTGTCGCCGGAGTGCGTGGAGGACCTCGTCGACGGTGGCGACGCCGGCCTCACCACGACCGTCGCGACGGTCGCCGTCGGCGCCGTCGACGGTGCTGATCTCGAGGGCGGTGAGGTCCTCGTTCGCCGCTGCTTCGCGAGGCAGGTCTAATCGGAGTCGCCGCGGCGGTCGCGACGGTGCCGGGTCGGTATTTGTTTCGAGGCAGAACCGGAACTCGGGAGAGAAGTCCACGTTGAACGCCCGGTACGGATTCCGTCCTTGTGGGCCGCGATCCTCGATGAAGCGAGCGATTTCCCGTACTGTATCCATCCGATCGACTTCAATACGCAGTACAGGCTGGTCAGCGAAGCGAAACCCTGGATTCTCCCACTCGAAGCTGAGGTTTGCGACCGCGGGATGCATCCCAAGGTCCTCGCGAAGGACTGCAAGGTCGTCGACGCAGGCAGTCCGGTCCGGGTTCTGGTGTTGCATCCCTCTCGCAGCGACCGCGTACACGGTCGGGCGATATTCGGTTTCCCGCGTCGCCGACCATCCTGGATCGTCGACGGACCCTTCGAGCGACCACACGAGCGGCTTCCCGTCACCGAGAAAGTCGATCGTTAGGACCATCTTCCCGCGTCTCACCCCCGGGTTTCCCGTCGAAGATCAACGTCTTCCGACTCGATTTCGGCCAGCCGGTGCTCTAACTCGTCGATCCGCCGCTCCTGGGCGAGTGCGATCGACACGAGGACCGGGACGATCGGAGACTGGTGGTTGAGGTTCCCCGCCGCGTCGGCATGGGTGTTGGCGTGCTTGAGCAGCCGGTCGAAGTGTTCCTGGTCCTCGTGGCGAAGCGCCCGTCGGAACGGTTGCCACCGGTCTTCGACCGCTCGGAGAACGTCCCGAAAGGTGGGGTTCGTGCGTCCCATGCTGATCACCGGATATCTCCCGGGGCGATGGTCGGTGACGATAGCCGGCTCCCCGGGCCGGACGGCGCCGGCGAGCCCGCGCCGGTCACGACGGACGGGTGACGAGCGGCAAGGATCTCGGACCAGTAGGTGATCGTAGTCTGCTGGATGCCGTCGCCGACGTCGTAGACGAGCGTCTCGAAGTCGAGCTCGTCACACTCGAACCGTGGGCCGAACTGGGTTTCCTCGAGGGCGATCGTCGTGGCGGCCGTCTCCAGCGCGCTCGCAGCGCCGTCACGCCGAGTCCGGGTGAGGACGACCGGGATGTCCTGGTCGCGAGCGATGGCTTGCAGCGTCGCCAGCGACCGCAGGAGAAGCGCCTGTGCATCGTCGTCCGGCAGGTCACCGCCGCAATACAACGCGTCCAGAGCCGGCGCGACGACCACAGCTGGGCGATCCGTCGCGGGCCCGCCGAACGGTGACGGTGGGCCGTCGCGAAGCCATCTGCCGACCTGATCGACGAGCGTGACGTGCTGGTGGATGGTGAACGCTCGGGCAACGTGGACGCGGTCGAGGGCCCGCTCGGAGGGAGCGACCTGCGCGAAGGCGCGGGTTGTAGCATGACCCTGCGCGTCGATCCAGACGACGTCACCGCCAGCCGAGAGCGCGGTATCCAGCGCGAGCGCGTGAAGCGTCCCGACCGTCGCCGATCGTCGCGACCGTGGCGTGTCGACGTCCGGGTCCAGGAGGTAATAGTCGTCCTCGAGGCTGGGGAACTCCGGCAGCAAGAGGCCGGCGTCGGCGGTCGCGACGGCCGCGTCGTCGATCTCACCGGATGAGCGCTGCCGTGCTCGCTGGCCGAGAAGATCGTCGCGACTCGGGCCCGGCCAGCGGCGATCGCCGGCGATCGCCGATCCCCCTTTGACGTCGGAGCGATCCGGTTCTCTATCGCTACTCGTGAGGTCCATAGTGGACAATACCTCAAGCAGCTACATACTGTCTGCCGGGGAGTTTCCGGATTTCCAGGCCCCTGACCCAATTGCCGTATATCGAGGATGGCGCTCTTCAGATGAGGATCCAAGCAGTTTCCGAGTTGTTTCCGAAGCGGTAGTTAACCAACAGAATCGGATCCAAAACGGACTGTTGGTTAACGACATCATCCCCGAGAACAAGGTGAAATGGACTGATGTCAACAGGACTTGGGGTGTCTGACGCAAAGTTATGAGCGATTGGCTGGTACTCGGGCCTATGATTGAGACGATCTCGCAGTTCTTTGGAGAACGGCAGAATCTCCATTCGTATCACGAATGCCGGCGCTGTGGGGTGACTGTCACCCAGCCAGACGGGGTCTGTCACAGCTGTGGGAGCGATGAAATTGGTGAATATACGCTTTGACCCCCTTCTGTCGGAACTCTACGTATCACTCCTAGTCACCACTTCGTGATGTATCATGGGTATCGTTCACTTTTACTTCAAATCCTGTTAGAAACTAAGTGCAAGATACAAGGTACGAATGTAGCATGATACTATGATTCCTCTAGCTCCGGATAGCTCGAGGCTTCCCGGTACTCTTCGACCCGCTCATCGTACTCCTTCTCAGCCTCTTCAAGCATCGTGTCGACGAGGTTTTCAGCGGCCTGGTAGTGACGGTTGACGCGATCCACGACGCGGACATGGTCCCCCTTAACGGGCTTGAATGAGGCTTCGGGATCGCCGGGGCGAAAGTCATCCAAGTCGTCTATCGGAACCGTGATGGTTATCTCACCGCCCTCGGTAGTAGGGCCGATGAAGTGAGCGATTGAGGAGGGCAGTGTAAGATGGTGTTGCGCGTAGGTTCGAAGGGCCTTGATCACCTCGTGTTCGTTCTCGAATTCGACCTTTGCGTCCTTGATTGGCCCCTCTGTTGGGAGATGAGGCTCAACGCTTTTTTCCAGTATCTCTTCAAAACTGTACGCTGCGGCAGTATAATTGTGGATGTCTGCGCGTATTCGGCGGTGGAAGTTGCCGTCCTGATCAATCCCTTCGTCCTCCACAATCTCTTGGGCCTCCTGTAATTGCTGCTGATTGTGGTAGAGGATGGCGATAGCATTGGTGAGTTCGTGAGCTGCGTCAACGATTTTGCGGACGGGATGAGACTTCTTTTGAAGCGGTTCCTTTCGTACGTGCTTGGCGATATCAGGATGGTTATCGTGTCTGTCAGTACCGTGCTTGTTTGCCTCGAAGGAGAGGCTGGAGCCCTTATCCTTGACTTGGATATCGTATTTGGTGTCGCAGTTGTTGCTAGGACAGTTGTAGCAGAGGGTGTAGAGGTGCTCAGACTGCTGTTCGAAATCAGTCGCTTGAATGTCGAACTCGCTGTTGCAGTTAAAACATCTAATTTCGTCATTGAGGAGGGCGTTAATCAGCCGCTCAAGTTCACTATCCATATCTTGAGATTTTGGTGAGCGTTCCTTTACAATTTCTTCGTCCAGTCGCGAGGGGTATCAGTTCGACTTCCGCTGCGAATTAGCCCTGTGGGGAACCTTCGGGTTGAGCCCGAAAGTGAAATCAATCACTCCACAGTCTTACTCAGTATATGGGAGAACCTCAGGAAAAGTTGATAGAAGCGGCGCGAGATGCGGCTGAACGTGGAGCGAATTCGGTTGGTGACCCTGGAAAGGTAGGTGCCGCGGTCAGGGCCTCTGACGGGGGAATATATACTGGTTCAGTAGTCTCTACCGAGGACAGACATCAAACGATACACGCGGAGAGGCTTGCCGTCACGAACGCGGTAACAGAACATGAAGAGCCAAATCCTATAGAAGCAGTCGCAGTCAATACGGCTCTCGCTGTCGACGAAGAAAGCTCACATGCCCGTGTTTGCGGTTCCTGTCTACATTTCATTTCCGAGTTCTCTAACGGTGATATTCCCATCTATATCGTACATATGCTCGGTGAGCGCGAGACAACCCTTCGCACGCTGTATCCTGAACCTTGGTCAAAATCTTCCGACTCAGCGGAATATCCATAACACTCGTTAGGTTTCACTCGCGGACGGTATTCGATATGACCGATTCGGGCCATTCCCTTTGGCCTCAACGAGATTATACCGCTCGAGTTTCTGGAGCCACGAGCGAATCGTTCTCTTCGTCCGAGGATCGGCAACTCGCTCGGTGTATTGCTCGTAGATCTCTCGTGGCGGTAGTTCGCCGGCGTCGCGGAGGACCTCGTAGACTTCCCGTTGCTCTCGCCGGAGCGAGTCAAGCGCTTTCGAGCGGACTTCCTGACGAGCCGCTGGGATCGCGGCCTCGATGTGGCTGTCCCGGACGTGTTCTGCCCCGTCACGATCGGCTTGACTGGCCGCACTCCGAAGGATGCTCAACCCGACGCGGGCGTCGCCGGCGGCGGCATCGGCGATCCACCGCAGCTGGTCGCGATCGACGGCGCCAGGAGCAAGCCCGTACTCGACGCGGTCGGCCATGATGTCGGTCAATTCGTCGATGTCGTAGCGGTCGAAGTGGATGGTCTCGGCCGTATGAAGACGGGAGCGGACACGCTCGTCGAGGCCAGCGAGGAGCTCTTCTTCGTCGTTCGTGATCAGGACCACGGAGAACTTCGAGAGCCGGTAGAGGTCGTAGATCGGGTGGCCGTCTTCGAGCTGATCCACCTCGTCAAGCGCGACGATCACGGGCGGGCCGTCGTAGCGATCCAGGCGATCGAGGAGCTCGTCGTGCGGCGTGGACTTCCGATGGACGTCGACGGCCTGGCCAAGCCCTTCGAGAATCCGGTAGAGCGCTTTGAACCGCGTGTAGGACTGCCAGCAGTTGACGTGGACGTACTCGACGTCGAGGACGTTTTCGCGAAGGCGACCGGCGGTGAACTTCGTGATGGTGGTCTTCCCGGCGCCGGACGGGCCGGTGATCAGCGCGGAGTCGGCGGGGTTGCCCTCCGTGACGGGTTCGAGGACGTGCGAGAGCGCGTTCACTTCGTGATCCCTGTGGACGACGTCGTTCGGGACGAACTCTTCACGAAGGACGCGAGCGTCCTCGATCATCTGGCCGAGGATTCAGAAGCCAGGGTGATAAACAGAAGGGGGTAGTTTCCGGGTTTCCGACTTCTGAAATCGTAGATGGTACTGATAACACAGTATCCTCCGACTGAATGTAAAAATGTATTAATTAACAAATATATTATAGATGGTGCTCTGTCTCACTTGCGTTCGTCTTTCAAATCAGAGATTGCGGCGTCAAAATCGTCATAAACACGGGGTTTGATTCCATCTTCGATGGTTTCTACCACTTTGTCTATCAACTCTATATTAACCCACTTAGATTCTAAGAGTAACATATTACAATCAGAGAGTATGGCCTGAGTGCATATCTCTAAATCAGCAATATCGTTCGCGTCAGGTTTCTCGTTAGAATCCATTTCCTGAAAACGCTGAAGATAGACTTCTCCCTTCACAAGCTCCACTATATCCAATTCGTGTTGATGAAGGACTAATTGGTCCCCGTCTTCTTGTTCCTTCAAGTGGTCTTTGAAAGCCAGCCCTTTGAGGTTCTCATACCCGTATTCTTGAATGAGGTCCCGATACTCCTCAATACTGGTATAAAACTCGTCGACCGGTTCCCAATCAGAAGAACGGAAGATGTATTGTAACGTCTCAACCATCCCGAGATGTCGTGTCTGTTCCGCTGCAAATCTTCGGAATTCATCATCTGGAATAATAGAGATCGGATTACTCGAGATGGGATATTCATCCCCGTCAGTCGGTGTTGGAGGAAGACAGTAGTCCGCAATTCCAACGATGATTTTGGACATAATGTCCTGTTCGTCAGCTTTGACTAGATCGATGAAATTTCCGTAGCTAAAGTAGACTCTCACATCATCAGAGGCACACACCTCATAGAACTCCTTGAAGAGGTTTGGATCCTTTTTGAGAGCAATCCAGTAGTTTGTATCCAATATTACTTTGTTCATCTTAGTCAACACTCATGAACTACACCGTATAAATTCCACTCTTGAGGTCTAGTGGAAGTCTATAGAGCAGTAGACTTAGTCTTGCTAGTCCTGAAGCCAACCACCTTGCGAATCGATTTATGACATCATATTAATAGTTAGTATGAGCACTTCAATGAAGGTCTTTAAGAAGGGGCCCGCCATCAAAAACAAGAACACAGCAATAAGTGAGCTAGTGAGGACAAGCAAGGAAATGAGAAAGAAGAATGACGGCTCTGTTGAAACCCTCAGAGAGTTACAGGTTGGGCCGGTAGTCTGACCGGATGGAAGCCCTCCCGAAGTCACGGTTGCTCCGGTTCGTTGAGCAGGCGTATCACTTGGCTCGACGAGCTGTTGCTCGCTACTCCTCAAAGTTCTCGAAACGACGGTACACACTTCATCAACACATCGTCCTCCTCTGTCTCAAGGTTCGGAAGAATACGACGTATCGAACGCTTCTTGACGAACTTATCGAGATGCCCCGGATTCGGAGTGCCATTGATCTGACGGAACTCCCCTCACCTTCGACGTTGTGTAAGGCGTTCAAGCGACTCGACATGGCTGTTTGGCGGGTTCTTCTCAACCTCTCAGTCACGCTTCTCCCGACCAATGGTGTCGTTGGGATTGATGCCTCCGGTTTCGACCGGAGTCACGCCTCGAAACACTATACAAAGCGAACGGAGATGACGATTCAGCAGTTGAAAGTCACGCTCCTCGTAGACACAAGGTCGAACGCAATCATTGACTTACACGTGACGACGACACGAAAACACGACTCACAGATCGCACCGTCGCTCATCAAGCGGAACTACGGTGACGTAGAGATTCTCCTCGGTGACAAGGGATACGACGATCAGAAGATTCGTGTCTTAGCTCACGAGGAGGGTGTTCGCCCGCTCATCAAGCACCGCGAGTTTTCGTCGCTACACAAGGCGTGGAACGCTCGGTTGGACGCTAACCTCTATGGTCAACGGAGTCAGAACGAGACAGTAAACTCCCGCCTCAAGCGCAAATACGGTGCATTCGTCCGCTCACGCTACTGGTGGAAACAGTTCCGTGAACTCGCTATTGGCTGTCTCACACATAACATCGACAAGACACTCTGAGCGTTAGATACCGGTAGTACACTTATCGCGCTGTACAAGCCAATTATATAATGGATGGGGAGCATAGTATTCGACATGGGCGACTCCGACAACCTCCCCGAAGCCGAAATTCGGCGCGCTGTGCGAGAAGAGATGTCAAGAGCGGGGCGGTCAGTTCTCTCAACTGTCTTTTGGACGATACTAGCAGCATTCACGGTTCTCGTTGGCCTTCAAGCGGTTCAAATGGCATTCTACACAACTGGCTTGGCTGCTGTGGCCTTTATTGCGGTTGGTATACTCGTTACGGGCGCTAGCATCTATCTCCTTTATCTCCTTCACTGGGCCTAGCAACGTGATGATACGATTGTAGAATTGAATCGACCATCCGCAGTCCTATCTAACGGCAGATTCATCCGGGGAGCTATCAAAACAATAGGGTTTCAACAGAGCCAGAATGACCTAACCCGGCGAGCAGTTCTGGCAGGGATAGGGCCCGGGCTGGTGGCAGTAGCAGGTTGTTCAGAGGAGGAGGAAGAAACTCCTGGGAATGAAGGGAGCGACGGTTCTCCCACCCCGACAGAAACCACGCCCGAGTTAGAATCCTATGTCAAGCTGGTAGACCATAGTTTTGAGGAAAGAGGTTGGAACAGCGTAGATTTCTTTTACACACTCAAGAACGTTAGCGACCAAGAGATGGGCTGGATAGAGACTACTATCGAATTATATCAAGATAACGAAAGGGTGGAGGACAGAGTAAATGATACATCTGACCTTGACCCGGGAATTGAAGTGACTGAATCGCTCTACCTGAATGATGTTTCTCCTGATTCCGAAATCACACGATATGAGATCGAAGTGATTGTCCATCTAGATGACGGTGACGTGAGTCATACTTACGAATTTACAGAGTTTGAGGCCCAGGAGCCGACTCCGGCGTAATCGTACAATTGAACCCCTTTCCCGTCTTTGCCATCCGGAAGTTGAAGTCCCATCTCCGAGAAAACACGGGTATGTGCGGTCGGAACTCGCTGTTCATCGACCAGCAAGATCTCGAGTCCGCCTTCGACGCGACGGTGGTCGCCGATGGAGACTACGAGCCTCGGTACAATATCGCGCCTGGTGACGGCCTCGAGGTGATCACCAGCGACGCCCCGGACGAGATCGACCGCTTCCACTGGGGCTTGATCCCGTCGTGGGCAGACGATCCCAGTGACGGGATCATCAACGCTCGGTCGGAGACCGTCGACGAGAAGCGAGTCTTCCAGGAGGCGTGGGAGTCGCGGCCCTGTCTGGTGCCGTCCTCAGGGTTCTACGAGTGGCAATCACGGAACGGCGGGCTGAAACAGCCCTATCGGATTTACCGCGAGGATAGCCCGGCGTTCGCGATGGCCGGCATCTGGGACGAGTGGGAGGAAAACGGTGAGTCGCGGTCCTGCGTGACGATCCTCACGACCGAGCCGAACGATTTGATGGAGCCGATTCACGATCGGATGCCAGTGGTCCTCCCACGGGAGGCTGAAGATCGCTGGCTTTCAGCTGACCCCGAGGAACGGCACGAACTCTGCCAGCCCTACCCCCGCGAGGACATGGACGCCTATCCGATTTCGACCCGAGTGAACGACCCCAGTAACGATTCTCCCCAGGTGATCGAGCCCGAAGAACACGAGCAAGCAGGTCTGGACGATTTCGAGAGTGAGTAGTCAGAAGTCCCTCAGTCCAGTACAGGAAGCGGATCAGCTAGTATCGTCGCTTAGGATCTGATCAACACGCTCCCGATTCTCCTTGGTCCGCTCTTCACGATACGATTCGTGGGTCGTTTCGATCGACTGGTGCCGTAGAAGTTCTTGAGTGAGCTCGGCATCTTTAGCATAGAGTTCCGACCCAAGGCCCCGACGGCCGCCGTGAGGTTTCAGATACTCGCCGTCGACGTTCACATCTGCTTCCTCTGAGAGTCGCTTGAGTACCGATCGAGCGCCGTTCTTCGACAGCGCCGGTGGGGTGATATCGTATTCTCGGCAGATATCCAGCCATTCGTTTTCGTCGATCACGTCCTCAATCTCGTCGTCGTCCCATCCCCGCTCCTGGAGAGCTTCACGAACGGTTGCTGACAGTGAGGGGTAATGGCCGGTCACGAAGATGGGCCACTCGTCGGAGCTAGGCTTCATCGACTTCTTATGCCGTTCGAGAACCGACACCACCCGGTCGATCAGCGGGACATCCTGGTACTCCCGGGACTTGCCGAAGACAGATGCAACCCCATCCTGGAGGGAAACATCGTCCCAGTTGAGGCCATTCCGCTGATCGTCTCGCGGGTCGGCGACAATCTCAGCGCCACGGACGCCGGTGAGCGCGAGCATCTCGACCAAAGCCCGATCTCGGAAGGCTTGTTCGCGATCAACGTCGGCGTGATCGGCGTCAGTAGCCGCCTCTACCGATTCATCTTCTGACTGGACGTCATCCTCCGCCTCTACCTCAAGGGCCGCTCGCGCCCGTTCGTCGACGTAGGATAGTAGCGACTCGCGGGCGTCTTCGGACCAGTACTGCCGATTCGGTTCGGATGTGTTCTCCGGGAGGGGGTCTTGTGCTCGGTTCGGTTGGGCCGGATTGCTGTCGAGCCGTTCGTCGTCGACGCACCAGCCGAGGAACGCACGGACGCATAGCCAGTAGGGGCCACTGTCGCAGGCCGACGCACTACTGAGGGAGTCGGAATCGTCGTCAGCACGCTCACGGAGCCATTGAGAGTAGCGGCGAACATCGATCACCTCGATATCGTCGATGCTCTCGATGCCGCGCTGTTCGCGAAGGAACCAGCTGAAATCCGAGAGGACTGTGGCGGAGGTCGCTCGGTAGCTGCCCGAGTCGATCTCAGCCAGACGGGCGTCGATCGCCGCGTCAAGGCTGTTCTGCCGGGTCGAACCCAGGGATTTCGTGTCCCTCATCGCTTGTGCTTCCCTGACGGCGCCGGGGTACAATAATCTACTGTGTTTTATTGGGCTAAAACACAGTAATTGTATACCGGCCAGTACCTCTCGAATTCGGCCATTTCAGCCCATCAAGACTGCATTTAGCTCATGTATAAACTACATGCCGCTATATGAATTGTCAAATTTGGAAGTTCCACTACTTCGGAGGTTGGTATATTGAAGACCGGAACTAGCGGGAAATTAGATGCCTAAGAAAAACACGAGAGTCAACAAACCCACAGATCAGTGGCGTTCCTCCCTCTCAGCGTGTGATGGTGGAATCAAGCCCGTTCAGCAAGGTTTCTAGACAAAGCTGTCGCTCACAGCCGAGCAAACCGATCAGGTTCAGCAGACGTCCTCAATCGATCGGTCGGAGGTATTTCGCGACGTAATCGATGAACTCGCCGGCTGTGAGGTACGGTGCGAAGTCCACGATCTCTGTGGACACTCCGGCTTTGAGCAGGAGGTCCGTCAGCCGCCACAGATTATAGAGAAGTACTGCAAATACGAAGTAGAACGACCGAACGCGGTAATCCTTCGAGCTCGTCGTCGCGAGGAAATCGTGCTTGATCGTCTTGTATTCGTTCTCAATCTGCCACCGATCACTGTACCGTCGACAGAACCCTTCTGCATCGTCGGGTGAGACGGCGACGTTGGTAGCGAACACGGCAGTCCCGTCACTCTCCTCCGATGCGGTTGGCACGTAGCAAAACCGCATCTCGTGACTCCCATGCTCGACGTTTACCCGGGCAGCTTCGACTGCCACATCCTCGCCGGCACTATCCATCTTCTCTATGACGGTTGCCTCGGTCTGCATCGTCCGCTTGGGGATCAGATAGTTCACGTTTAGATTCGAGAGCGTCTGGAAGACGTCCATCGAATCGAACTCCCGATCGCAGACCACCGTATCGACGGTCACGAGTTGTTTTGCCCGCCGAACGAGTCGCCGGACGAGACGATGCATCTGATTGGGCCGATTATCGTCCCAGGGAGAACTCTCCACGACCGGTTCGACGGCGAGAACAAGTGGGACGTTCCGTCCGACGAGGGTCAGCGTCGCGAATTTGTACCCGCGGTACTCGTGTTTCGTGCCGCTTACCATCGGCATATCCTCTACGGTCCCGTAGTACGGGATAGTCGTCGTATCGATCGCAACCGTCACCGGCTCCTGAAGCGGGAGATGATCGATCGCCCCGAGCATCTGCTCGGTTGCATCGTCGAACGCAGAGAGAATCTCATCAGGGTCGAACTGTTTGACCGCTCGCAGATGGGTATCTCCGTGAGGCGTCTGCTCACGATGTGAGTGAGAAGCGAAGCGTCTCGATCCCTGATCTGCACCGCAGCCGACCATCCCAATATAACTCTGAAGTTCGAGAAAACAGCTGTCGTCGTAGGAGCTGTTATCGGCCCGTTCTGAATCGAACGGAGCGAACGCGTAGGACCGCCCGAGCTTGAGCATCTGTGTGATTTGCTGGGATGAAAAGACATCGTCGTTTGACTCTGCGGACTCGAAAGCATCACTCTCCGTAGACTCCTTTCGGACAGTCTGGATCGAGACGTCGTACTTGTGGGCGTACTCGCGGATCTTTCTCACCCACCTGGTGACAATATCGCGCAGTTCCTCGGGGAAGCGATTCCGCCAGGTCCGCGAGAACGTCGACGCGTCGGGGACGCTATCGAGGCCAATAGCGGCCGAAACTTCGGGCCAGCGTTGGAGATCACGGGCTACCTCCTCGTAATTCCGATTCGTGAGCTCTTTGTATAGGAATGCCTGGACAATCGGTCCGAAGTCGTACGGTGCCGGGTGCCAACCCGGATACGTGTCGAGTTCCTCACGAAGGAGATCCGGAATTGTCGTCGCTTGCAGGGTCTCAATCAGCGAGGAAGAGGTTCGTAGCTTGGAGCGAGCCTTCATCTGGTAATGCCACATCGCCAACCGGCGCTTCTTCCGGGCTTTGCTTTCCGGATCATCGCGATGGCCTGGATGAACGTCAGTCTGCCAGTTGATTGTCTTGATGTCCGTCGTCTCCATTTGATCGATCGATTTGACTGGCGTCCTGAAGAAGTGGTCGATCGGTCAGGTAGAGTATGGGGCCTGCTGAAACCCTTGGCGGATGATTTTTGGCCGATCTGTGGTCAATACAGGGGACGTACGTATCGTTCAAGTAGAGACATTTTATACACACGGGAGTAATATATTCGTAGCACTAACAGAATGTCCTTACTCAAAATTCTGATCGGTGCTGGAATTGTTGTCGGGGCGAGTGTCGCTGTGCTCGTGTATCTGGATTGCAGACGGCGAGACCTCCCACCATCAAGCCGTCTCGTTTGGGCACTCATCTGTGGTGGCGGAAGTTTTGCCGCCTTTCTAGTCCCGTATGTCTTCCAGTACGAACTGCAATTCCTGTACTTCGGAGTGCTGAAACCGCGCCCAGTCGCCGTGTCTCCCTACGAGTCGCTGTTGGTTACTCTCACGGCTGGACTCGGAATCACACTTGTTCTTGTGAGCCTATATCTTGCTGAAAGTCGATTCTGGAACTGGACAGCAACAGAAACGCAGTGATATCAAAATCATTCAGTTCGCACATTCACCTACCGGGTGTTTCAGTCCAAATCAGCTGAGGAGAACTCGGCTCGATGTGGTGAGCAGATTCGGTCAGTACAGAAGATTCAGCTACAGCTAACAAGAGTCCACAATTTTAATAACACAAAAACATTTTCTTCTAATCTATGACTCGGTGCATAAATCGTCGGACGTTCCTTGCAGGTACCTCTACTGTAGTTACCGCCGCTCTTGGAGGGTGTACGATGGTAGGCGGTGGTGAGAACGGACAAAAAGGTGTGAACCTTACACATGTTGAACTCGGGAACGGGAGCGGTGAATCTCAGGTCTTTGATGTACTCGTCACCCACAACGATGACACTATTTACTGGTCGTCACAGGAAGTCAGGAGTGGAGAGGGAGAGGGAGAGGTCATTGAGATAGACTCTCCTAACGAGTACGGGCATGTCGAAGTGTACGTCCGAGTTGGCGACGTATGGGAGCGGACCGACTTCGACACCGACAGACTTGACGGAAAGCACGTCATCGCGTCAGTCACATACGGGATGATAGAAGAGGATATACTACGTATCAGCCGTCTTGTCTCTGACCGTCCAACCTCTACTGAGGGATGACTTCGGGCAATACGCACATTCACCTACCGGGTGTTTCAGTCCAAATCAGCTGAGGAGAACTCGGCTCGATGTGGTGAGCAGATTCGGTCAGTACAGGGAGTGGGTCTATCGGACAGCAGTGGATTTCATAGATTCTTGCTCATTGGCTGCCCAGCTGGTACGTAAAATTATACTTCATGCTACTACCAGACGCCGCTACGATTGTAATTTCGCCGGTTCGGTCGATACCGCTCCATTCGGTGTTGCTGTCCTCAGGAACCGCAAATGGTGAATACGTTGTCTCGAAGGGTGCTGTCTCCCCAGGAGAGATGACTAGATCCGAACGACTTGGAGACTGTGGGCGGTTGGACTCGGTTCCCACTACCCCTGGCCCAAATCCCAGTGTTGAGCGGTCGAACGACTCGTGCTGTGGATCGACCGTCGGAGCAGGAACGTCACCAGAGATGGCAACAAACCGGACAAGTAACGGTGTTTCGCCTTGATTCGTGATATCAAACTGAGCTTGACTCTCCGGTCCGACCTCAACAGCTGACGTGTGGCCGTGCACAGGTCCCTTCCAGATCCACTCGGTGATCGTTCCCCTCTCCGTATCCACTTCGAGCTTGAGTGATTTTGTGGCATACGTCTCTAAACGGTCTGGGAATACCACCTGAAATCGACAGTTCGTCGATGGATTTTCTATAGACGCATACTGTGTATCTCGTGACGAATTGTAGATACTAGCCTCTGTAATGTCGAACTCCTCGTCAAGTCGGACGACTAATTCGGTGTCCTCGTAGTGATAACCCTCGACAACCGAAGAGGCACGAGGAGAGTCGTTTCCGAACGGCAGTGGCTCAGCACAACCGGTCACAGACCCGAGTGCAGCCGCGCCGAGTGTAACGAGGAGCCGACGACGCTTCATATCAAAATGTTGTTTATCTACGCTAAATACTTTCTCAAGTCGAAGTGAAAGACATGCACGTCTACTAACCACTTTATTCTATTTTGTTCATCTGAAAATAAGGCACGCATGAAAATCATCCTCCGAAGTCGTGCCGCCCCCTCTTAGTACCGCCGATTATTGGCGTCTAAGAGGTTCATACGGCAGATTAGTCATTCAACGGCGAAAGATCGAGAATAGCAGCGGGGGGTTTCGGCCTTACTGACGGTTCGTGACTGCTTCGATATCTTCACGGAGCGACGCCAATTCCTCTTCCAGCCGGTCCTGCCGTTCGAGCAAGCGCTCGACATCGGGCGTGATCACGTCTGACTTCCCAACTTCGATCGCTTCGAGGTGGCTGGCCGTCTGGACTGCCTCGGCCTCAGTATTGTCGTCGAGATACTCGCGTAGGTGAGCGGCCGCAGCGGGAGGGCCGTGGACAAGCGAGATACCGAGGGGATTCGCTCCGCGAGCAAACTCGAGAAGATCGTTCGCAGCGGCGTGACCGGACATCCCACCGATTTCGTGGACCCAGGCGGTCGGGACCCGGATCTCCTGTTCTTGGAAGCCGAACTCGTCTGTCTCGGAATCGTAGTCCTCGGCAGCCGGGAGCGCGGTGATCGTGACGTCAGCGACGTCGCCCGGTGTATCTTGGATCGCGCGTCCGGGCGTCCCCTCGGCCTGATAGCCGATGAACAGCACCCGTGCTTGGTCGTAGTGACGGGCGAGGTCACGCAGGTAGTACGGCGACCAGCCGCCGGTGAGCATCCCTGACGGCGCCACGATGATCGGTGCGGACTCCCCATCGAGAAGGCGTTCCCGTTCTTCCATCGTCTCGGGCGTCCAGGCACAGTCGGGCGTAAACGGCTCAGCGTCGTTCGAGTTGATCCGGTAGTTGGTGATCGATTCGCCCATGAATTCGTCCTGGCAGAACACCTCGTAGACGGACATCGACTCCGTGATCATGCCGTCGTAGACGATCGACGGTTCGCCGTCGACGGCGCCGCGAAGATCGTCTTCACGCTCCCGGAATAGTTGGAGGATCTCCTGGGCCCGCCCGACGGCGAACGTCGGGATGAGGACCGGAATACCGTCAGCGTGAGCTTGCTTGGCCCGCTTGTAGACTTCTGTCCGGGCATCGCTGAACGAGCGGTGTTGCATCGTGTCCCCGTAGGTGGACTCGAGGACGAGCTCGTCTGCCTCAGGCGGCTCGTCGATATCGCCGAGATGGGCACTTCGACCGCCGAGGTCGCCGGAGAACACCACACGGCGATCGTCGAATTCCAGGACGAGCCACGCACTCCCGAGAAGGTGGGCAGCGTCACCGAACTCGTAGGTGACGTTGAGATAATGGTCGCGATCGTACCCGACGCTGGTGACGCGATCGAGGACACGCTCGACGTCGTCGCTGGTGAACTCTTGGGGTCGACCGAGCTCTTCGGCCTCTTGCTTGTGTATCTGGAGAGAGTCGTGGAGCAAGATTCCCGTTAGAGCATTCGTCGGCCGGGTCATCACGATCGATGCATCGTCGGCGAGCAGTCCGCGTTTTTCCGCAACCGGCAGAGCGCCGATGTGGTCGATGTGCGCGTGCGTGATGAACACCCCGTCGATCTGTCCGGGCCCGATGCCACGGAATGTCGGAAACTCCGCCGTCTGAGCCTGCTTTATACCACAGTCGACGAAGTAATCTCGATCGTCGGCCTGGACGTGATAGCATGATCGGCCGACTTCGTCGGCTCCGCCACGCGGCGTGATCTCGAATGTGCTCATACTGTCTCCTCGACCCTGGTCACGTATATCGTTCGTAAACTACCCTACCCTACTTCGCTCGGGGGCAATCGCCCCGCTCGCTCGTTGAGGGTAGGGCTTTCGCGTGGACTCCCGTTCTACGCCTCGGATGTGGCGGGGAGGTCGTACTCTCCACTCACGTTCAGCGTCCCGCGATTCAAGCGCACGTCTACAGGTGCGCCTCCGTCGTCTGCGTTTTGCCGACGACGGAGATACTGTAGGCCGATGTTCTTGGAAGCGTTGTAGTCGGCGTGGTTCTGGTAGCCGCAATCTTGACACTCGAAGTCCTCGCCGTGGCGGTTGTCGTCGTGGGTAAACCCACAGGTTGAACACCGCTTCGAGGTGTTCCGTGGGTCTACTTGGACGGCTTCGACGCCCTGCTCTCTGGCTTTGTAGGCGACATACTCGTAGAGACGGCGGAACGCCCAGATATGGTGCCACGACGCCCGTGGCACGTTCTCACGAATGTCGGTCAGGTCCTCGAACACGATGTGCGAACAGTCGTGTTCGACGGCTTCGGCTACGATTTCGTTGGCGACCCGGTGTAGGAATATCTCGAAGCGTCCTTCCTCCTTGCGCTCGATGCCTGCTATCGCGTCGTGTGCCGCTCGTGTTCCGCACTGTTGGAGGTCACCACGCCGTTTTTCGTACTCTCGCTTCCAGTGGTTGAACTCGTCTGCCGACCAGAATCGCCCAGTCGAAGCAACCGCGAGTTGGTTCACACCGAGGTCCACACCGAGGACTGTTCTGTGCCCGGTCGTGGTGTCGGTGTCGTCGTCCTCTTTGAACATCGACGCATGGAGATACCAGTCGCCGTCACGTCGATGAAGTGTCGCCCGCCGAAACTCGAAGTCCTCGTTGGCGACGTACTTCGTCGGCGGTGTCTCGGGATTCTCAGGGAGAATATAATCGCACTCAATACGCCCGTCCGGTGTCGATAGTGAAACGTGGTTACGGTGGAACGTGGCGCTTCGCTTGTCGTAGATAGCGGTGTCTGCCGAGAACGTCGGACGGGACGTATCTTGGTCGTCTTTGAGTCGTTCGACGCCGCTTTTGATGGCTTCGACGGCCTGATGAATCCCTTTCTGGACGAGGTTCGCGGTCAACTCCGTGTCCTCGCGTAGCTGGTCGTACAGTGCATCTTCGGCCTTCGCCTTCGATGTGACGTGGTAGCCGTCGTCACCGTGCCAGCACCACTCGCTCGCGGTGTTGGAACAGTATTTGAATTGCTCGATAGTCTCCCGCAGGTGTGTATCCGCGCCTTCGGGCGTGTCGAGCTTGATAACGGCGGTTCGACGGTACTCCACGATACTTTCACATATCTGCCTGTGGTTACTTAATGATTGGGAGTTAGTAGGCAACAGTTTGGCGGCTGGTTGATACCAGGTCGGCTTCCTCCCCACCCTACTCGCTTGTGCTTCCGCCGGGGCCGGAAGCCGGCGCTCCTTGAGGGTGGGGCCTCCGCCTTGAATTAGGTGAGATAGTCTAAGTAAAGGTTATACGAGCAGGCCCAAATGGTGTACCCATCTCAATGGCTCGGAAACGAATCAGTCAAAACACAGGGGATTCGGGCCGGGTAAACCTCTCAGGTCCGGAGTTACGGAAGTTCGAGGCGCAGATCGGTGACACGATCAAAGTCGATGTCGCGGAGTCGAAAGACATCGCCCACGCGATCGTCGATAACGCAGCGCACGAGGAGTTCGTGATCGTCTCGAAGCCAGCGGAGGCCGGGGATACCGATGAGTAGCACATATCCCACTCTCTTCGAGGCTTGTGCGCCCCGCGACGACGTCCTGGACGGGTCTCTCCAAGAAGAGCAGTTCGCTGCGAAGCTCTCGACCGTCGTCCACAACCCCGAGAACGCCGCGCCTGTGTACCGAGACCCGGGGTCGTTCTACGATATGACCTATCCGACCGAGGGGCTTCGGACGCTGTTATCGAATCTCGCCGGACGATTCCTCGCGACCACGGACTACGGGTCTGATACCTATACGTCGAGTATCCTCTGTCTCGACACGCGGTTCGGCGGTGGGAAAACACACGACCTCATTGCGGCGTACCACCTCGCCGAGGATCCCAGTGCGATCGATAACCTCCAGCGGTTCCTCCTCAGCGCTGACGCCGATCTCGCAGCCCAGTACGGTGAGGCCGCAGCGAACGGCCTCGATGTCGCGACGGGCGTGTTCATCGGGACGAAGGCCGACAGCAAGGACGCCCGCCACGCCAGCGACGATCCGAACGCCCCGAACACCCGAACGATGTGGGGCGAACTCGCCTACCAGCTCTACGGGCTCGAGGGCTACGAGTTCCTCAAAGACTACGATCAGGACCGAGACGCACCCGGTGAGGGGACGCTCACCGAACTTTTCGACCAGCATGACCAGCCGGCGCTGATCCTCATCGACGAGATCGCGGACTACATGAACAAGGCCGCCGGGACCGCTGTCGGCAACCAGACCCTCGCCGACCAGACGCTGTCGTTCGTCATGGCCCTCCTGGAAGCCGCGACCGAGACGGACAACGTCACCGTCGTCTACTCGATCGCGGACACGGCATTCGGCGAGCAGGCCGACAAGGTTCGCGACGGCGTTCGCGACCACATCGAGGAGGTCAACGAGATCGGCCGGCGCCAACACAAGACGGTGACCCCGACCGACGAAAGCGAGATCGGGCAGGTCCTCCAGCACCGTCTGTTCGAAGAGATACCAGAAAAGAGGGCCCACGAGGCCGCCGAGTCGTACTTCCAGTTCTACGACCAGGGCGACCGGCAGTATCCCCAGGAAGCGACCGACGCGAGCTACGTCGACGTCCTCGAACGCGAGTATCCGTTTCACCCGTCACTGATCGACGCGCTGACGGACAAGATCGACACGATCCCGCGATTCCAGCGGACACGAGACGCGCTTCGCCTCCTCGCTCGGGCAGTCTACTATCTCTGGAACAACCAGCCAGAGCATTACGACCGCCACTGGATCCGCATCTACGATCTCACCGTCTCGGACGACGACCCCGGTGGTGGGATCCAGACCATCCTGCGCGAGCGGCTGTTCGATTTCGTCGATCTCGGGCCCGCCGTGACCGCAGACATCTACGACGACGATGGGACGGCTCACGCCCAGCTCGAGGACCGCAAATGGACCGAGAACGGGATTCCACCCCTGGGGACGCACCTGACGACGACGGTCCTCTGGCACAGTCTCGCCTACGGCGAACAGGCGGCTGGCCTCACGCACGCGGATCTGAATCTCGCACTCGGCCACCCACACCTCAACTTCGACGACTACGATGCCGCCCTCTCTGCGCTCCGTGGCGACGACATGGACGTCGCGTGTTACTATCTCTACGAGGAGGAGCGGATCCGATTCAAACAGGAGCCCAACCTGATCCGGATCATCGACCAGCGAATCGATTCGACGCCAGAGGCGACAGCGCACGCTCGCTTCGAGAACCAACTGATCAACGACGAGATCGGCGATGGTGGGTTCGAATCGGTCGAGTTCCCCGAGTCACCGGCTGACCTTCCCGACACACCGGACGTCCCAAAAATCGCGGTCATGCACCCCGATACAGCAGCGGTCGATGACGGAGGCGACACACCACTGGGGAAGGTCGAGCAACTCTACACGCAGAAAGCCGCCAAGCACGACGGGGAGACGGAGACGCGGGTCTTCAAGAACTACGCACTCTTTCTCGCCCCGGATGCAGACCGAATGGAGTCTGCGATCGAAGAAGCCCGCCGACTCGAGGCGATCGAGGCGCTCCTCGACAGCCCGGAGCAGAAGGCCGACCTTTCGACCGAGCAGATCGAGGAACTTCGCGAGCGAAGCGACGAGGCCCAGTTGATGCTTGCTGAGCTCGTCCGGAACGTCTACCGACACCTGTACTACCCGGATCGGGACGGGCTCAATCACATCACGATCAGCGCGACGGAGTCGAACGGCGGGACGACACTCGTCGAGGCCGTCCAGACGACACTCGAGGACAAGATCGTCAAGCGAGACGCCGGCGCACGGGGCTCGGCTCACGTTGATCAGCGCCTCTGGCAACAGACACAGGACGCCATGTCCACCGAGGCGCTGGTCAACCAGTACGCGAAAAAGCCAGGGCTCGACTACCTTTTCAGCACGAAACCGATCCGTGAGACGGTCGCATCCCTCGTGAGCGATCACGGGTACGCCTACTGGGACGCCGACTCGGAGACCGCCTACTGGACGGGCGACGATCCAGAGGGGTGGCCCCCTCAGCCAGACTTCGATGACTCCCCCGACGTCGAGACAACGATCCGAGACAGCGACGTGAAGATCGGGCCGTCCTTCCACGTCTACCAGGACATCGATTCACTGCTCGAGGACCACCTCGACGAGATCGAGCGCCCGGAATCACCGGAGGCAACCTGTGCAGAATGTGGGACTGTCATCGACGAGCCAGAGGGGAGTACCCCGTACTATTGCGAAGAACACCAGTCGTCGACGACGTGTAGCTCCTGCGGGACGGAGGTTGCCAACGAGAGACTACTCGACGGACAGGGCCGGTGTCAGGACTGCCAGCCCGACGAATCCTGGGATGCGGGGACGAAGATGATGTCCGCGTCTCGGGCCTTCTCCGAGGTTCGTCGCGACGCGGAGTCGACGGCCGGTGCCGACCGAACGCCGCTTCTCGCGGAGCTCACGATCGAAGTCGGTAGCGACGACCCGTTCCAGGCCGCGAAGTTCATCAGCCAGCGCCCGGGGTTCAAGGCCCGGGAGGACGCAGTCACCGCCCGAATGGAGTACGAAACGCGGACCAACGACGGCACGTACACCGCCGAATTCACAGGCTCGCCGGACCGGTTCCGCGACGTGATCGACCAGCCCGGGTCGTTCGGTGATACTCGATCGACGATCCAGTTCCGCTTCCAGTTCGACGAGCCGGAGCCGATCACCGACGCTCGCGACGATCTTCTGGCAGCGCTCGACAACGACCTAGACTCGGGCAGCATCGACGTTCGTGTCGAGGGGGAAGGGCCGATTCGGGCGAGTTCGGAGGTGACGGTCTGATGTCGGCCGACGGCACGGATATCCGGTCTCGATCACCCGGCGAGGCCGAACGTGATAACCTCGTTCGCTACGAGTCGAGTCTCTATGGTGGCCGCCCGACGTTCATGCTGGTTCGTCGGGAGACGGATGGCGGCGCTGAGTGGACGCTCGACGAACTCCTCCCCACAGAACAGGCCGAAGCCCGTCGCGATCGCCTCGAACGTGGGGGTCGATCGCTGTGTATCCGGTCGATCGAAGACCTGCTAGAGAGACTCCACGGAGTCGACACGCCCGCAGAGTACGAGGGATGGGCGTGGAGCGGATGGATGGGGGCGAAGGTGGCGCGACTCGACCCGACTCGGGTTCGGGCCCTCCAGGACGTCGTCCGCACAGCTGTCGAGGGGACGCCCGCTGATCCCGATGAGGTCCTCCGGGGCGGAGACGGGTTCGTGTTTCTCCCCGAGTCGGCGGGCATCCGTCTCGCCGTCGCGTTCCGGGGCGTGAAACCCCTCCAACGCGTCGACCGGATGCGGTCGCTCGCCCGTGGCGTCGCTCGGATGAGCGACGAGGAATGCTATTACTGGCACGCAAAGTGCCGATCACCATCGAGTCCGAACGGAGAAAAGGCGCTTCGAGTACTGCTGACGGACCATATCGAGTGAAATAGACAAATGAGTCAAAAACCAGAAGATCAGGACGTGGACTCGGATTTGAAGCGAGTGGCAATTGAAGGGACACTCCCGCTGAAGGCGGTGGGTATCGAGAACCTGAAAGAGGCAAACCCTTACTTCATGCCTCCGCATCGCTATCTCCACCCCTGGTTCGCCCGCCGACCGACACCCGCTTCCCGGTTAGCAATTCTGTCATCGGTACTTCCCCCGGATGTGAAAGCGAATACTCTGCTCGATTGGATGCAGATCGGCCCCCGTGACGACATTGATGTAGACATTGAGCAGTACGTTGCTGAGAAGAAGAGGACGGAAGATGAGCGAGACGGTAACTTAGAAGAGCATTACGGGTACCCGCGTCCATATACACGAACGCCAACCACTGACGAGAAAGGGGAGATTCACGATCTTCTCAGAGACCACTGGGATGGGGAATTACCGACAGTTCTGGATCCCACAGCAGGTGGAGGTGTAATTCCGTTCGAGTCACTTCGATATGGTCTTCCAACGGCCGCAAACGAGCTCAATCCAGTCCCAACTGTGATGCTCAAGGTGCTTCTAGAGTATGCACCAAATGTCGGCTCACTACAAAACGAGCTGAATGAATGGGGTGATCGGATAACTGAAATCGCCGGTGAAGAACTCACACCATATTTCCCGAGTGATGGAGAACGACAAACCCCATCTCACTATGCCTGTACTTACGCTGTCGACTGCCCCGAGTGTGGGTGTGACATTCCGATAACGAAGAAGTGGTGGCTTCAGAAACAATCTTCCTCAAAAGGAGTTGCTGCTCGCCCATCTGTATCCGAGGATGAGACCGAAATTGAGTACGAGGTAGTCCGCCTCCCAGATGATGTTGAAAAATCGGAATACAACCCTCAAGATGGACCACATACTCGAAGCGGGGCCGAATGTCTGAACTGCGGTATTGTAATGGAGTCAGATGCAATTCAGGAAAAAATACGAGATTATGACTTCAGGTATGAAATATACGGAGTCAAGTATGAGAAATCTGATGGGGGGACCGCTTGGCGAGCTCCGATTCCAGAAGATTACGAAGCCCAATCAAGGGCAGCAGATCGGATCGAATCCGATTTCGATCTTAGTTCACTACTAGATGTTCCGCGATATATTGGAGACGAAGATAGGGCAGGCCCTTATGGAGTCACGAAATGGAGGGACGCTTTCACACCAAGACAACTCGTAACTCTACACGAATACTTACAAGCCTACAAGGAATGCCAACAGGAGATCCTCGAAAAGTACGACCAAGAGAAGGGTGAGGCCATTTTAGCGGTACTGGCTCTGGTTGCTGGGAAGACAGTAGATCGAAATGTCCGATTTGCTCCATTAGATATTAGCAATGGACTCCTCGGAAACGCTCTAGGTGGGAAGCATTTCACACTCCAGTGGTCGTTTGTCGAAAACAATCTCTCCGCTGGAAATCAAGACTATCACGATACACTTGACCGGGTCAGAGATTCCTATGAGGAAATAGCTACCTTTCTCAGCGACGAAGACGCAAATGATGTCCAAGTCTCGCAGAGTGACGCAGCTGATCTCCCGCTTGACTCAAACTCTATCCAAGCCGTAGTAATCGATCCCCCGTACTACGATAGCATCATCTACTCAGAAATGTCTGATATGAGCTACGTCTGGCTCAAAGAATATCTCGGGGATATCTATCCCGAAATCTTCTCAACTGATTTGACAGATAAAAGTGAGGAGGCTGTAGCCAACGTCGCGGAATACGAAGAAGTCGCCTCGAATTCAAGCTCGAAGTCAGAATTGGCTGCTGAAGACTACGAAAACAAAATGGCTGAGATCTTCCAGGAACTCTACCGGGTGATCGAACCGGGCGGGGTGATGACCGTCATGTTCACCCACAAAGAGTCCAGCGCATGGGATACCCTCACCAAGTCTCTGATTCGATCCGGATTTACAGTCACCTCTACGCACCCGATCACCAGCGAAATGCCCCAACGGACGGACACGCGTGGGGGCGGTTCCGCTGACAGCACTCTCCTGCTCACCGGGCGAAAGCCGGTCGATGCCGACGAAGACGATAGCGAAACCATCCCAACCCTCTGGAGTGATGTCCGGGCGGACACCCGACAAGTCGCTCAAGAAGCGGCACGTGATCTCATCGACGCCGGGCTCTCACTCACCAAAACCGACGTCATCATCTCTGCGTTCGGCCCGACCCTGAAGGTTTACGCAGACGCGTACCCGGTCGTCGACGATCAAGACCAAGAAGTCCCGCCCCGGCGGGCTCTCGAGGAGGCTCGCGAGGCCGTCACTCGAGTACTCGTCGAGGAGTATCTCGAAGGTGAGGGACTCGACGATCTGGACGATATCACGGAGTGGTACATCCTCTCCTGGCTGGTCCACGAGTCCGAGACGTTCGACTACGACGACGGCCATCAACTCGGTCTCGGAATCGGCGTGGACATCGACGATATCAAGCGCTCGACGAAGATCTGGGGGAAGAAGCGCGGCGACATCCAGCTGAAGACCCATGACGACCGCGTTCAGGATATCACGCTCCCCAGAGACGAACGGTCGAGCCGGACACCAGTCGATCCGGACGCGCTGTCCTACACTGTCGCGCTCGATGCCGTTCACGCCGCGATGCACGTCTACGAGAAGCAGGGTGAAGACGTCGCGATCGACTGGCTGAAGCAGCGAAGCTTCGACACTGACGCCTCGTTCAAGGCGACCCTGAAGGCGCTTCTCCAGGTTCTCCCACAGAACCATCCGGAGTGGGAAGCAGCGCGGGATCTGGCTCTTGGTCGCGCTCACGACGCGCTCGGCCTCGAGTTCACGCCGACGGACTTCACCGACGACCGAGACCAGGGGCCAGAACAAAGCGAACTGAGCGACCATTCGTGAGCAACTGATGTCGGGACTCCGTGACCGCGAGTGGCAGTCCATCTACGAGAGTCAGCCCGAACGCGGGCAGGCTCACCTCGTCAGGAACTTCTACGAACCAGCGCTCGAGCGAAGCACCCAGTACGATCGAATCGCGGGCTACTTTTCGAGTACCGCCCTCGCAGCGGCCGCGAACGGGATCCACGCGCTAGTCGATAACGACGGCGAGATGCGGCTGATCGTGGGGACCGAGCTGTACGAGTCCGACCGACCCGTCCTCGAAGCGCTGACGGACCAACTGGAGGCAGGCCTGGACGAGCTCGACGACGAACGCCTCGATGCGAACCTCCAGATCCTGGCGCGATTGCTCCGGGAAGGCCGGATCCACATCAAGGTCGCCTACCCCCGGGAGCCGTCTCACGAGTGGGAGATCTTCCATCCGAAGGTGGGTATCTTCCACGACGAAGACGGCACCGCACTCTCGTTCGAGGGGAGCGTCAACGAGACAGTCGGCGGGTGGGCCCGCAACTACGAGCGATTCAAGGTCCACCGATCGTGGGTCCCCGAACAGGCCGACTACGTCGACGCCGACCAGGACACCTTCGACCGGCTCTGGGCTGACGACCACCCGTTCGTCGAGGTGTACGACCTCCCTGATGCGATCGAGCAAGACATCATCGACTGGAAAGCTCCCGACTCGAATGCGGACCTCCAGACCGCCGTTGAGATCGCTCGCGGGACGGCGCCGCCGACCGAGCGCGATAAGGCCAACATCGTGCTTGATGGCCCGCTCTCTCCGGGCGCTCTCGCGCTCGCCGAACAGGCTAGTACAATCACGCCCTGGCCCCACCAACGCGTCGTCTCGGACACCCTCGTGAACACCTATCCTCAGAGCTTCCTCCTGTGCGACGAGGTCGGCCTCGGGAAGACGATCGAGGCCGGGCTCACCCTATCGCGACTCGGGATCACCCAGGAAATCGAGACGGGACTGTTACTCGTCCCGGCAAGTCTCCAGAAGCAGTGGCAAGAGGAACTCTGGGAGAAGTTCAACATCGACGCCTACCGCTTCGAGCGGGACACTGCCGGCGACCACGTTTTCCGTGACGCCCACGGTCGCGACCACTACCCACCGTCGGCTTCCGATCTCGATCTCGCCGGGGATCACGAGTGGACATCGAGCCCAATCTGGCGGTTCCTCCACGAGAAGCAGTCCGAACGGTCGGGCCCCGACAGCACGCTGGACGGCCCGACGATCGTCATCATGTCCTGGCATACGGCACGACTGGACGACCGCTGGGAGCAGGTCGCGCCACTGGAGGAATCCTCGGACCGGACGCGAGCGGAGGTGCCCGAAAGCTGTCGCGGTCGAGAGTACGGCGCCACCGATCGGATGGGAGTGTGGGACGCCGTCCTCGTCGACGAGGCCCACAACGCCCGTCGGGGGAGCAACTTCTATGCGCTGCTGGACGAGTTGCGTGACTACACCCATGCGTACTACCTGCTGACGGCGACGCCGATGCAGCTGCACGCCGGCGAACTCTACGACCTCATGCGGCTGTTGGACCTCCCCGACCCGTGGGACGACCGGGACGCGTTCAGGGAGTTCTTCCAGACGCGAGGGGCGCTCTCGAAAGCACTCGACGAGGTCGGCAGTGGTGGTGAGGGAAGCGACGAGTCGTGGGAGGCCCAGGCGACGCTGGACGGGCTCGAACACCAGGACCGCCTGCCTGCGGATCGGTCCTTCTCCGCGAAGCTCTTCCGGCGACTCGCCGACGAACTCGACATCAACACCGACGGTCAGGACCGGGCGATCGCCAAAGAGCGTGTCCTGACCGCCTGCCGACTCGCTCGTGGGTACGGTTCTGCCTACGACAGCTATCTCGATCACGTCGACGACGCGATGGCCGAGTCCGACATTGACCGGTTCGGAGCCAGCGAGGACACCAAGCTCAAGCGCCTCCTCTACCCCGAGGATGCCGACGAATGGTTGATGTCTTCCCGGAGCGACCGGCAGGACGCCCTGGACGAGTTGTCCGAAGACGGCTGGCAGGTCGTCCTGGAGACGCTGTCGGAGTCGACTCCGGTGGACGCGTTGATCCATCGCAACACCCGGGACACCCTCCGGAAGTACGAGGCGGTCGGCTTGCTCGACACGACGGTGCCGGACCGCCTGCCCGAACAGCGAACGATCGAACTCACCGACGAGACCCGGGCGGTGTACGACCAGATCGACGAGTACACCCGCGAGTTCTACAAGCGCGCCCAGCAGACCGACGAAGCCCAGACCCGCGCCATCGGGTTCGTGATGACGACCTACCGCCAGCGACTCACCTCGAGTGTCTACGCGATCAGTCAGAGCTTGCAGCACCGCCTCGAAACGCTCCGAGCCCAGCAGACGGTGCTGAAAGGCCGCCAGCGCGCCCAAGAGCGAGAGTATGGTGAGACAGAACAGATCGTCCTCCAGACGATCCAGGACGCCGACCTCGGGGACAGTGACGTCCTGGACCAACTCGATGCGAGTAGTGACGACATCGACCTCTCCGAACTAATCCCCAGCGTGACCGAGGAGGGGATGCAGCTGATCGAAGAAGAGATCGACGCACTCGAAGCATTCGTCGCAGACCTCGAGCGTATCGACACCGACCCCAAGATCCAGCAGCTCTACTCCGACCTTGACAAACTCGATCGCGAGGGGCACAATCGCATCCTTGTCTTCACGCAGTACGCTGATACGATGGACTTCATCCGAGACAGTCTGATCGATATCGGCGGGTCGACCGTCGCGACGTACTCTGGCCGTGGTGGTGAACTCTACGACGACGCCGACGGGACGTGGCGACACGTCGGGAAGGAGCGCGTCAAGCGGGAATTCTCTCGGGAGGACGGTCAAGTCGATATCCTCGTGTGTACGGACTCGGCGAGTGAGGGACTGAACCTCCAGGAGTGTGGTGCGATGATCAACTACGACCTCCCCTGGAACCCGATGCGCGTCGAACAGCGGATCGGCCGGATCGACCGCATTGGCCAACGGTTCGACGAAATCACGATCCTCAACTACAGCTACGAGGACACCGTCGAGACTGACATCTACGACCGGCTGGACGATCGGATCAACCTCTTCGAAAGCGTCGTCGGGGAGATGCAGCCCGTGCTCTCGGGCGTGAGCGATCAGATTCGAGCCGCGACCCTGGAAACCGACGCCGAGTCGAGTTCCGAGGCCGTCGAAGCCGCCGATCGGGAGTTCTCCGAACAGGTCGAAGACCAGGACCAGACCGATCGGGTGGACGTCGGCGAGTCACTGGACTCCGTGGACACGCTCCTTGAGGAAGACGTCGTCGACGAAGCGAAACTCGACGCCTGGGCGTCGTTCCGCCACCCCGATCTCGTCGACGTCGGCGACGACGAGTATGCGTATCCCGAGCCGTTCCACGTTGCGGGTGTCGAGGAGATCCTGATCGGCAACGAGACGCTCTCGGACGCCGGTATCACGTTCGTCCCGGCCACGGACATCGACACCAGCGCTGCGACCGACGGGTCGGGCTTCGAGTTTGCCGATACGACGTATCGCCTGGAGTGGGACGCCCTCGACGGGCAGACGGGACAGAACGGTGGGACACTCGCGGAGGCGATCGCGCCGGCGGACGGCACGGTCGCCGTCACGTTCGACAGCGAGTGTGCCGACGAGTTTCCGTCGATCCAGTATCTCGCTCCCGGGAATCCCCTGCTCGATCGACTAGTGCGGACGCTTCGCTCTGCGAGCGACGAGCCTCTGCGCTTGTCGAAGGTGGACGCGTTCCGATCGGAGTCGATCAGTGTCCCACTCGTCTGTGGCTGGAGTCGGACCACGACACTCGCACGTGTTACGCCTCAGGGAGCGGTGGGCGATGTGGACGACATTTCGGCCATCCAGCAGTGGTGTGACGAATTCCTCAACAATCAGCGGGGGTAAGGGCGTCTTTTCAGGGCTTTCCAAGGTACTCTGAGGTCAGCTCACCGTCCACCCTGTAGTACCGATAAAGATACGGGCCGTGCAAGTCCCCGTCCGCACACGAGCAGTTTTCGTCACCACAGGTCACCATCTCCTTGACGATCGTGCCCTTCCCATCAGCTGACTCGTCTTCCACGGGTTCAGCAGTCTCGGGGAGCTCATCGGAATCAACCGGCTGCGTTCGATACTCTATCAACTTGTCGACGAAGCTCTGAATTGCTCGGAGCGTCTCAAGATCCTGCTTCGGGATTCCCTCGGCGAGGTACTTTGGAAGCAGAGAGGGAGGTTCGGGAGGTGCCATCGCCTTATGTAACAACTAACACCGTAGACCCTTGAATGTTACATAAGGCTCTGCGCGCCAACTTCCGGCCCAAGCTGAAAAAACGGAAAACCGCGCTCCTTACAGATCGCGGGGCTGGACTGTCTTCCGGTCGTTCGACTCAGCCCGCCGGGCGGCGTCCTCAAGCAGTTCCTCGACTTCCTCGTTGAGGGCACCGTAGAAATCCGAGGACACGTTCATGTCGTCGAGCGATTCCTTCACCGCGGCTTTGACAATCAGGTCTGCCATGCTACACGCGCCGGTATCTCTCCCTGGCTTATAAACCCGAAGCAATCTCTCTAATGGACCCTTACGGGACTACGCCCCGCTAGACGGCGAATGCGTCGGGAGGGAGGGGGATATCTCTCCCCCCCTCACGGAGTAGGCCCGAACGAAACGGCGGATGACGTAGACGGTAGGCCACAGAAGGATTCCCATCCACGCAATACGGATGCCAGTCGCCGGGTTGATGAACCACAGGGGGAGATCGCCGGTCGCCGCCGCTCCTCCCAAGAGAATGAAGCCCACGGATAGGAGGACAACGGCCCATCCCCAGGTAGATCGTATCGACGGTTTGTGGGGGAGGACGTATCCGATCCCGTTCTGCTTGACCCGGTCGAGCCTCTCCTCCCGTAATTCAGTCTCCTCTTCATCGCCTGGCGAATTGGATTCACCCTGCCAGCCCATGATCCCACGTTCTTCGAGCTCACGCCGGTATTTGTAGAGGCGATTTCGCCAGAGGAAAATGCTGTAGTCCGGCGGTGGATCGAAGACCCAGCAGTCCTCAGCAGGTTCGTCCTCGATCTTTCGGACAGGGATGTCTGCTTTGAAGAGATCACTAGGCGTCGCCTCTTCGGGGTCGTATCCGCACGTCTCGTAAATCAACGAGAGAAGCGGTCCAGGTTCAGGGACAGGGTACTCGGTCCGGAGGGTACCATATGTGCGATCGGGGAGGATGACACGGAACTCAAGGTACCGCTTGCCGTCGAGCTCTTTCCCCTCAGGTTCGAGTATGCGCGCGTGAGGCCCAGGGAGATCTCCCTTCGGTTCGTCCTCAGCTTTCGATTCGATACGTTCCCGTTCTTCACGCACGCGGTGCTCCTGTCGCTCTTCAAGGATTTGTTGTTCCACTTCCCGCGTCTGCTGGAGGCGTTCTCCCAGCCCTTTATCTCGAGAGACGCCTCCCGGCTCATCCGATTCGGAGTCCTCGTTCATTTCAAGCATATATATAATTCACCCATAGTCCCTTAAAAATGAGCGGGCGCGGATGTAAGTGGGCGACGTTTAGACTCTACTCGGTTTATATTTCGATTGGCATAGTGGGAAATTTCCATAGTAACCGCATCAAGAGGAGCGGTTATGAAGGTTTTAGGTCACCAGAACCACATTACCTAAAGACCAGAAAATACAAAAAGGTGTGTTCAATTGTAAAAACTGGCAAACAACTGTGGGTGATGGGTTCGCCCGGGAAATGAGGGAAATTGTGCCGGACAGTTGTTTGTAATTAGACATGGGAATCCAAACAACGGTCCATTTGGAACCACACCAAGTGGCGTTCTTCCACCTGCGGGAGGACATCAACCGGTCGGGGGCTATCCGTCGGCTTCTCGATGCGTACATCGAAGACACGGCGTCGGTGGATTTAGACGACTTAGAAGCAGCATCGAAACAGCTCCAGAAGGATCCTTCCCGAGACTTCGAAGACGCCATCGACGACATCGAGTCTGTTGGAGAGCTCGTCAACCAAGAGAACCTGATCGAACAATAATGAGTCCAAGCCATCGCGAACAGAGTCGTATCGAACGGATCAAAACCGGTGTCTCGAACCTCAAACGCTTCATCTCAAGTGACCTCGAGCGGAAGACGAGCCACCTTTCGTTAAAGGTCACCGTCGTCGGGCTGTTCCTGAGTGCCCTCGTGCAGCCCGCTGCCGCCCAGTCCGGCGGGACGAGTATCTGTGACGTGGAGTTCGTCTCCAGCGTCATCAACGCCCTCTTCAGCCTGGCCATCGGCGGGGCGCTGGTCCTCGGTATCCTGACGTGGGTTCTCACGTCCTTCACCGAGTCGCTGCCGCTCCCTCAGTCCACGAAACAGTCAGTCAAGAAACAGCGGAACAGCGGTCTCGCGTCCGCTCTCAGGGCGGTCGTCGTTCCGGCGATCATCGTGACCATCCTGAGTGCGACCAGCATCGGCATCCCCAGCTGCATCAGCGTGATGCCGTAATCCCCCCCGAGATTCCACATCCCGACACCATTCGATATGTCTCCTGACACCGGGTTTGGTGCGAATCCTCAAATGGCGGTTACAGCCGCCGTCGCGAGTATTTTGATATTAGGTCTTGTATTCGCAGGACCGGCTCTTGCCGCATCAGGAGACTTGGAAGTGTCGGTGTCGATCCCGAACAACGAGGGGGAGGTCTGGACGGCTACTCAAGAGCCGTTCAACATCGACGTCACCGCGGAAATGCCCGAGTTTTCTGGGGAAGCTGACCTCACGCTGACTCTATATGTGAGAGGAGACGAGAAGGACTCGAAAACGATCACCGTCGAAGGTGGACAGAGTCTTAGCGAGTCCTTCACCTACACGTTCACCTCTTCCCCAGACAATCCGGTAGATAACCCGGTAGATGTGGAGGTTGAAGGGGAACTGACCGCCGACGGAGACACGTTCAGTAACAGCGATACCGTACCGGTTCACGTTACGCAGTCATACGTTCCAGAGAGCCCGTTCCCAGAGAGGCTCAACGTCCCTGATGACCTCGTTTACGACGATACGATCAACGGGATCAACGCCTCCAACGCGTACAATCTATTCGGTCTGGACCGGGTGAACCATAGCAATCCGCTCGTTCGCGGTGGGGTGAATTGGAACCTCACTGGAAACGTGAGTTTCGAGAATATGTCTGCCGAGAATAAATCCGTCTTCTTGAAGGCATACGCGAACGCAGCGGACATTACGTACCCTGGTTTCCCCCCGTTCGTACCCACTTGGAACGCAAACAATTGGGACGACTTTTCTGGGTCATTCAGTTCAGGAACCGACCGGTCCTTTAATGCCGATCTTGGGGTCGGGGGTGGTGCCGTAATCAAGCACGCAGGCGTGTCGATGTTCAATATCGAAGAGTCAGTCACCCTATTCAGGTCAAATAACCCGTCCGGTCGAATCAGATATATTCCAGAAGAATCCACGATACGTGGCACAGCTGACTATCGAATCGAGGTGCCAGAGGGAACCGATAGAGTCGGGTATGAGGAAAGCTACTCGTTAGATGGCTCGTCAGTCAGCCAAGTTTGTGTCGTAGCTGGGTCTGGATCCTCATGTTCGAGTGGTAGTGAAGTAGGATCTACCGGCGGTAGCAAATTCTTTGAGGTCGATTACGACATGGGGAGTCGTGACCCGGACGAGATCCAACTCGTTGCTGAGTTTTCTGCGAATATCGAAAAGACGGTTCGAGACCGATACCAAGTCTGTCACAATGGATCCTGCCATTATGAGTGGAGTACGACCACCACGCACCAATCATACAGTGCCACCGCCTCAGAAACGATATCTGTCGAAGTGAGGGACGAGGTCAGAGCTCTCGTTGACAGACGAGTTCTCCCCAACGGAAAGGTGGGATTCGACGTACAATTCGAGCCGGCATCAGGGGACGTCCCCGTCGCCATGTGGTCCAATATGTCGATCAACAACTCCCGAGTCCTGTCCGGATGGGAGTTTACCACATGGCGTAACACGAACTGGGACAGCCTGCGTCGATTCAACGAATCAACCGAAATGTCGTATGGTCCAGATTGTGAAAGGACCTTCAGCAACGGGAGTCTCGACGAAGGTGACAAACCTGGAGAGATTGTTAACCAGGACGATGATTCCACCACGTTCCATAAGGACGGGTGCTGGCCTGCCCACGTAAAACGGCCATCTGTTCCGATTCGCACCTATGGGTTCCCGGTTTCGGAGCCCTACGCGTACCAAGGTGAAGAGATATACGTGAGACATGTCCGGCATGATTCCCCGCATGGGACGCTCTCAAGTCCTGAACCACAACTCCCGGGTGCTGTCGACGTCGCGGTAGTGAACAATAGTTATCAGCCAGCCACCGGGGTCGCAGTGGTTTACAATGGTAAGATTCCACCCAATGAATCCGCATACGAGAGCTCGCGAGACTACCCTCCTGGAGAAATCACCGTTGACGACATCGAATTCCGGACCTTCCCCCCGTCTGCCCCAACTGAAGTTGAAGAAGTCGGGGACCAGACAGAGGTCCAAGAGACAGAACTGGTTGCGAGCGTTGTCGACGAAAGGGAAGACGAGTTAGATGTTGCTGTCCACTTAGAAGAAGCCGATAGTGGAGATCCAATCCAACTGCCCTCGGACGACGGGTACATCCAACTCAACCGAGGGGAGTTCTCAGATGAAGAGTTTAGAACCAACTCGGATGGGAACGTCACAGTCACGGTTCCAGCGAAGTACACCGGAAATCTCCACTTCGAATACGTACCAGAAGATTGGTGGAACGCTTCGGCCTCAGAAGTTGCCTATGCAGGGAGTGAAACACGAGTTTCACTCGGATTCGGCGTCGGGGCTGAAGGACTAATAGTCAGATTACTTAATATAATCTGGTTGCCAGCAGCCCTACTCTTGACCATGTACGGTCTCTTCAAGCGAGATGTCATCATGAAGTACATCTGAGAAAATACAAAAAGGCAGAGTTTAAACCCAAAATCATGACTTACCGACACACACGGAGGAAGTTCATCGCGGGTGGGTGCATCGCAGTCATAAACGCTATCGCCGGATGCTCAGGCTCGGATGAAAGTCCCGATAGTCAGTCTGGTGGGTCAGGAGTGATCGATAGCGCGTCCGTACAGCAGACCCTCAACGTAGATCTCAACTCTGGCACGGATGTAGACCAACTCTCGTTGACCGGGCCAGATGGGGAAACTTGGCGAGAAAAGTCAGTCGGGGACACGGATACAGTCTCGGTAAATCTGCTATCTAGTGGTGGGTATCCTCCCGGAGAACAAACCATCAATGCCCACGATTCAGAGGGGAACGTGATCGGATCGACAACGATCGACATCTCCCCAAATATCGAGATCACCGAAATCGGGTTCGCGAAAAGCTACGACATTCCAAACGGCGGCCTCGAGCGGCCGTTCCGACCGGTCGTACATGTTGAGAATACAGGGTCCGGCCCTGACACGGTTGAACGGCTCGAGATTGAGAGCCCTCTCACGGGGGATAGATACGAGCCAGAGCCCGTAATAAGAAAGAACGCAGAAAGCGGGGCCAGCGCCACCGCTAGCTCAGGTATCCCGGTAGCGAGCGGTGAAAGGCAGGGCGTCAGAGTCGACCATCCAGCGCTAGGAGCTATCGGAGCAAACCGGGATTGCGAACAAACTATCAACGCGACTGTGACCGCTGGGTTACTGATATCTTCGGATGAGACTGTCGAAGTGACGGTATCTGGGGTCGCTCCGGAAGAAACGCCCCGGGGGATGCGGGGTGGGTTCGAACTGAGAAACGAACAGTGCTCGCTCAACACTGAGATACAATGATAGAGTCATCACTCCCAACAGCAAAGAGCGTGATTTACCCCCTTCTACTCCCATCTATAGCCGATTTCGTCGATGGGATATTGGGTGCCTTATTCGACTTCATATTCGGCCTGTTCGAGCAGATCGTGGTCGAAGTGATCCAGCCAATCGGTGAGGAGTTAGGGGACTTCTGGCTGGCGTTGATCCTCCACACTCCGAAGCCGCTCAGACACGGGGATCCCGCCTTGATGAGACAGCCAACAAATACCCCCTGGCGGGAAGGGTGGGAGATCTACTGGAATTTCGTCGAGTTGGCACTCGTCCTAGGCATTGTTCTGTACCTAACGGCGAACTTCGTGGCCGCGATCCCGTGGGTGAGCTCGAAGGTTAGAGAAAGTATGCGGGGTGGTTTCATCAAAACAATGGTGGCCTTGGCTCTTGGCTGGCCCCTGATGACGAGCGCCCTTTTCCTTATTAACGCAGTCAATAACCTCTTCGCGCCCCCCTCTGATCGATTCGGGTTCTTAGTGAGTTGGATGGTGAGCTCAGGGGCCGTCGCTGGTCTTGCCGGACCTCAAGCCATCTTCGGCGGGATCCTAGCTTCAATCGACCTTACATTAGTAGCTATTCTGGGTGCGCTGTTTATCCTCCGGATCCTGTTCATGGTGTTCGGAGTCGTCTTCGCGCCGATGTTTATCATGGCATGGGCTCTGGGCGTCCCGATAGTCAAAGATATAGGGAAATCTATAATTTCGATGTGGGTGAAGATTGGGCTTGCACCATCCATTATCGCCGGCATGTACTGGATGGCTTGCTTGATTCTGACTAGTCCAGACGGTAGCGGTGGATATGATTACACGGGATTCACGTTCATGTCATCGATTGGGATGTTGTTCGGTCTCATCCTGATGTTCGTGATCCCCCTGGCCGGCTTCATTGCATTCTACTTCGTGCTTCAAGCGTCGCTCGGCACCACAGCAAGTCGCGGTATAAACACCGTCCAGCGAAAAGCCAAGAAACGACGGCTCGGCGGTGGGGGTGAGACAGGAAAAGGAGCCATGCCGAATGTCGTCCAGGAAAAAGCTGGTAAGTACAAACAATGGAGGGACCAGAAGGTCAGCGCCGCGAAAGAAAGTGTCAGTTCTGGAGCCCAGGGCGCGGCTAATGCAGCAAGGTCGGCCGGCATGGCCGGAGCGGCCAAAGCACAGGGTGCCTATTGGGATGCTACCGGCGCAGGTGGTAGGACCAGGGCTGGGAGTCCCGCGGTTGCAGGGGCGGCGGGCGCCGGCGCTGCTGCTGGTGGGAGCATCAGTAACTACCGAGGGCCAATAAACGATCAAGAGCAGAAGGCAGCAGCCGCCCTCAACGAGGATAGGAGCCAGACCGCCTCAGCCGGTAATCCGTTCGACGAGATAGTGTCCTCGAGCGGTGATAGTACTGGCTCAGCTGGTGCCGCTGCGGGCGCGGCCGCCGGCGGGACCGCCGGGAGACTCCGTCAAGGTACTTCCGCCGATGAAGTTCTGCTCAGAGATGACGAATACTCTGTGGAAAACGGTGAAACACCGGATTCCGTCGCGGACGCTGCTACCCGCTCTTCAGTCGGAGAGGAGAGTGGAGCAGCTGATGCCGGAAGTGGAGGAAGCAACGACTCCTTCGACCTCGGAGGATCCACTGGACATGATAACGATACGAACACCGCTAGTGACGGGGTGAGCTCGTCCGATACGAGCCAGTCAAACGACGCCCCGCAGGGTGGGATCGACCTCGGCGATACGGATAATCAGAGTAGTTCTACCTCCAGTCCCAGTGATGACTCAAACCTGGGACCGGACGCAGATGCCTCGAACGACGGGGCTGGTGGCGATAGTGCCACATCTGGTGGGGGAGACGATGTCTCGGACAACGTCGTCGACGATTCCACCGAAACGTCAGTGGAAGACATTCTGGACGATGACTCAGACAGCAACCAATAACAATGTCAAGTGAATCACTCGAATCCCCGCGAATCACGCTGGAAAGCCTGGAAGAAAAGAACGAACTGCCCGTCATTCGACTCAACTCCCGAAACACGTTCTTCGTGATCGGGTTAGTCGTACTCGGGTACATTATAGCGTCCCAGGTCGGTCTTCCCGTCCCGGTGAGCGCGACGGTCGGCGTCGCACTCGGAGCGATCGGATTCGACCTCGTTCGAAGCGCACCCCCTTACTCGAACGTGACAGAATGGATCAAGACCAATATCCGATACTTCCGCAAGGCAGGCGAGTACTCGAACCGGGCCGAAGCACACCTCGATAGTGAGAATCGTATCCAAGCAGTCATTCAAGCGCCGGAAACCACTCGGAACCTCACTCAGGTCTCGCGCTTGTACCCGCCGCACGGGATCATCGAGCGGACAGACGGCAGCTATGCTCTGGTGCTGCGGTACTCGCCGCCGAATATGGACTTCTCAATGGGTGAAGAGTACGCGGATCTCATGAATACGGTGTCTGAAGGGTACAACAACACCATCGACTTCGATCTCTCCTTCTACGCGACGACGAGGCCGGTGGACATGGAAGCCCACTTCGAGCAGCTAGCGAAGCGTATGGACGACCCGGACGTCAAGAACAACGAAATCTTCCAAGCTTTGCTCGAAGAGATGCTAACCCACCGCCGGCAGATGGTTCAGCAATCGGATACCGAGATCGTTCACTTCTACTTCATCGTCTCGGTCGACAAGGCAGATATCAATGAGGTGAGTGGGGGAGACAAAGACGCTGACGACCGATCGTACCTGTTCGGTCTGTTCGAAGATGATGAAAAGTCGCAAGAAGAGATCGACAAAGAAATCGTCGAAGAACGGCGGATGCGGAATATTCTGGAGAAGCGAGCCAAAGCTGTCGCGGGACTGTTCAGCGGCGGGGCGAGGATCACCGAGGACGCGTCTATCGAACGCGTAGATTGCGTTGAGGCAGCCGCGTTGCTCGAGAGTTACTGGACTGGTAACCAAGTCCCACTGGACTCCGAGGACGAGTCTGATCCGATCCCCCGGAATGCGGTGAGTCTCGGGCCAGAGCCGGATCATATCGATATCAAGCACCCTGGAGAGGTGATAGAATGAGCGACCTATCCAGTATCATCTTGCAGTTTGGAGGAATCGAGTTGAGTGGTGATATCCTGGTCGTCATCGGGGCCGTCGCCCTGATGGGGATCGTGGGCATTCGGGAGATCTTCCGCCGCTTCACCGGTAGTGGCGGAGGTCTATCGTCGGTCGGTACAGACGACATCGATGCCGACGAAATCAACGAGAGCTCAGAGGGAATGGACATTGGGGACAGGGAGGATTCAGAGAGTTTGTCAATTGATCCCGAGTTCGGGGATCTCCTCGAGGATGACGGGCAAGAGACCGTTAACCGGGTGATCGAAGAGGAAAACATCGACCCCGAGAAGATCGCTCAAGGTGAAGAGGTGTTGCCACCACACCTTGATGGGGACGATATCGATCCAGAAGACTTCCTCTCGAAGATCAACCGCCTTCACCAACGCCAGATCGCTAGCGGACATGTCAAAAAGGGGTCGACGGAGTACAAAGTCGGTGATCTGTATCGGCGGGTCATGTTCGCGCACAAGCACCCGAACGAGACGGAGGTCGGGGGGATCAAGTCCATCATCGACGACCCGACGATGCATTTCGATCTGACGATCCACTTCCACCATATAGATGACGACCGGGCTCTCAGGAAGGCCAAATCTCTCTTCAGTAGCCTCGACGCCAGTGTGAGCGTTCAAGCCGAGGAAGGGGATGCGCTCTCTGTGGGTGACAAGGCGGTTCGCAAAAAGAAGGTCCGGACCTACCGTGACCAGATCAAGCAGAACGATCAGACGCCGATCGCGACGACGATGTACGTCTCTCTCCGCGACGAAGATATCGATAACCTGCGTGATCAGGTAGACGTCGTTCGAGATCAGTTCCGTACTGAGGCAGGGATCCGGCTCAAGACCCTCGAACGTAATCAGAAAGAAGCGCTGGTTTCGGCCTCGCCAATCGGCATCGACAAGGTCTATCGGGATTGTCCTGAGGTCGATCCCTCCCACCCGATGTTGGGCTCTTCATTCGGGGCCTTCATCGCATCCCTCTCACAGAGTCGGAAGTTCGAACCGGAAGGTCACGAGTGGGGCCGTCACTCGGTTCAGGGGCACCCGATTGTCAAAGACCCGTTCCAGAGCCCGCGGAACTACAACATGGTCGTCGTGGGAGAATCCGGGTCCGGGAAATCCCTCAACACGAAGCACATGGCGCTGGCCACGAAGGCCGTCCAGCAGAACACGCTCATCATCATCCTAGACCCGCTTCAAGGCTTCATGGGGCTGGCCGAAGCCCTGGATGCTGAGAAGGTCACCATCGGTGGGAAACAGAACCTCAACCCGATGGAGATCCGGAAGCCCCCTGAAGAGCATATCCGGTCGGAAGCGTTCGACGAGGACCGGGACCCCCTCTCGGCGAAGGTCGATGACGTGATGTCTTTCATCCAGAACTACGTGGGCCAACAGCCGGGCCTGCAATTCGGGGAAGAATCCCAACTCCTCCGGTCGCTTATCCTCGAGTCCTACAAGCGAAAAGGAATCACCCACGATGTCCAAACGCACGACAACGAGAGTCCGACCCTTACTGATGTCCTAGAACTGGCAAACGAAGCGCGAGAAAATCCTGCCGAGTGGGCAGAAGGGCCACAGGATCCCGAAGATATCGAAGATCAGGCGTCGGCCATCGGGAACATCCTTCGGGAGTTCACTCCGGGCGGCCAATACGAGAATTTGGCCCAGCAGACCGAGCAAGATATCTTCGGCGACAACGACGTTATCTACCTCGATCTCTCGCAGCAGGAGTCGAGTGGCGGAGGTGGTGTCGGTGTCGTGGGCCAGCTCATGTTCTCACTGGCATACGAGAAGTGTAAGCAGTTCCCCGGACCGGCACTGTATATCGTCGACGAGGCCAGGTTCCTGTTCCGCGAGGCAGACACACTCGAATACCTGGTCCAGCGCGTCAGGCACAGTCGCCACTACAACACCTCGATCCGGTTTATCACGCAGGAGATGGAGGACTTCTTCGACTTCGAAGGAGCATCCTCGATCGTCTCAAACTCGTCCTTCCACATCATCCATCAATCACCAAACATCGAAGAGTGGGGGCACAGGTTCGACCTGAAGCAGCCGCACATGGAATTCGTCAAGAACGCCGCCACCGGGTCAGACAACCCGTATTCGCAAGCCCTGGTCCGATTCCCCGAGAAGGACCAATATTACCCCATCACGATCGACCTCGGGGAGCGCATGTTGACGATCGCCGACTTCGACGAGCAAGAAGACCGGTACGAAGATCTGCCCGGGAGAGGCGATGACGTGATCCAGCAATCCCCCGTAGCTCGTGAGCTCGTCGCCAGGATCAGGCATGGATCCCACTCCCACGAAGAAGCGCTCGACGGTGTCCTCGAGGACTGGCAACGGCCCTTCTGGGAGATGCTTTCCGAGGATCGGGCTGCGAACGCTCTCTCTCGTATCCAAAACGGCGAACAGCCTGAAGCCGCCCTTTACGCCGAGGCCTTGGAGCAGGTCCGTGAGGTCGTTGACGCTACTGGGGGCGAAGAAGTCGTGGAAGAAGTTATCAACCGGCTCGAAGACGCGATCAAGAAAACCCACAAACAGGGCGGGCCTGACGAGCCCTACCAGTACAATGTAGAAGAAGTGGAGAGCGAAACCGTCGACGGGCATGAAGTCCAAAACAGTGCGACTACCGTTGCCGGAGGGAAACAGCAACAGATCGCCGCGAACGGCCAGGGGAGTCAGCGGCAGGTCCCCAAAGAGCAGTCCAACCGTCCCCTGAACGGAGAACGGAACAGGCGGATTGAAACCAACGGAGACACGCGCCCGACGCCGAACCACCCGCAGGTCGGCCACGAAGCCCCACTCGCAGGCCGACCACACCAACCGATCGAATCGAAGGCCAACGGCGATGATGGGGAAGAAGACGGAGACAGCGCCGCTGACGGCGAAGGAGACGACGAGGACGAGGTTGAGGACGAAGACGAAGACAACTCTGACGGCGGTGGTGGCGGCTCTCAGAAACCACCCATGACAAACCGACTCCGGGCCTGGGCAGGGGGGTGGAAAAACCAAGTGAATACCCACATGAGAGACATCAAGGTGATGACTGGGATTACCGCTCTTGTGTGGGGGTTGGCGGTACTCTACGGGGCGATTAGCTTCGGGCAGAGTGGACTAATCGCTCTGGTTGCCGGGAGTATCGTGGCCGTCCTCTCAGCTTCCGTAGCAACCCTCTTCTACCGTGTCCCAGGACGAGCAAAGACCATCGGATTGGCGTATCCGTTCGGGATGAACGTCGTGTTTCTACCAGCGACAGTGATCGCGCTCTACGAGCCCACGTTTAGCCCTATCCTCGATATGAGTTCCTCTGTCGGTTTTTGGATCGCAGGGACGATCCTCGCCCCCATGGGGTTAGAGCAGTTCTTCTACTCTACTTTCGATCTGAGTGGGCCGACATACCTGCTGATGTGGTTCGTAATCGCCTTCCCGGTCGGTTGGGTCGTCGGCTCTCTCTGGTACGGTGGGAGATACGCGGTACGGAGAGTTAGATCCTCACTCGCTGGGGTAGAGATCGATCTCGATCTATTCGGCCCAGAGCCATCCGGGAAGCCAACTGGAGGGATTCCGAATACCCAGCGCTCTGGGAAACCCCGAACCGACCTGATCGGAAGAAAGCGAGACAGCCAGCAAGTATCGCTTCCCGTCGGCGATTACGACACTCGTACAGAGCGTCAGACTGAAACCAAGCCAGCAAAGCGTACCCCAGAATCAACCCAGGAGATCAACGTATGAGCCTCTTCAAAAGACTCCTCGGAAAAGAAGAAACGGGCCTCGAAACAATTCAAGCCGACGCGGACCTGTTCACCGATCTTCAAGAACATCTCCCCGATCAACCCCTGATTCGGCTGCGGCCGCACGAAGACAATCCAGGCCTGTCAAACGCCAAGGGCCTCATCAGGAGTCTTTACCACTACCGGAAAGATGGGTACGGTCGAAACGACTCCCCCATCAACTCCTTCGAAATCTGGTTCGACGAAGGAGAGGTCCGCTTCTACTTCCACCCCGATACTCGGGAGATGAAGAACAGTGGGAAGAAACACTTCGAGGACCAGTATCCAGGGACCCGGATGGTGGAAGAGCAGGATCCTTTCCCAGAAATTAACGAGGGGGACTACATCGCTGCCGCGGAGATGACCCTCAGCAACCATTTCGCACGACCACTCAAGACGGTAGAGGGGCCCCAATCGTTCGATCGAGACCCACACGGAAGCCTCACCTCTGAGATGGTCGTCGAAAACGAGCGGACAACCGCTGGTGAGCGTGTGAAAGGGGAGAAAGTGAAGATGGTGGTACAGGTCGTCTTCCAGCCCATCTCGCGTAGCTGGAGCCGAGGTGGACTATTCGGGACCAACCTCAACGACTACGCGGACGACTTGAAGAAGCCCAAACAGAAGGGCGATTCCATGAGCCAGTTCATGCGGGCTGTGGTGGGCCTCGAACCTGCCATGCGAGAGCCCACCCAGAAAATGCGGAAGTCAGCCCGGATGATCTCGGAATTGAAAGGTGAGCCGGCGTTCCTCACCGATATTCGGATCATCGGTATATCCCCCTACGACGAGATCTCACGCCAACACGTCGGGGGGGTCGTCGAAGAATTCGAGAACTTCAACAACCCCGTCACGGAGCAAACGCTCCAGATGCGTCGCCTCAACGAGGAAGAGATTCAAACCACCCTCGAGATGGCGGCAGCAAGGGATCTTCCAAGCTCAACGCTCGGAAAAATCAGTGCGATGAAAGACGTCTTGACGGTTCCAGAGCTCGCTGGCATCGTCCACATCCCGAACAAGGACATCCACACTCCGAACGTCGACTGGACAAAGATGGAAAAGGGGTCGGGTGTCCCGACATCCATCCCTGGCTTGGACGACGTCCAGAAGGAGATGCAGGCTTCAGTCGACAACCCTGCGGAAGCTGCCCGGGCCGAGTCTGAAGAGGATGCTGACTCGAGGATGGTCGCGGTCGACGAACATGATGAGGCTGCCGAAGACATCGATCTGACCATCGAATCAGAGGACGATGTTTTCGAAGAGCCAGGGAGCGGTTTAAGGTCGGCTGCTGACGGGCGGGGTCTTAACACCGACCAAGCGATCGAGGAAGAAAACGAAGAGGGCAACGAAGACCCCGGATCGCAGTCAAGCGATTCGACAGAACCTAACGAAGAGTCTGGCGAAGACTCCGGATGGCTCGATCTCGGCTTGACAGAAGAAGAGGGAGACGAAGAGTGAGGGAGGGCCAGCGAGGATCATCCATACAACTACAATGTCCAGGGCAAAACCGACCGCGTGACGGGAAATCCGGTTGATCTGACAGAAAGATTTTCTAATTGCATGAGAAACGAGAACTACTAACAGACCACAACCACAACATGAGCATCTTCAATCCACTCGGGGGTTCAGACGAGAAAAAGAACGACGGTGACGAAGAGGGGGGTTCGGATACGTTATTAGAAGCCGTCTGTGCCGACCTGGATGACCTATCCGATGCGCTTAAAGAGACGAATCTTCCCGTTGAACGCCGAGAACAACTATTAGACGATTATAAGGCTATCATCAAAAGGGGGAACGAAAAGGTCGAAGAGACTGTATTATGGGTACCCCCAGGAGAAGACCCGTCAACTGAGGAGATGGGTAAGAGCTTGGAAAACCTTCAAAGAGCTTTTGAGCAGTCTGACAATGCGACCCTCTCAAACGCGGACGCCGAGGAACTGCGCGAGAGTTTCGCTACGATCCTCTCTGTGATAGAGCATGACGAGGAGTTTAACTTTGCCTTCAAAGAAGAAGATATAGCCAAGAGGCACGGCCGAGCGGTTCAATCTATAGGGGTTCGAGAAGACGTCGATCCGGAAGAAATGGATGATGACGGCCGGGAAATATACGCTGGTCCTCGAGCACGGGCGCAGCTACAAAGCCTCCCGCGGAGATCGAGAGAGGTTGAAGGTTTTGACCCACCATTATTCCTTGGCACCGGGGTTAAGCGTGGTAACGACGCCACGATTCCCAAGCAGACCCTCTACCGACATTCGGCTACACTCGGGGTGACCGGGTACGGGAAGTCGACACTGTTCACGAACAACATCAAGCAGCTGATTGAGGCCGGTCAAGGAGTCTGCTTCATCGACCCGAAGGGTGACGACTCCCGCCGGATTGCAGAGATAGTCCCCGAAGATCGGAAAGACGACATCATCTGGATCGAGCCAGGGAGCTCATCGGGGACTGTCTCCGGATTCAACTTCATCAACGTCGGTCTCCCCCCAGACCACCCTCAGATCGAGACCGCAGTATCGGCTCTCGTCGACGACCTCAAGAAGATGCTCGGCGCCGGGAAATACTGGGGACCCCGGATGGACCGTATCGCCGGGAACATCATCCGGGCGATGAACACCTACAACCGGAAGTTCCCCGACCGTCCGGACCTGAACCTGGCAGACCTCTACTACGTCCTGATGGACCCCCGCTCCCGGCACGAATTCGCAGCGATGGTCAAGGCGGCCGGGATCGACTTCATCGAGGACTACACCGAGGAGATCGCCGAGATGGAGGACGACAAACTCGAGCCGATCCTCGGTCGGATGCAGCCCTGGATCGAGTCGCCGGCCGCCCGCCGGATGATCTGCTTCCGGAAAGGTGAGGTGAACATCCCGCAGGCCGTCGAAGAGGGGAAGATCATCATTGTCCGGATGGGGGGCCAGCCGGACGACCTGAAGAAGATGCTCGGGATGGCCGTCGTGCGTCGGATCTGGGCGACGATCCGGTCGCGAGCGGAGATGGCCGAGCACGAGCGATCGCCGTTCTACCTGTTCGTCGACGAGGCCCACCACGTCGCGATGGCCGACGAGACGTTCCCAAAGATGCTGGCCGCAGCACGAAGCCTCAGGCTTTCCATCAACCTCGCTACCCAGTACCTCTCCCAATTGCCAGAAGGAGTAGTGAAAGGGATTCGAGTCAACTGTGATACCTTCATGTCGTTCAACGCGGGGTCAGAAGAAGAAGCCAAGAAAATAGCTCCACAGCTTGATCTGAACTCCCAATCGCTGCTCAACGAATCTCGATTCCATATCTGGCTCCGACTGACCAACCCCGACACTGGTGAGCTCACCGCACCGTTCAAGGTCTATATCCACCCCCCATTCCCACCCTTACGGACGACCGAAGAAGCCGACCAAGTGATCGAAAACAGTCTCGAGGAGTACGGCCGTGAGAAGATGACCCCCTCTGAGCGAAAGCGACGGCTCCAGTTCCACAAGGGTAGAGGAAACGCCGAGCTCGGTGTTGGTGAAGAGATCCTCCTGGCGAAACAAGACTCGGAGATACCGCCAGCAGAGGTTGAAGCCCGAAAAGCGATGGCCGTTGATCGCCACAAGCAGGTCCTCGAAGGCGACACTTCCGTTGACGAAGCTAGAGGCCAAGCACCGTCGCCGAGCACACCACAAGACGGAGACGAAGACGATGAGATGGCGCTCAGAGAGCAGGAAGAGCAGCGTCTCCTTGAGTGTACCTACGCCGCTCGTGTGAAGGCTGGTCTCGATACCGGCGAACCCGTCGAGACGAAGAAAGTGAAAGCGGAGATAGAAGAGCGAAGACTCGACTTTGGTCACGAAGAGCGGCTGGCCGACCTTGCCGAAGGACTGTCGGAATTCATTGAGCTCGACCAGAAGAGTAACGAACCCACGTTTGCCCTCACCGGCAAAGGTCGGAGTCGCGTCTTTGGGTCAACAGGGGCCGACATCACCGGGGGAGACGTCGGCCACCGTCGGCTGCTTCGAGAGTCGTTCAAACTCTTCACTCGGTTAGGCTATCAGGCGTCACTGCCGACGCAGGAAGGTATAGAACTGCCGGACGGGCTGGCCGAAACGCCGTTCGATCCCACCAACATCGACACGAAAGGCAAGAAGCCCTCGCAGATCCAGGAAGCCCTCGAAGAGCGGATGGAAACGCTCAAAGAGGATTACCCCCACATCGCTAAGATCAGCGAAGGGAAAGACGTCAGCATCGAAGCCGAGTCATCGACCCTATTCAAGCCGGCACAATGCCTCACGAACTTCCGGAAAGCGATTGACAAAGGCCACTTCGCCGCCTACGTTACGAAAGACGCCTACCACGACGACGACAGTAAGGGTACCCACGAAGACCCTACGGTCGAGTGGGCAGCGTTCATCGATCGGGTTCTTCACGATACGACGTACAACGCGCAGGAGCGGAAACATGAGACGCTCTACGGCAACGAGAATCTGATTCTGGCCAAATCAGCTGACGAGGATGGCCACCGGACGTTCTACAACCAGAAATCCCAGTACCGTCTCGACGAAGAACACACAGCCGTCCGGGAAGCCACCGAAGGGCGGTCAGACACGACCTGGGAAGAGACGGACGATGGGATCGTCGCGAAGACCGGCGGCGAGGTATTCGCCAAATTCGACAGCGTCGAGGACGTGATCGAAGGCGATACTACGGCCGTTCCGGCCTACTATCACTACGATCAGAGTGAAGACCGGTACATCGTCGAAAAGGGTGGGGAGACGCTGGAATACGCCACCAGCGACGAGCTCGAAGAGGATTGGGAGACATTCAAAGCGCCGTTCCTTCCGCAAGAAGAATTCCCCGAGAAACCCACGGAAGACGACTACATCATCATCGTCATCCCGGACGCGGACAACCCCAAACACGACCAGCCACTCATCTACGACCAGGGCGATGTCATCCCCATCTACGATGCCTTCGGGATCGACGTTCCCGAACACGGCCTCATCAAAGAGGAAGAGATCGCCCCAGAAGAAGTAGAGCAAGTGGATGCCATCCCCGACATCGACCAGGGCGTTTTGGAAAACCACCTTTCTATAGCCGAAACCCAAGGGAACACCCTCGCTCATCGGGTCAACACCGTGGTCGAAGAGGAAGAGTACATCGAGGAATTCGATATCGAGCCCGATGATGAGGAAAGCGATACTGGCGGTGCAGAGTACCTCTTCCCTGAGGTGGAGACACTCGACGAACTGCCTGACGTGTGCCCCGAGTGTGGAAGCACGCATCTCGAGATATCCGACTTACCATTCGCTGGGCCAGCTGGCGGTCTCGAAAACTTCCCCTCAGTGGCCGCCGCTCTCGCCGAGAAGGGCGTGCTGAAGACCTCCACCTCACCCCCTATCGTGACCGATCTCGTCGACGCCTCCATCGTCGAATGCCAAGACTGTGCCGTCGCAGCTACAATCTACCCGGTGGAAGGAGAGAAAGAAGACACTACGGAAGCTTCGGAGTCTTCTGATTCAGAAGAAGACGGCACAGATGAAGCGGAAGAAGAGACTACTGACGAAGAAAAAACCGACTCAGGAGGAGACGTCTTCCCAGCGACGAGCAGTCCAACGAACGAGGACGACTTCTTCGAAAGGTAATCAGAAAGCTCAGATTGGAAGGACCGGGATTATGTTTCTCACTCCCGGTGATCTTCACCGTGGAAGCCGACTGATCATTCGTCGTCGAGATCCATCGGGGAAGACTCGCTCTCTTCGATCGGGTCGAAGTCACTTTCCTCGATACCGAGATGATCCCGAACCCTCGCCTTCGCTTCCTCGAACGAGACCTCTTCACTGATCTCCTCCATCGGGATGCCGAAGACATCCTGGAAGATGTTGTGATACAGGATCACGAGATCGATGGTCTGAGAGAGTCGTTCAGCACGGACATCATCGACAGCACCGTATTCCCCCTGGATGGCATCTTGGATCCGATCCACATCAGCCTCAATACTATCTAAGCGATTAGACACTTCACCAGGAATGTCATCACCGGTCTCGACGTGATCAACCCGGGTGGACAAGTGTTCGATCTGATTCTGAATGTCCGCAAGCGCATCCTCTAGTTCTCCCGTCTCACCACCCTCAAGATCGAAATCGAATTCCGATTGGGGCTTGGTATCCGAGCCACCTATCTCGATGGAAGTATAACTATCCTCCCATTTTTGAATAGCCCGGAGCCCCTCGTCAGTGACCTCGACTGAACGGGGGGACTCACCCTCCAGACCCGGCCGCGCATCATGGAGCTCAACGTACCCCATCTCCTCGAATCCCCTCGAGTCTGGGCGGATTCGATAGGTCACCTGACTCGAAGATAGATCAGATTCCTGATTTATGTTCCGTGTATTCGCCGGCACCTCCGAAACATCTGTATTCGGGTACTGATCTGGGTTTTCGTTGATCTCCCTCACTATCTTAAGGAACTTTACATCTTCGGGCGAAAGGGCGCTCTTCGGCTTCCGAGCCATCTACTGTTCACCACCCGTATAATATTCGTAGGGTGGTAAAAAACTACCGTTATAATAACCGTTGGAGGTTTATACCCGCAGCCATTCTAATGGTGATATTGAGGGTTATTATTTCTACCCCTGTATATTTTGACGGTAACTATTACCGTTAGAATTTCAACAGGTGTAAATTATTACGGTTATTATAACCCTATTGTTTCTATAATGGTTATTTTTTCATACCGCAAATGAAACCGCAAGAAATTATACCCGTGTATATTCCAACGGAGATTATTACCGTTAGAACCGGGGTATATTTCCAACCCCTGGAACCTATCGTCAGGAAATAAGGGTAGAGCCACCCCCCTTAACAGGGTAAAGAGGTAATCAAAGAAAGTCAGCGCTAGCAGCGCAAGCACCTCACAGAGGTATATACTTCACAGAGAGCTAGTAGCGAAGGCATAGTAAACATGGTGATAAGAAGAGAGAAGTCCAGCAGGTCATAGTCCTCAGTGGGGGCCATCAGGAGATAACAATCTCAGCCAGGACAGCAGTAACAGGAGAGGGAAAAAGTCCCAGGTTTCTGATACAGGGTGAGAGACACAGATCTCGAGCTCAATGGGGATCCACCAGCGGTGTAGACAGCGGTCACCAGCAAAGGGAATATTCAGCTAGGTCTACCCTGGGAGGCAGGTGAGAAGCACTGCCAGGAGAGGGGGTGGCCAGCAGCGCAATCCAGGATTAACTACCAGTTTCCTGAAACTGGGGTCAGTGGCAGTAGCACACCAAGCCAGAGGGGCAATAGTGAAAGACAGACAACAGCTGCATCGACTTAGCAGACTAGGGGGTCCAGGTCTTTCTACAGCGTGGACAGTGGCATCGGTATAGCCAGAGCCAGGGGGTCAATGAGATCTCGAGGATCCAGGGAGGTGGCACCCTGAACACTATGTCAGCAAGCTAGGAGTTACTACAGCGTGGACAGCGGCATCAGTATAGCAGTGTCTCCAGGCTAGGCAAATCTCCACGGTGGTCAGCGGCATCGGTATAGCCAGAGCCGGGGGGGTCAGCGTTTCTTCGACAGTGACAGTCACAGGGGTACAGGCAGGACAGCAATCAACAGATCCTCGAGGACACCAGCGGCATCAGCGTAGCAGACCAGCGAGACAGCGAACTCTTCACTAGGACAGCGTCATCGGTACAGCGGTGTCTCCAGGCTAGGCATATCTCCACGGTGGTCAGCGGCATCGCGGTAGCAGTGTATCCAGGCTAGGCGGTTTTCAGCGTGGTCAGTGGCAACAGCTAGGGCATTGTGTCCTCAGGAGAAGCACAGAAAGATATAGCAGAAAGCCAGGGGGCAGAACCCAGAGCAAAAGCCGAAGGCCAGAGGCCAGTAGATTCAGGGCCATTAGAGCTTACCGCATCCCCGAGACTGCAAGCGCGCGTCTCGGGACTCTAGCTTTTCGCCGGGTGGCCCCCCAGCTGTGTCTCGAGCCTGACTTCGCCCCCGGACGAAGCGCTCTCTCGGCGGCGGCGCGGTCGCCCACCTTCTTTCTCCCATCTACAAGCGCAACAATCCCCCAGTCGGACAAGTATATCGCGTCTACGTACTTTTTTGGGGAAGAGCGTCAAAGGGAGAGTGAGACAGAGAAACCGATGTCGCGATCTACATCTCGCTTTCCGAAAGGCGCGATAGCACAGGTGGAAACGGGGGTAGCTCACAGGACTTTCCTGGAAAGCGTCGAACCAGACTACGCGCTGTTGAAGATTCAGTACGCTCGGCGACTCTTGAAGCAGGAGGAGACAGCGGAAAGTTGGTTCCCCGAGGGGACGACTGTGATCACGTCGACGGCGATTCGCGACGATCAGAACGCGGCGCTCCCGATCGAGGGGAACGGGCACAAGCGCGGAGAGGCTGATATCGTACGAGAGTTCGGGCCGGACTTTCACATCCCGGCCGATCGGTCGGACTACCAGGACCTCGAGGATGCGGAACGGTACGAGCATGTCCGGGAGTGCATGACCGGGACGGTGACGCTGGCGAATCATATCGCAGACGGTGGGTGGGATACGCAGATCGTTCCGTTCGTGAAGGGGGTGACGCCGAAAGAGCGGTGGCTCTGCTACCGGACGATGGAACAGTTGGGTCTTGAGTACGCGGCACTCTACGCGAACGGGTATTTCAACGATGGGACGGGGATAGGGATCGGCGAGCTCGTCGAGGACCTGGAATTGATCGCCGAGGAGAGCGCGGAGATGGTCGAGAGCGTCGACGGCCCCCTCCGGTTGATGGTGTTGAACTGTCTGTCCCCCCAGGTGCTTGAGCGGTTCCCGGAGAACGTCGAGGCCGCGAGTGGTTTGTGGGTGGGCCAGCGCCGAGGGTGGCGGGAGAAGGTAGTGCCGATGAAGCAAGAGCCCGCGGAGATGCGGCGGATCTACGGTGACGTCGAGGAGCGCGTAGCGAAGGCGCTGTCTGTGCCCCGTACCGAACGTGAGGAAGCCAGTGCGTCAGCGAGTACGGAGAGATCGCCGGCGGAGTCAGAAGGCGTGGGTAGTACGGAGAGCGGCGGAGAGTCAGCGACTAGTACGGAGGTCGGAGGGAAGGGTGAATGAGTAGCGACGACAGTGGATCGGCACGGACGCGGGGGAAGGGATCACGGAAGCCTGGCCGTGGTGAAGACGACGACGTCGAGGACGCCGGTGACAGTGACGCCTACGACGACGCCCAGCAGACGATCCAGGCGATCGAAGACCAAGGCCCCATCGAGGCGGCCGAAGACGGTGAGGGACCCGGTGGAGAGATCGAAGCCGCGGATGCCAGCAGCGGGCAAGCGGCCGGCGGGGCTGGCGGTGAGATCGAACCGGTCACAGATACGGATGTTGAGAGCGTCGACGACGAGCACAGCGATGTCGACGAGGAGACGGACGAGGAGACGGACGAGGAGCCAGACGGAGAGACAAGTGAGAGTGAAGGCGGTGACGAGGCCAGTAGTGGTGATGAACAGTACCGACGTGCCACGCGGTCGGTGCTCTGGGCGGTGACTCAAAGTGCCGCCCGAGACGCAGCAAGTGACTACGATAGCACGATAGACGACCTGATAGACGCGACGATCGACCACTTCAACGAAACGGTCGGTGGCGAGGGCGACGGAATGCCGTGATGTCGGCCCGAGAGATGGGGGCCGTGGAGTACTACTAATTGTTCGGCCCCCATACGGACGGACGATGAGCGAGTATCCGGAGGGTGCGGTTGCTCTGGTGGAGGCAGGGCGGGGGCATCACGACTTCCTCGAAGCCGTGAAGCCGCGGTATGCGATCATGAAGTACCACCACGCAAACCGGCTATTGAAGCGTGGGGAGACGGCAGAGAGTTGGTTCCCCGAGGAAACGACTGTGATCACGTCGACGAACGTGATCGATAATCGGAACGCGCCGATCCCACTGGAGGACAATGGGCATCGACGCGGCGAGATCGACATTGTACGGGAATTTGAGCCGGATTTCCATATCCCGGCCGATCGGTCGGACTATCGGGACTTCGACGACGCAAAACGCTACGAGAAGACCAAGGAGTGCATGACCGGGACGGTCACCGTGGCGAATCATATTGCCGATCACGGCCTCGAGACGCGGGTGATCCCGTTCGTGAAAACGACGACGCCGGCGGAGCGAGAACTGTGCTACCGGACGATCGACCAGCTTGGGTACCCGTATGCAGCGGTGTACTGTAACCAGTACTTCAACGATGGCCGAGGCGTGTTGATCGACGAGCTCCTCGAGGACCTGGAGATGCTCGCCCGGGAGTCGAAGCGTGCGGTCGAGGTGACCGGTGATTCCCCGTTACGTTTGCTCACGGTGAGTCTCTTGTCGCCGAACGTGTTGGAGCGGGGCCCCGACGCGGTCGTCGCGGGCAGTGGGCAGATGGTCGGGACCGAGCGGGGCTGGCGAGAATCGATCAAGCCGAGGGTCCAAGAGGCCGACGAGATGCGCCGGGTGTACGCCGACGTCGAGGAGCGTGTAGCGGCGGCACTCCCCGATGCGAGCGTCGGCGAGGAACGGGTGCGCGACAACAGGGCCGAGGAGGGGCAAGAACAGCGCGCAGATCGTGCCGAGTCGTAAAGACGCCGGGATACACGTCTAACCCCCGGATCGATTTCTCGGCAGGATGCGCGGCTGTGAGAGCGGGCAGAGGTTTCGGACGATAGCGAGGCAGCATCGAACATCGATAAAATTGGGCGTGTATATCTGTTATCTAAGGTCGATGCGTCATCTATACTATATACATACCAAACCTAACCACTACCGAAAGACTTTTTAGAATAGCACTCTATGAATGAAATGCGAAGGAGGTCACTACGGATGTCAGTCACTACCGCCACCGGTGGAGAGATGGAAAGCGAGGAAGAGAACCTGGCAGTCATCGAAGGTGGATCGACGTGGGAGTTCGCCGACGACGCCGAGGTTCCCAAACCGGCCCACCGGGAATTCGAAGTGACGGAAGTGCGGGTCATGGAAGACGGCAGCGTGAGCGTGACTGTCTCCTACGGGACCGACAACGACGAACCCGATGAAGAGGTCGATGTCGAGGATATCCGGGAGAAGGAACGCGAGGGCAAGATCACTCGAACGAATACGGCCCACGAGGCGTGGAAGAACCGAAACGCCGAGTGAATCAGGCCTTTCGGACGCTCTTCTGGCGGTTTTCTCCGATTCCAGTCATGTCAATTTGACAGCGTGGGTTTATTAGGGCCGAATGGCGACCCTAGATATGAGCGCAAGAACAACCGGCACTGTCCCCCCCGGTGAACGCGAGAGTCACGGGGGGAACCGAACGCGTACCAGCCAAACGAACGGCAAATCTCACCAAACCGTGTTCAATCTCACTCAGGACACCTCCTGGACGGTCGTCAACGTGATCGGTGCGGATGAGCTCTCCCGGCGGAGTGTGCGCCAGCTGAACGGCTACCACGATGGGATCGACAACCGGGGGAACTGGCAAGTTATCTCAAATCCTACGGACGACGTCGCTCTGTCGATCGTTCGAGACACGACGAAGTTCTCGGCGATCGAAACTCGGCAGTTTCGCCGAGATCTCCAGGAGACTCTCGTGGACGAACTGGGGAAGACTGAGGTCCTCCGGTTCAGCATGAGCGACGAGTACGACGCCGAGATCATGGCCCAGATGATCACCTACATTTCCGACACCAAGAGTGTCGAAGGGGAGCACTGGGCTGGAGTCCGGGCCCAGTCTGACGAGAGTTTCGGTGTGTGGCTGGCGTGCGATCCGGGTAATCGCCGGCAGCTAACCCTGTCCGAAGCAGAGCCGTACCTGGAGACGATCGCCGAAGACACCGGGATCGAACCCCACTTCTGGGACAACGACGCCGGCGATATCACGCCAGGCCACTACCCGGACGCACTTGACCGCGAGATTATCGACGCGTAGGGAAGCCGGCCGCTCTTTCCCCTACCGTTTGCTCGAGATCTCGACGTAGTCCACCGGACGATAGCTTATTCCATAATCTCAAATTGCGTAATAATCCGGAAGTGAGGCCATCTACCGGATATGACAGTTTTAGATATAGTATAGAATAGAGAGGAGAGCGGTTAACTACCGGAATTAGAAGACAGAGAGCATAGAGATATATTCAAAACCAGGCCACCACCGAAGAACTTCTTAGAAATAAAGATTCAGTAGAGAGAGCCAAAGCAAATCAGATCACAATCAAGCCCGAGAAGGTCAAGACCGCCCAGAAAGAGAGAAGCGCCGTTTTTCTACCTACGGACGCAGGGATGGCCGTCACGGACGCGGAATTCAACCCTGGCCGTATGTAGAGAACGGCAACCTCGAACAATCTAGTGGGCCGTTCGAACGATCGGCAATTTTGGACGGGCGAAGGGCCGAAGGGAGGGGAGAACGAGCTCGAGTACGGCGACGGGGCCCAGACGACGTCAGGAGACGCGGTCAACGTGTGGCCGGTACTGTCGATTAACTGGCCAGGGATCGCGCCAAGGGGTGCGCAGTGCGCCCTGGCGAGGAATCCCCTCAGAGCCAAAGGTGCAGCAGCGGGACCGCGTAGCCGACCAGGATCAGCATGAAGGCGAACGTGATCTTGAACTTCTGACTGTACGTCATTCCGTAACCGTAGCCGTGAGTTGCCATCTTTGAGTGACCTCCTAAGGCATCTAGTCCATAGAGCGGGTTAATAATAAAGGTTTCGGTAGCAATTGGGTTTTACATAGAGAAGAATTAGATGATTTCTCGGATTGAGATGCCAGAGAGCCCTTACCTACAGTAACCTTATCACACCAATTCTAAACCCAATCGCTACCGAAACACTTATTATATCCCCACTCTATGAACTAGATGCGTAAGGAGGTCACTACAGATGAGCGTTACCACATGCGTCCGGCCGGAAGAACTCGAAGAGCCCGACATCGAGGAACTGAAGGAGGACTTCACTCCGAAGCAGCGCGAGAACTGGGAAGAGCACGGAAAGCCGATTTTCGAGAACTTGGAGGACGAAACAGCGAAAAACTGGTTCCTCCGTCTCCAGCGACCCAAGAAGCAGGGCTGCGGTATGATGGACCGCGATCACGTCAAGACCGGTGCCCCGGAGAAGTACCTTCGAGAGTCGATCAGCCAATTCGAACGACCGCGCCAGTCGTTCGGCAGCATGATCATGGCCTCGGTCGGGGTTGACGATGAACAGCGGGAGGAACTCGACGACGTCGCCGTGCGGATCGTCGCTGCAAAAGCCAAAGGCGGGATTCTCAGTGACATTCAGGTCCAGCGAATTCTCGAGGGGAACAAGCGGGTGGCAGAGATCTACGGGGTTGCGGACAGCTAACCCCCTTCTGATTTCTTCTGACGCCGCCAGGCTTCAAAATCGAAGCCAACCGAGCTCTGATCCCTTCTTCATTCCGCATCCTGAAACCCGACAATATTCCCTCGGTGGGACTTCTAATAGCCAAATCAGAAATAAGATCAAGCTACATTCAGCAGCGCTCTTTGATAGAGTCAATCCAAACCTATTAGCTACCGAAAGATATATTAATATGACACTCTACAAGACAATTGGAGGTCGCTACGAATGCCAGAAAACGCAGTTGCGGCCGGTGCGAGAACTGAATTGAAAAACGCGATAGTAGGTAAGGCGAAGGTTTTCCACGCGGAAGTGAAGAAAGCACTCGACACGTCGACGTCTTGGGCTGCCGAACGATCGAATTTTCAGCTGGGGATCGCAGCCCTCGGAACAGCCGTTATCGCCAGCGGGACGAGCACGTCAGCACTGATCCTGGCCGGGATCGTTCTGATCACGAACGACCAGATCCAAAAGGGACGCTGGACCTGAAAAACCTCGAGAACGCAAGCATAGAACGCGAACCGCCGGCGAATTTTCGCGGGAGTAGCACGAAGGCGTCAAACCGAGGAATCGATCAGCAATTCAAACCCAATTACTACCGAAACATTTATTATTAACCCGCTCTATGGACTAGATGCCTTAGGAGGTCGCTACGATGAACGACCGATGTTACACCCCCGGGCCGGACGAAACGCTCACTGACATCCTTTCGGACGACGACGCCGTCGAGGAGATGCCGGCCGAACGTGTGAAGGAAGCATACGTTCGGATGAAACTCTTCGAGGTGGCCAAAGAGCGGTACCTCGAACCCAAGTACGGGCGTGAATCGATGGCTAACGACGACTACGATCGCCTGATGGACTTCCTGGAAGAGTGGGACGTCCAGGGCGTCCAGATGGCCCTCCAAGTGTACGCCGGCAAGGCCTACAGCCATGACTTCGTTCGGGACGTGAACGAAGGGGAGGTGACAAGGGAAGCGGCCCGGCGAGTGGTCGACCGGGTTTTCGACGAGATCACGAAAACCAGTATCGCCGAAGAGCGCCGTATCGAAGCGGTTCGGGACAGTCTGAAGAGCACCCTCCGGAGTTGTGGGATGCCCCGCCCGAAAATCGCCCGTGCAGTCGTGCAGAACTGGAAAAGCGAACGGGCCCGGGAGTGACCGGTGGGTCGGTCGAAGCTATCCCCGCCAGCGATCGCGAGCTCGTGGCCGTGGCTAGACTCTCGAGAATGCCGTGGTGAATCTTGGCAGCAATCCCGGCGTGAGTCGTCAGATTGGGCTATATACGACTTAGATACAGTAGATGAAATATAGCACGCACATCTTTCGGATACATCCGGTAAATCCAATCTGTTCTATAAAACCTATAATGTAGAGTGGTCCGATACATCTTATACTGCCTCTACAGCATAGAAGGTAATTCTATCCTATGCTTCCTATACATCCTATAACGTACATGCTTTATATCTATACCAAACCCAGTTACTACCGAAGCACTTATTATGGTATCGCTCTATGGTTCATACAGGAGGTCACACGATGGCTACAACTGGATTCGAGAACTCTCGAAAGGACGCTTACGTGTGCAAAGGGTGCGCGAACGATGCGAATCTGTCGACGTCGAACCTACGGACGGTCGAGGATTCTCAGTTCCGTCACGGCAACGGTGGGGGCCCGTGCGCTATCTGTGGCCTGGACACGCTGGACACTCTCGCCCGGAAAGCCCTTCGAGGTCGAACGGAGCGCGACCTGGTGACGGTCGACAACCTCGAGGACGAGGTGGACAGGGTCGAGGCCGTCGCGAAGATCCTCGACGAGGCATACACCCACACTCGCGTTCGAATCGAGCTCGGCCCCGGTGAGACGCCGGAAAAGGCCGAGATAGCCCCGGGCGTCAGCATGGTCCAACACAGTGACGACGCCGACGAGACGCTTTACGTCGACATTCCCGAGGAGACGCCGGCCGGCGTCCGATCGAGGACCGACATGGTCCAGGAAACGCTGGAAGCGTGGGACTGGCGACTCGAAACGATTGACGAGCCGATGGGCGAGAACGGCCCCGACGCCCAAGTCCGCGCGGTCCCCCCGGAACAGTAGGACAAAACCCCGGGCACGGACGCCAGATGTCTTTTTCTCGAAGCCACAGACCAAAGCAAGAATCCGGAAGTCGGGGCCAAATCTGGGGAAAGAGAGCCTAATTCCCCGATATCCTAATCAATAGACTTCTACAACGTTCCGAGTAGACTGTCTAACTACTATCAGTTAATATATAATACTGCCCTCGTTAAACCTAATTGCTACCGAAACCTTTATTATTATTATATCACTCTATGAACTAAGTAGGAGGTCACGAAAGATGTCAACAACTGCTGACGACGGCGAGACCGGCGAAGGGGCAAGTGCTGAAAGCGTGACGTTCGAATTCGAGGCCCAGGAGACCGTTGTGCCGGACGTGTGGGTCGAGGAGACGTTCGAGAACCGGTACGGCGATCAGCGCGCGGTCCTCGCCGGCGACACCTACGATGTGCTGATCGAGAAGGGCGTCAAGGACGAACTCGACTGGGACCAGACCCACCACAAGTGGAACGAGCGTCGCGAGGAGTGGATCGTCGACGCGGACGCCCTGGACCACCTCCAGGAAGTCGCCGACAAACACGGCGCCACTGTCGCCGCGGAGATCGACGAGATCGACGACGCGGAGACGGGCCTTCGGGAAGCCGCCGAAACCGTGGAGGAAGGCGACCGGATCACCGTCGAATACCTCCAGAAGAACGGCAACGGGATGAACTCGAAAGAGGGAACCATCTGGCGAGCGCCCTCGCGCCGGAACTCCCCCGCGATCGTTTTCGAGCGGGACGACGGCCAGACGATGCGTGTCAAGCACGACGAGTTTGGGGACGTCGGCCTGTTCACGGGCGGTCACCACCCGTTTGTGGGTAGTGTCTCGAGCATCACGATTGAACGGTAATCCGCCCTCTTCTCGGTTCGTGACGCCGCTATCAGCTACCACGAGCTCGAAATGGGCTTTCGAAAAGCGCAATTGTGACGGCAGGACACCGGGTTTCTGGTGAAATACCAACGGGCCACCCAACCAGCAGGTATCTAATAGCGCGGATTTCTAGGACAGATCTATTTTAGATAAGTCCTAAACCCAATCACTACCGAAACACTTATTATAATCGAGCTCTATAGATTAGATACACCGGAGGTCACCAACGATGGCAGTCAGTGAGACACCCACCGGCGAGGAAAGTGCCGAGGATACGATCACGGCGACAGTAGGCCACGGGTTCGACGAAACGCGAGAGGTCCCCCAGGAGATCGGCGAGTTCGAGGTATGGGACTGTCCGAACAACAGCACGGTGGTTTTCAAGCGGGATTACACCCCCACGGACGACATGGTCCTGCCGGCGATCCGGGAGAAGTACGCGATCACGACGAAGGGGGAAGGCCGGTGGGACGTCACCAAGAGCGTGGAAACTCGAGAAGAGGGGTCGGGCCACAACATCCGAACGGGCGAGGAGTACGGCACGGTGGTTTCGGACCTGCAAACGCACGAACCGGTCGGGGTAGACTTCGAGACGTTCGAGGCCGCGCTCGAGCACCTGCGCCGGCTTGCTGAAGCCGCGAGCGTTACGGACACCCCGCCGAAGGAAGTCAAGGCGACAACCAACCCGATCCACAAGGCGTTCAACGAGGTTCGGCGCGAGGAACGGGAGTGATGGCTATGCCGGAGTTTGCTACTGGCGAGGACAGCGAGCAGGAGAGTGTTCCCTGGCCCACCGAGAGCGATACGGTCGTTCACCCGGATGGGAGGGAATGGTCGATCGAACGTATCGGGGAGAAGGACGGCCGGGCTTCGGCGATCGCCGATCTAGCCCCGGAAAACGACGAACGACGGCGGAGCATGTCGGTGGTTGAGTTGAAGGCCCTTCTCAGACACGCCGGCTACGAACTCGAGTAGCGGCCGAGCTAGCTAGTCCGGGCCACTTTAACGAACCCAATGACTACCGAAACATTTATTATAATACCGCTCTATGGTTTAGATACACCGGAGGTCACTACAAATGAGAATGATCATGCTGACCGACGCGACGTGCAAGAAATGCGGCGCTGACGCCCTCTGCAAGGGGACGAAGGACGAACCGACTATTGCCAAAGTGTTCGTCCGGTGCGACGAATGCGGACACGACTTCGGCATGGTCGGGACGATCAAGAAGGACAACGTCGACGGTCCGGACGAAATTTCCGACCGGTCGGCCGAGATGGCCCGGAAGCGGGCGGGGGCCTGAGGTGGAACGATGGCCGACAATGAGACTGTGATCCGGTCGCAGGCGGAGCAAGTCGCCGAGTATCACGGCGTATCGGCCCACAACAGGCAAGTCGTCGAACGAATCATGAGAGACGGCTTGTTCCGCCGACTGGCGCTTGCTCACCATCATGCTTCCGAAGCGGTCGAACTAGTCGGGAGCGACGGTCGGGTCCCTGGCCCTGGTCTCGAGACCAGAGCGATCGGCGAACAGACGAACGAAGCGGCCGACGAACTACTCAACCAGCTACGGACTCGCGGGGAGTTGCTACTACCCGAGGACGCGGTCGAAAGCTGACAGATGGATCGTCTTCCCCATTTGATTCCTTCCAAATAGGTGATCCTTCGCCCCTAACTCAAACCTATCCACTACCGAAACCTTTATTATAATCACTCTCTATGGTTTAGATACACCGGAGGTCACTCAACGATGGCCACATCACAGCGGAGTCTTGGCGCGTTCGAGGGGGCTAAGTCCGTCACCGATCGCGACGGAAACCAGCATTCGATTGCTACAGTCGAAACGTCCGACGATCTACGTGCCTGGGCCCAGGCATACGCTCGGGATGTCGTCGACGAGCACGACATGGACGTAGATCTCGAGCGCGTCACCTTCCAGGTCGATACGACCGACCGAAGTAAGGCCCGCATCGCCGCGATGAAATCCCTGGATTTGCCGGTGAGGACGACGATTGGCGTCCCGATCGACTGGGGGAAGATCCGTGAGCACGTGCCGATCCCGGAGGGTTCCGACATCGAAGAGCACCGGAACGTGCGGGTGAAACTCACCTGGAACGCTTTCGATGCCGAGAGTATCGGGCCCGAGGACTGCCGCGGAGCGCTGCGCCATGAACTCGTCCACGTCGAGCAATACCAGCAATTCGGGACGTCGAACCACCGAGACGGTTTCAAAGCGCGAGCCCGCGAGATCGACGCGCCCCTAGAAGGCCCGCAGTGGAGTGATCCGAGTTATCTCCTCTTTTGTTCGGAATGTGGTCAGAAAGTCGGTGAACGACACCGAGCCTCGAAGGTCACCAAGAACCCGAACGAATACGGTTCAGAGTGTTGCCACGCCCCGCTCAACGTCGAAGACGTTAGCGATTAACTGGATAATTCGAAGGACTCGAGGGCAATGAAGAGGCCCGAGGCGCCATCTTGAGGACGCTGACGCGTCGCTGTTCGATGCTCGAAGTTGAGTAAAAGCACAGGAGCGATCCCTGTGATGACCCAACTCAATCCATTTCAATGTTGACTCCGGTCAGTGGTAAGATTATTGGAAGTATAATTACCTGACAATATTCCGACATGTTTAAGGGGTAGGAGTGCATAGAATATGATGGGTCGTGATGACCCAACTCAATCCACCGCCCGACTGGTTGCGGGAGTGGGCGACGGTGGCCGCGAAACTCGCGGCGGCCGCATACGCCCTCTTCCGGATCGGGCGGGCACTGCTCGCATAGCTCGGGGCTGACGCCCCGAACCACCCCGAAAGGGGTTGGGCGAGCGGCGAGCGACCCACACACTCATGACCGACAAAACGCTCTTCGGCCTCGACCGATCGACCCTCAACTCGGCCAGCTGGGTAGCTGCTATCGGGATTTTCGTCCTCTTGTTCGCCGGCGAGGAGTGGCTGCGGGGCCAGGATCTCGGGGCTGTCGCGATGGTACTATATATCGCCCTGGGGGGAGTCGTACTCCTAGACCTGGTCATCTCTATCCAGAGATGGCGGAAAAATGACTGAATACACCGACGTACTCGAGACTTAGGAAGTCGATCGTGGAAATGATAAACGCCGATCGCACGCCAAACGGATACTTTCTCCCAACCCATTGCGAAATATTCCCTTGATGGGAATCTTGACGCTGGATTAATAGAAAGAAGTTAACTCTACCAATAGAAGGGTTGAGAAGGAGATTATACGTGATAGATGACATCCATAATATAGATAATATATCATTTTCAGATAATAATTAAACCCAAAAACTACCGAAAGACTTATTATAATATCCCTCTATAGTCCGAGTAGGAGGTCACGATGGCTCAAAGTGAACTCGAAGCTGAGGCGGAGTCTGATTCACTATACGGACGCGGAGGTCCATACCCGAAAGACAGTGACCGGTTCGACCCGCTCAACGGTTCGCCGCCCGGTCCCTGGACGCTCGAAGAGCATACGATCGGCGGGACGGACGGAGACCGCCGAGAACGAGCGACATGGGAGCGAGAGGACAAGAGTGGGACGCTCACGGTTGAGAGTCCGGAGGATTACGACGGGTACGTCATCGAGCACGATCCCCTACGTGGTGCGCTGCGCCGTCGCCCGCCCCAAGAACGTGAAGAAGCGTTCGACGAGGCCGTCGAGATCATGCAGGAGAATGATGGGACCGTGAAACCAACGATGCTCAGCAGCCACACAACGCACGAGCTCCCCCAAGAGATCGCTGGGTTCGAAGCGACGGCGAACGGGACGTACAAGGTCTTGTATCGACATCAGAACGGAAAGCGACTCTCAATTCGGAAGTCGTCGGGGACGAGCGCTGTAGCGGTTAAGAACCGGCATTTCAGGGTGAAGCTCAGCGCAGAGAACGCGGCGACCATCGAATCCGAACAGTTCGAGAGTATCGAGGACGCGAAAGAGAAACTCGTCGAACTCGCCCGAAAGGCGATCACGGACGAGTAGACAGTAATCCCGAGAGATTGGCCGGTGATCGCAAACCTCGAGCGTGGGCTTTGGCCACTATTACAAACCTAATCACTACCGAAAGACTTATTATAATCCCGCTCTATGGACTATACAGGAGGTCGCCAACGATGGACCTAAACACGCTCGAGGTCGGCGGGACGGACGAACCAGAATGGGTTTCGGAACCTGCGGAGATCGCCGAACTCCTATACAGTCTCGATCAAGGCGAGACGATCGCCGTGAAGATCGAACGGTCGTGGGGGACGATGCTGAAGCACATCACGATCACCAAAGGGCCCTACCCGGATGTAAAGAACTACGCGAGCTCGTCGCTCGCGGAGCCCTACGACGTCATCCTGAATGGCGAAAGTCGGCGTAACCCGTCCGCCGATTTCGCCGAGACGCGCGGAATTTCGCACGACCCGGACGAAGGGACTGTATACTTCAAGATGGGCGTCGGCCGCTTCGACGAGCTCGAGGCCGTCACAACGGACACACTTGCGGTCAGCTACGAGGCCGAGGTGGACGTCGCAGCGGAATGTTCAGATTGCGGTCAGACGACGCGCATTCCGGTTTCTCAAGAGGACCTTCCCCGGCAAGGCCCCCAGATGGTCGACAGCGACGACGGCTTACTGACGCCCTGCTGCCGGTCGGAGAATTGGAAAACGACGCTCGTCGAAACGGTGTAAGCGGCGATCGGCCACGCGGTTGCTCGAACGATCGCCCTTGTAAACCTAATTACAACCGAAATACTTATTATTAACACGCTCCATGAGCTAGATGCGTGAGGAGGTCACTACGAATGAGCAAGACACACACTGAAGACGGACAGTCAGAAGGCGAGGATGTCCAAACGTACACAGCGCTCGATGTCGGATGCCCGATCTGCAACGGCGAGCTCGATCCCGCCGGTGAACAGGTCCCCCAGTCGTTCGACTATCACGAGGTCGCAGTCAGGTGTGAGGACTGCGGGCTCCGCTTCACGGTGGAGTACCGGGCAATCGACATTTCGTGGCAAAACCCCGTCCAGGAACGCCATTCGGCGGTTTCGCAGGGCTTGATGGAACCCGGTGAACACGAGTATACCAACGCGAATCAGTACGCACCCCTCCCGCCGATCGACGCGCTCCGCTCGATCGATTGGCCGGCCGAGTGTGAGTGTGGCGAGCACTTTACGCCGAATGAGGTACTCGCCGGGCCGGACGCCGTCGAGACCATCGAAGAAGAAGGCGACCCATCAGACGGCGAGACGCCCGTTCTTCTGGAGTGTGTGGCGTGCGGAGAAGAGACGATCGTCTACGCCGGAGAAGACTGAGGGTTGCGCATCGCCTGGAGATTGAGATTCCGAAGAAGGGGCCGTCCACCGACCAGCTAAACCCAATTGCTACCGAAAGTTTTATTATAATAACTCTCTATGGTCCTAGCAGGAGGTCGCACGATGGCCGAACACGATACTTCGACGGCAAGGGGCCGACAGTACCACCGGATTTCGAAAGCGGAATTCGAGCAAAATCTCGGCGAGATGGCTGAATACGAGCGAGTGGATTACGATGCCGCGAGCGAGCTCGTGTACGACATCCCGCTCCCTGTCGATCACCTCACGATCCGGGTGTTTTCGACGATCCAAGAAGGGGCCAGTGCCGCCCGTGATTGTGGCAACGACGCCATCCGTTGTGTCGTCTGGCATCAAGAGGCCGACGAACCGATCGGTGGCCGCGAGAAAACACTTCGACTCAAGACGTGGGCAGGCAACCTTCGCGAGAAGATGGCGGACCTCATGGCCCGCTGGCGGGACTACGACAGCGATCCGTGGTGCGATGAGTGTGGTTCTGCCCTCACCCTTCAGGATGGCCCATATGGGCAGTTCCTCGCTTGTACGGACTACCACTGTGAGCACACGAAGGATCTTCCCTGATCGCCTTTCGCCCGAACCCTGGCTTTCTGGGAAGTCCCCACAATGACTCCCCCGATCGAGGTCGAGAACCCCTGTTTTTCTGGCTTCGATGGGGCCGCGGAGGGGTTGTATAAACCTAATTACTGCCGAAAGATTTATTATAATCCCGCTCTATGGACTAGATACGCAGGAGGTCACAACGATGGAACAAACCGCCCTCGAGGATTTCGGCAAAATGGCACTGACTGACGGTGGCCAGGCCGAGGAACAGCACTTCGATCCGAGCGGGGACAGCGCGACAGTCTCGGACGCTTGGGAAGGCACCTTCATCTACACGTCGTGGGGCTACGGCCAGACGAATGTCAACCTCGCCCAGATCACGGAGGTCAGCGGGACGGGGAAAACGGTCAAGGCCCGGATGGTCAAAGGTGAGCGCGTCTCTGTTGAGGAAGGGTCCGAATCCGTTCGACCGACTGCGGAACAGTACGGCGATGAGTTTCGGCTTCAGGTCCGCGACAGCGGCGGCGATCCCGTTTTCCGAGGGAGTTACCCCTACGTAGATGGCGACAAAGACAACGGCACGCGACGAGACTCATTCTTCCCGTGGGACAACAAGGCCGGAAATACGGTTCACCAGACAGCGCCCAACTACGGGCACTAGCGCTCGAAGCAAAGCCCGACCGGTGACCGATCAACCGAGGTCGATCTCAGTATTTTTCTCCTTCCGTTCAACCCCAATTTTCCGGGAGTCGGGCCCTGAATTGTTCAATGAAAATATTCGACAGCTTCATCGACCACCACGGTACAAATCTATTTGCTACCGAAAGACTTATTATAATACCACTATTTAATCTAGTCGAGGAGGTGATTGAAATGGCGACACAGATCGACTCTCTCGAGGAAGCTAACGAAGCCACCCTGGAAAACGGTCAAGCGCTCCGAATCCAGCCGCCAGCGCCCGGTGCAACGCGCTATTACTGGGTCGAGGACGGTGAATGGCGCTTCAAGAAGTGCGGCCACAACTACTCGAATTCGGTAGACGTGGAGACGGTAGGGGAGCGTCTGGAGCGGAACATCCCGAAGAACGATATGCCCGGTGGCGGCGTATTGGCCGTCAGTATGGTTGAAGTCCACCGGCACTAGCCGACGGAAAGCGATTGCTTCGCCATAGGTGAAAACCCAATTACTACCGAAAGTCTTATTATTAACTCGCTCTATTGTCTAGATACACCGGAGGTCACCATCGATGGCACAACGCTACTGGATCAAGCGGGCGGAGGACGGAAACGAAGTTGTGGGTACGTACTTCGATTCGGAGGCGAAGGCCGAGGCGGTCGCCGGGGCTCTGGAAGACGAAGCGGGCGCCGAATACTTCGTCTCACAAGCACCGGGGAACGAGGAACCACCGTCTGAGAAAGGGGACGAAGATCAAGAAGCGACCACCGCACGAGCGGAGGCCGCCGCAGAACGCCGACTAGACGAACGCCGAGAACGGACGTTCGACGAGCGGGGATATTTCTAAACCCCGGGGAGATACTAGGCTCATGGCATCGCTAGATCTGGACGAAACGGGGGAACGGCAATTCGAGCACGGAGCCAGAGGGTACGGGGTGGAGGTGTACGGTGGAACGGCGGAAGATCGTGAAGCGGTCCTCCGAGATCGTCTCGGCGGCGACGTCGTCGCCGTCGACGCGAGGACGGTCGAGGACAGTGAGGAGTTGGTAAAGTCGGCGCTCCTGGAGATGGGCGTCGACAAGAAAGAGATCGAAAAGCGCCGGCGCGTCGGTGGAAGAGTACTCCGGCGGGTGCTCGTCGATACTGGACACAGTTTCGCGATCCTCGAGCTCGATCAGCTAGAATCGGACGCCCGGACGAGCGTCGCCCAGATGATGAAGGGAGTGGCTGAGGGGATGATGGACGCCGACGAAGTCATGATCGGTTTCTCGTCTGAGGAAGGCGGCGCAGCGGTCCACGCAGAGCCCGACCTCCGGATGCGCGTTCGAAGTTGGGAGATCAACCCGGACCAGGACTGACGAGATCGAATACAACCCGGTGTAGACAGCTGTACCCAGGTACCACAAACCTAATTACTACCGAAGGGCTTAATATATATGCACTCTTTTACTGACGTAGGTGGATGAAATGACTGCAACCGTCGATACGAGCGAGTGCGACATGAGCGAGATCGAGAAGAAGGCGCTCGAGGTTATCGACCGAGTCAGGACGGGCGACCGGATCCTCTTCAACGATCGGGTGCAGCCACTCGAAGTGACGCGACAGGAAGGCCTGCATGAAGGTAATTTCGGGAGTGCGTGGGCCAAGCTGAAAGGTCCCCAAGGAGGCCGATACAAGATCAGGTACCACGACGGCAGCGCCGGAGAGTACGTCACCGTGGGGCGACGTGAAGGGGCGAACGAAGACGGCTTTCCAGTCTACGATTTCTTCGAGTTGACCGACATCGAGATAGTCGATCACCACGAGTTTCGGATCGGCCAGATGTTCGAAGACAATGATGGCCCATTCGACTACCTTATCGTGACGAAACTCCCTGATAACGGGTTTCACGATGCCGAATTGGTCCGGATTCGGACTAAAGAGGGTGAAGTTGCCAGTGCAACCGAGAGCGGCTTATTCGGAAGCAGAGCGCGAGAGAGAATCTTCGCCGGCGAACTCGAGCTCATCCGAGAGTACAAGTTCGGGTACGGTGATCGCGGAATTCACTACGACACCGAACGGGAAGAGAAAGTCAGACTGTCCGGGCCCCACAAGCGAGGCGTCGATCTACGCCCCGTCGACGGGAACGGCCTGGAGGTCGTCGACTGGGAGACAATTCTTTTCGGCTTCGATAATCGATTCGTCGACAGCGAGTAGTCTGAGCACGTCGAGATACCTACGGGATGCCCTCTAGCTGATTCTCCCGTTTCCGTAGATCTTGCTGTTGCTGGATCGCCCACTCATCTATCGCGCCAAGAACCAGATACACAAGCCCTAGACCCAGACCAAGGGGCGGTTGAAGAAAAGTAGGGAGCGACCTGAAGAACAGAGTAGCCAAGTCCATGACTATCAGTATGGTTCCCCCGGTAAACAACACGATCGGCATCTTATGGATCCAAAAGCGGTCAAACCACCGGTGAAGCATTCTCTTAGCCTATTATTCTAACCACTCTCACAAAATACCCACCCTTGAGTTCTAAACCTATTTGATACCGAAAGGTTTATTATACAGCCACTCCATGAACCAAACAGGAGGTACACGATGGCGACCAGCAAATACACTTCCGACGGTTCGAGTCTCGAAGTTACCCAGCGCTACAGCGAAGACCTGTTCGACTTCCTGTGGTGCCCGGTGTGCGGCAGCCGGGAGTTCCACCATATCGTGTTCGAGGGCGTGTTCTGCGAGGCGTGCAACACGCAGGTCGAAATCAAGCAGGCCCAAGACAAGGCCGGTACCGACGAAGCGGTCTTGGTCACATTCTCGAACGAAACGACTTGGAACCTCCACAAGGACAGCCGACGGGAACTGCCCGAGGGGACGGTTTCGCTGAAGGTGATCGGCGGCCCCGGAGCTCGCGAGATCGACATGTGGCATCCCTCTCCGGATGATTTCTGGGAGCCTGTTCAGCCGGGAGAAGACCTGACTGACGAAGATTCCGACGAAGACTGAGGATAGCAAGCGGATGTCTGGACGAATAGTTTCGACTAGCGGAAAGTCCACAATATACCGGTAGTCGGGCATCTAACCGCTGAATGGAAAACGATATTCAGAAGATAACCTATCGAGTGTTATTGACTGATTCTAAACCTAATTACTACCGAAAAACTTATTATTATCTCACTTTATGGACAAAGTAGGAGGTCGAGAAAGTATGGCAACGAGCGGTTCCGATTCCGGCGGAGTTTCAAACGACGAACGGTCTCTCAAAGAGCAGCTTCGGTTCTACGATGACGATTTCCCTCGAGAAGAGCCGTCATGGGACGAGGACGCGGTCGTCACGCCACGTGCGTTCCTTTCGGAGTACGGGTACGACCTTTCGGGCGAGCGGCTTCCGTCGCAGCTAGCCCGGCATCTGATCGACGAGAAGAGCCTGGAGCCGGTCATCACCCTGGTTCGGACGTTCGGGAACACCGGTAACTTCGAAGAGGAGGGCGTCGATCGAATCCGGAGCATGGTCGACATGGGCGGCTACAACGCGATCACTCTCTACCGGCTAGATGGTGAGCCGGGCGAGGACGAAACCATGCTATCCGCGTATGCGGACGGCGGTTTCATCGTCGAGTACTGCTATATTCGAGAAGAAGAGAAGCGCGAAGAAGCGGGTCACGACAAGAATGGGTACTACTGGACGGATATTGACGGACAGAACGAGCTCATCAAGAAGCTCCTCTACGGGACGGATGAGGGGCCATGGGCCGACGGCGCCGGAGAAGATCGCCGATGGTCGCCGGAGTGGACGGAAATGCCGAACCCGGCCGGCCAAGAGACGTGGGCGGTCACCATGTTGGGGGACACGCAGCTGAACAAACCGCTCACCGAACTCGCCGAAGAGAACCTTCTCGACACCGCTCTTCGGGAGAAAGGTAACGGTCCGTATCAGGAGACGGTCGCTTAAGGACCAGTCCCAGGCGGCAAGGTCCCCGCTGGTTTACCAATCGCTATACCAAGAAACGCGAGAGCTAATCGAATAAGGACCTAAACCAGACGATTTAGACGGTAGAAGTTATCCATCTTCGAAATCTGCCAGCGGTTCGATGTCGTCATTTCGGAGAGATCGTATCTTGCTGACGAGCTCGACGAGGAACGAGAAGACCCCTGCGACGAGGTAGTAACTGTAGTGCTCTTGGATTAGGCCTGCCCTGGCAACCACGTAAGCGCCGACGGCTCCGCCAGCAAAAGCGAGGGCGAGTCGACAGATAAGATAGACCCACCAATTGCGTACTGATCCCTGGGAATCGTACCGGTACTCGAGGTAGAAGAATAGGCCACCGAAGAGGAGTACCACAACAACCAGCGTCAAGATCGTGAGGATGACGTCCATCATGAGAATCAAAGCAATCCGGTAACCGTATCGACCACTCGGTTGAAGGCTTCCGGGGAAACGACCCACAGAGCACCCAGCACTGCTAGAGCCATTCCCGCCCCGTACACGATCCGGGCTGTAAATCCGATCACCACCTTGAGGACTACGATCGCCGCAGCGATCGCCGCAGCGATCAGGACGAGTTTGACGACCGGGAAGCCAGCTACCTGAAGGACGATACCACTTGTCCCCGCGGAAAGTGGGTCACCCACCATATGAAACGATCAGACTGCTTGGGTTTTAAAACCGCGTGGGTGCTTGTCGACCGGATTCGCCAAAACTCTAAACCTAAGAACTGCCGAAACACTTATTATTAACCCGCTATATGGTATAGATGTGATGGAGGTCACTACGATGAAGGAACAACTTCAGACCGAAGCCAAGGACGAGGCAACGATCTACCAGCTACACCGCGGCGATCACCGGTCGGACACGGACGGCAAGATCGCTCTTGAAGTCCGCATGGCCATTCGGGAAGAAGGCTACAAGAGCCTGAAGACTGACGGGTTCGAGCTCGCCGAAGCCACGTTCGAACGCCTCTACGAAGAAGTCGGCACTCAGAGTGTCACAGTAGGCGCTGACGAGGACGCCGGCGTCCAGAGTGGGCTCTCGGAGGTCTGGCACAAGTGGAACCGAGGGAGCGGTAAGGAGAGCGAAGCATTCATCGAAGCCGAGACGCGGAGCCTCGAAGTAGGTGACCTGGTCGAGATCAATGGGACGTTCTACATCAGTGCGCCGAGTCAGTGGGCAGAAGTCGAATTGATGTGAAATCTCTTCTCCAGGATACCCCGTTCGAAGGGTGGGGTTAGGTAAAACCCAATTACTGCCGAAAGACTTATTGGTGAAGGCCCTCTATGGTCAGATAGACATGCCAATAATCGATCCGACAGCCACGGACGGGGATGAACCGCCCCACTTCGAAACGCCAGTCTACGGTGAAGACTATATCAAGATGGGGGTGCCGACCCAAGTCGAAGATCTCGTCGCCCTTTCCGACGACTACGCTGCCGTGATGTACCCCTACTGGGACGAAGATGACCTCGGACTGGGATTCCACGTGGAGTTCCACGAAGGGTCCCAGATTGCCGGACGAAAGGTCCACTACAACGAAGAACACGACAACTTCACCCTCCGAGTCCCGTCAGCCCTGGCGAGGATCTCGGGGCTCAAGTCCCTCGCAAACAACGCTGAGGTGGTCCTGAGTTACTTCTCGGTCTATATCGACGGCAAGCCATTACACGAGTTCTCTATTGAACAGATCGAGGATGAAATCACCAGTGGTGATATGGACGGTATCGACCCGGGTCGGGTCACAATCGACATCACAACCCGGCCTTCGCTGACACCGATCGGTGGAGTGGTCTCCTCGCAAGCAGATCACGCTGACCTCGACGAGAAATTCACAGAAAGCGGCCTTACGCCCTCACGCTCCAGAGATTCAGAGTTGATCGAGTCACTGCGGTACGAGGTGCCGCTCGACTACGCTCGAGCATACGGGTTTGAGCCGCGGCAAGAGGTGACTGTAGAGCTCATCGTCGACGACGGGACGCTCGGACTCGCGTTCAACCTGGACGGGGACATCGACGATCCCCACCTCGCAACGCGGTCGCTGAACGCTTACAGTCCAGACAGTAGTGGCCCGCGAAAGGATCAGTACGCAGTCTCGGTCCCAAAGGCCGCTGTCCGTGGTTTACGGTGGTCGCTCGACATGCCGCTCCGTGCTATCCCCCAAGCTGATCGTTTCGTACTCGTCCCTGCCAACCCGGTTGGAACGATCGACGAGACAGTCAAAGAAGACGATGTTCTCGTCGAGGAGCTCGGTGAGGCGCCGAAAGCGCCGTCGATCGAAGCGTAAATCGCCGGCCACCCCCCTCAGTTTCTTGTGGAAATCCCCCAAAAGTACCGGTCGGATGAGTAAGCCACTTCCCGAAGTCGACTATGTTCTCTGGAGTAATTGGACACGGCCGAACGGTGGGGCTGGTCGGTGCGAAGGTTGTCCGGCACACTGGTCAGTGCGTGAGGACTATCACGGCGAGGCAGGATCTCGAACGAGCTCGTTCGATCACCGCCCGTTATTCGCATACGGGGATGCGGACCCGGAGATCGTTATCGTCGGTGAAGGGCCTGGACCGCCCCAGGATGACGGGGACCATCACCCAGCGGATGAGAACAAGCGAGAAGCAGATCTCGAGGACGTTCGGAGCGAGTCGATCATGGATGCGGTGAACGGGACACTCAAATTCGCCGAACCACTCTTCACAGCTGTCGAAGAGTCGGAGTTTGACGGTCACTTCACTCAAGTTCGGAAGTGCAACCAGATCGAATACGACGAGAGCAACGATCGGGCCAGGAGACACTGTGCCGGCGCTGGCCAGTTCGATGGGTACCTGTATGAAGAGATGGATGCACTCGATCCCGAGGCCGTCATCACGATCACGACCCGCGGCGGGGCGGAATTCAGCGAGGTGTTCGGCCTACCCAGGATGAAAACCAAAGCTATGGCACAAGGGAGCGGCGAGAGCGGCTTCAGAGTCCACGTGCAAGACGAGATCGGGTTCCGCTGGTATCCGGCCCCACATCCAAGACCTGCCGGTGCTGAGTGGACGTTCAAGCATCTGGATAGCATCAAAAGCGAGTGGGGTAGAAGGAAGAGTACAAGAGAATACTTCAAGCTGTTCGTCGACGAGGTCCTCGAGGATTTTCAGCGGTCGAGGACCTCGTAGGGTAGACGATCGCCCTACCAAGTGTATAGTCAGTCGTCGGGTTCGACCGCTGGAGTGAGTATCCACTCCGGCGCAGCGTCGTAGGTTTTCCCACCGGCGAAGTGCTCGTTCTCGTGGTCGACGACCTGGACGACCACCTCGCCGGCGCTGCGGTGAATCTCCTCAATCTCGCCGTGGATGACGTCTTCCGAGGACATCCCTTCCCGCCAGTCGGCGAAGACTTCGTCGCCTTGGTCGAAAGGGTACTCTTCGAAACTGACCGAATTGGACTGTGTGACACTCATATTCGTAGCGACCTCCTGTGTATCCAAAGCATAGAGTGGGTCTATAATAAGTGTTTCGGTAGTGTTTCGGTTTGTAGGTGTGGTTAAAACCTAACCACTATCGAAAGATTAATTTTAAACCCGCTCTATGATCTAAACGCGTGAGGAGGTCACTACGAATATGAGCTTGAAAGATTTCGAAGCTGGAGTAGATTCGACACTCGAAGAGATTTCGAACAACCTGGAGGAGGGGATCGAGGCCTTGGAACAGATCGAAGACGAGGATCTGGACCAGGCAGAGCCAGAGACGATCGCCCAGCTAGTGAAGGTCATCAAAGAAATCGAGAGCAAAGCCGAGGATACTCGGAAAGAGGAAGTCGAACCCGTGCTATCCGAACACGTTGAAGTGGGGGACAGTTTCGAAGGGCTATCGAGAGTTTCCAATTCGCGGACGTTCGTTCAGAGCCCCACCCAGATCGTGACGGAACGGCTCGAAGAGGCTGGGGCTGATCCTATGGAAGCAATGGATCTCGATCCGAAGAAGCTCGAGGAAGTGGCTGAAGAGGTCGGCATCAATCCAGACGAGTTCCTTGCGGAGAATACCTATTCGTACTTCCGGCGTGAGTGAAGGAGTCCGCCCCCACCCCTCATGACAGAGTAAACTACGAGGGTGGGTTCGATCGAACTCGGTGCGAACACACCCTCCCCTCATGACAGAGTAAACTGCGTGGCTGAGAAAGAGGAAGCCAGAAGCCAGGCAGCAAAGAACCAGTCTTAGAAGGACTAAAGCTGCGGAAATAGAAGGGGAGAGTTAATCAGCTAACCGATTAAGGAAAGTATTATCAAAGTTACAATGATTCTGAGAAACATATCTAAGGTTATATTTCTCATCACTTCTAACTAGTTTGCGGTTGTTGTTAGAAGATGTTGCTAATAAAACTTCCCATATTTAAATATTAACGTAGGATTGCCCGTTAGAGGGTCTATATCCTGAGAAAACTGGAGGTATAGTAGTTTGCAGACCTTCTACCCCTCTTCTCTCTCGAGTTACTCACTCACGTTTGGACAGTTTACTCTGTCATGAGGGGAGGGTGTGTGGTGAGGGAATCTTAGATGAAGGTGTCTGTAGGCAGTTCCTACCTTTTCAGAAAACACAATGATCTTGTAGAATTTCAGGGCAACACCTCAATATTTCCATACTTGCTAATTACACGACATAGAACCTCTCTATCCCCGGTTTTACTCTGTCAGAAGGGTCCAGTAGATTTATTTATCGGGGGGAGGGATAGTTGTGGTAAGCCATGCCGTCGTCAGAGAGGGGCAATCATCCTGGTGGGGAGGTCACAGAAGATGATCCCGACCAAAACGGGATCAATATTGAGGACGAACTGCTGTCTCAGCGGACCACCGTCTTCCAGAACGAGTCTCTTCTCCAGCCCTCGAAGGTTGTGAGTGAAGATCGTATCTTTGGTCGCGATGAGCAACTGTCGCAGGTCATCAATCTGTTCAAAAGAGCCTTGGACGACGTCCCTCCCAAGGATATGCTTCTACATGGTCCATCGGGAACCGGGAAGTCTCTTATCGCGAATATGGTATCAAAGAAGCTTGTCCGAGTAGCTGAACGCAAAGATCGGCAGTTTGCATACATCAACATCAACTGTCGGAATTTTAAGACAGAGGACAAAGCTGTATACGCTATTTTGGACCAGGTTTCGGAGGAGGTGGGTGTGGACCACGATATCCCGAGACATGGCATATCTACGTCAGAGAAGTACGATCGTCTTTTTGACCTTATCCGTGATAACCTGGATCTCGCGATTTTGATCCTAGATGAATTGGACCGACTGATCGGTAGTCCTGGTGGGAAGAGCTCTCAACCAGCGTTTTCGAATCTTCTTTACAACCTCACTCGAGCGTCGGATATTGGCAATCTGGATAATCAGATCGCTGTCGCAGTCCTCACGAATGATCCGGAGTCGCTCATATCTAATCTTGGGTCGAGAGTGGAGAGTTCCTTCAAGCCCCGAAAGATCCTGTTCCCGGATTACAACGCTCAGCAGCTTCGGCAGATCCTCAGACGCCGGGAAGACGCCTTTAAAGAAGGTGCACTAGAGGATGGTGCCCTCAGACTCGCAGCTGCCCATGCGGCGTCCGGTGAAGGCGATGCCCGAATGGCGATCGATCTCCTTCGCGCCTCTGGGGAGGTATGTGACGAAAGAGGAGAGTCTACCGTCCACGATGGGCATGTAAATGAGGCAATGGAACGGATCGAGAAAGAGTACGTCTTGGATATCGTTCGGAACTCGAGCTCGCAGAAGAAGCTGGTGGCATATGCTGCTACTATTTGCCAGGGAATGAGTCACGCCGAGCTAGAAGCAAGTGGGGTCCCAGCTGTCGTCATCCATCGAGTGTACGAGAAAATGGCGGATAAACTCGATATGTCAACGAACGAGCGCCAGACTACGCTACGATGGCTACGTGGGTTTGAGACCAATTCCCTGTTTGAATCACAAAAGAAGGGCTATGGTCAAGGAAAGGGCCAGCATCAACATTTCAAGCTCACGAAGGATCCAGATACAGTCAAACAGGCCCTCAAGTCGAATAGCGACAGGTTCGACGCTATCGACGAGGATATTGTCCAGCAGGTAGCTACAGCCGAGTTCAACAAGCTCCTATCGTAGGCTGTCGACGATCGAAGGAGCGTCATTCTTTTTACTAAAAACGTGAATCCGGACAGATTTACTCTGTCATATGGGGGGTGTGAACCTACTTGCGTATGGTGGTTTCAGATTCGTCTTTAAGTGCATCTAATCGTGACTCAGTTTAATATAACGTATTTGATTTAAATGCGGAGGGGACCCACCACTCTCATATTGCTGAAGCCATCTTCAGCGTTTTCGTTCTAAACGGCATATTCCGTAATTTACTCTGTCATAAGGGGGGTGTGAACCCCCTACCGTCTGCCCTTTACCAACTCGCCTTTATATACTCGTGGTGAAGAAATTTTGTCCTATTTGCGGGTTGAGTCTAAACGCACTACGTGCTCATTTACTCTGTCATAAGGGGGGTGCAATACGACTCCCGCCTGGTGGTTAGCCACTTACTCTTTAAGTGTGTGTATATGAAATATAATTTACTCAGTCATGTGGGAACCCAATTTCATTTTTGATATACCCGCCAAAACGGCCGCCCTTACTCTGTCATAAGGGGGGTGTCAAACCGCTTCCGTATGGCGATTTACTACTAGCGCTTAAAAATGATATACCGGCAATTCTCTCTTATATTGCGTGTTGTGTCTAAACGCATTATTATCGCGTTTACTCTGTCATAAGGTGGGTGTTCTAAACCCATATACCACCGAAGGACTTATTATAAACCCGCTCTATGGTTGTGGTAGGAGGTCACCTGAACGATGTGCTCTGAAGAGGATTACGAGTTTGAGATGTTCGACCTACGAAAGCGAGTCCTCGCTGCTGTAGCTGAGTACGCTCGTGAAGATCGCCTCACGCAAGCGAAGCATGAGGGTGCCCGACTCATCCAGCGGCTCGGTGAAGGTGACGCTGAGAAAGCTGCGCAGGCGTTTCGAACGAGTTTCGACAAGGCCAAAGAGATGATTGGAGAGGATGTGGGCTACGACCTTGAGATTAGGGAGATGCCGCCGATATTGGAGGACCACGATGGCGAGATCGAACCGCACGAGATCGCGGGGGAGACAGTAGAGGTGGCCCGTTCGGTCAATAAGACGGGGTTCGGTCAACGTGAGTCGTCGCTATACCCGATCGTCGCCCATCCGAGTGGCTACCGCGTTTGTACGTGCCCGGCTCAGAAGTACTACATCGTCTGTCCACACACTCTCGCTCGAGTTATCGAACGGAATTGGCCGGAGGCTCCTCTCCCCGCCTAAACGCTGCGCTGTTCTGTTTTCCATACAATCTAAACCCATTTACTACCGAAATATTTATTATATATCCGCTCTATGAACTAGATGCTTGAGGAGGTCTCTAAGATGGCACAAGCTGAAGCGGAACAACCCTTGACGGAGCGGTACCCAATCGCCGGCGGGCCGCCGGCGCTGGCTGACGGCGATCGAATTCTCTGGGAGGGACGCTCTGAACCCCTCACAGTGATCGAAGAAGCTCACGAAGACGGCAAGCACTCGGATGTTCGCGATGTCGCCGCGGAAGGACCTCGAGGTGGAGTCACCACTCTTTCTCGAGAGGTGACGTCCCGGTCTTGGAAGACGGACTCAGATGGGGCCGTCGACAGCGTTGTGATCGTTGAGGAGGGCGATCGAGAGCCAGTTGCCGCCGGCAAGACCGATCCAGTGACGACAGCATGGGACGGCCCCCTTGACGACTGCCCGTTCTGTGGTCATTTAGACCGTTTCTCGAGTCAGAACTTCCGCTGTCACTACGTCACGAGTGGTCTGTGGGGTGGAAGTCCAGAGCTACGAAATGCCCCGATCGAACGGACGGATGCCGGGGCTGAACGGGCAATTCTCCGGGCTGAGTGTGTCAAATGTGGTGGTATTGTCTACGAACATCCTGCCTACTCCTTACTGTTCGATGGCGACAGTGGACCAACGGAATTCCCACCGGAGAAAATCGAGGGGTAAACAGCTTTCCTTGCTGTTGCGTTGTTCGAGCGATAGTATCCCTTGTGACGAGAAGCCGCTAGCAATGGTTTCAGGCCGGTGTGGGAATGGTGTGATTTGGTTTACCGTCGACGAGGACGAGTAAACACGCGATCTCGGTTGCGACGAGGTCCAGCTGATTCAATCGCTGTTATCGCTTTCACCGTCTCGAACCATTTGGTCTAGGAGGTCCTCGTCGATTTCTTCGCCTTCTTCGTCCTCGTCATCTTCTTCGATGTCTCCGCTCCCCCCGCTTTCTTCTTCGATGACTTCGCTACTCTTGTTTTCGTCTACGTTTACGGCTTCTTCGTCGGGTTCCTCTTCTAGATCGTCTTCGGTCGGTGTGAGCACTATTGTCGATCCCTCGTTGAAAACATAGATAGTATCATTCTCGGAGAACCCCGGTTTCCGGAACTGTGCAGGAATAGTCAGGTGATTTTGTGCGGTGACTGGGGCCCGAATTTGCTCCCCTGTCATCGGACCATTATGGACTGGTGGTTGGTCGACGGGGTACAGTTTAATCATCCCCGGAGGAGTGTATTCTCCGGGCTCTAAGACAAAATATGCAGACGCAATATCGAACGACTTGGGGAGACGTATCTGCCCCGACTCGCTAATCTTGCGCAACACGTACTCAGCCATCAAGTACGGCTCAGAACCGTACTCTTACAAAACTACCTTCTGGTAGCGTGTAAATTCTATATTCCACCACTTAAATGGCATTTAAATCTCCCCATCAAAACTCATTAGACCCGATACTTACGGGCTCTAAAGCCAAATATCTGGATAGAAGTGTTATAGATAATATCTGTGGGTCTACTGGGGGCCTACTACCGACTCAATTTCAAACCCAATAGATGCCGAAACACTTATTATAATATCGCTCTATGGATTAGATGCGTAGGAGGTCACACAGACATGAACACGCTACGGATAAACGAGAGGTGATCAGGTATGAGCGAATTTGAACCCCACGTGGTCAAAGCGGATTGCGTCTTGAGCGCTGTTCTTAAAGCGCATGATGGGGAAGACGCTATAGAACAGTTTCGTGACGCAGCGTCGGAAGACTATCTCGATGTCGAAATCGGCGATATGACGATGCAGTTGCGGATCGACGAAATTGCGGTCGAGAAAGACGAGTAAACCCTTTTCCCGTCGAGTTTCGCACGTGTCGACGATCGACCGGCCTTCAATTATAAACTCAATTACTACCGAAATATTTATTATGATACCACTCCACGGATTAGATAGGAGTGATTCACAATGGAGCAGACGAAGGCAATCGGCATAGCAGACGCCGTCAAGCTCCCCCCGGAGTTTGACGGAATCGACGTCGCCATCGTCGGTGGGTTCGTTCGCGACCGACTCCGCGGGGTCGAAACGAACGATGTCGACTTGATGGTGACGGGCGTGACTCCGGGCGAGATGCGGGATCGACGGTTTCGGCCGATCGAAGGCGCGTCTTTCCCGGTCTTCCAGGATACGCTAGGCCGGGAGGTGGCCCTTGCCCGGACAGAAGAGTCTACGGGCGAGGGACACACCGGTTTCGAGGCACATGCGATCCCGGCCGACGTCCCTCATGAGGAAGCCGTCAGGCGCGACCTCGAGCGGCGTGACTTGACGATCAACGCGCTGGCCGTCGACGCTCGGACAGGTGGGGTCTTCGATCCTCACGGCGGGATGCAGGACCTCGAGACTGGGACTCTCCGCCACGTCTCGGAAGCGTTCGCTGAGGATCCGCTACGTGTGGTTCGTGTGGCGCGCTTCCGGGCCCGGACGGGTTTCGAGATCGCTGACGAGACCCGCCGGCTCATGGCAGAGATAGCCCCCGACCTAGCGACGATCCCGGACGACCGGATCGGTGCTGAGCTCGTAAAGGCGCTCAAGCAGGCGGTTCAGCCCCGGGCGTTCGTCGATGTACTGGACGATGTCAATGCGCTCGAAATTGCATTTCCGGAACTCGCGGCGCTCGCGAACGTTCCCGCTGGTCCGGAGGGGACCCACGAAGAGGGCGATAGCTTGGAGCATACGCTTCAGGTCCTCGAACAGATGCATGAGCGACGTGGGAACGATGTGCCGGCTCTCCTTGCCGCCCTCGCCCACGACTTAGGGAAGGGAGAGACGCCGGCAGACGAACTTCCCGCCCACCACGGTCACGGAAAGCAAGGTGTCCCCATTGCTCGGTCGGTGCGGTCCCGTCTCGGCCTCGATCGTGACCTCCGGGGGGTGATGGATACAGCTGCTAGCGTTCACATGAGACTCCCCCGGATCGAGGAAATGACGGCGCCGGCGATCATCGACCTCGCCAAAGAGGTCCACGGCTCTCCGCTCTCGATCGAGCAAGTGATCGACCTCGGGACGGCCGACGCGAAGGGACGGGATCCTGCCGACGACTTCCCGGATGGGATCGTCCGCGAACACCTCACCCTCGCCGTCAAGACGATCGAGGAGATCGGTGGGGCTGAGGCCATGCAAGAGCGCGATATCGACCCTACGGATGTGGGGTCTGAGATACCTGGGGAGCGGATCGGCAATCTCGTTCGCCAGGACCGGGTCGAAACCTTCCGCGACCGGGCCGGCACGCTCACCACTGTTTCTTCGTAGCCGGCACTTCGGTCGGAGCTCACCCTGAAATCCAAATACTACCGAAAGTTTTAATATGAATCTACTCTATGGACTAGATGCGCAAGGAGGTCACTACACATGCCAGAATCCGCACCTGAGAACGCGAAGGCTGTCGCGAAAAGCTGCGACCCGAGCAAGATCGACAAGGCTGTCCCTCCGCTTACCGAGATCGAGTGGGATACCCTGGAGATCGAGGATGTCACGACGTGTGACTCGCTTGACGGCGAACCCCAGGCGGTAGGGACCGTCATGGCGGAGGTTCCGCACATCAACTCTTCAAAAACTGAGCGTAAGTCACTCTACGTCGAAATCTACCTCACCCATGATCCATCTGGTGAGCTCGTCGTCTCTGGCGGTACGGTCGAATACGTCTAAACGAGCAGCTTTGATTTTCACCGTCGTTGAGTCCCCGCCGCCACACTGGAGTTTTAAACCCACTTACTACCGAATGATTTATTATACACCCACTCTATTACTCTAGTGGAAGGTGATAGTATGACGGAGATCGACATAAGCGAGGAAGCTCAAGACCTTCACGACGATCTGCCCGACGACGTGGGGCTATCGGTCGAAGAGATCGAGGACCAGCTTTCCACGCTGGTAGGGGACTACAACGTCCCGCTCGAAGAGGCTCGACATAGTGTCGTATCGAACCACACCGACGAGTCGGACACGGAGATGGAGTCCGAGAACGAGGAGGTGGACGCCGCCGAGGTAGCGTCCGAAGGTGAGTGGGTGAATCTGACGGCAAAGGTGATCGACCTCTGGGACCCTCGAAGCGATTCGATCGGGCAGGTCGGTCTCCTCGGTGACGAGTCGGGCCGGATCAAGTTCACTGCATGGGCCAAGTCTGACCTTCCGAAGCTAGAGGAGGGAGAAGCCTACCGCTTCGAGGATGTCGTCACCAACGAGTACGAGGGTCGGTACTCGGTCCAACTCAACGAGAGGACCACGGTCGAGCAGGTCGACGAAGGGATCGAAGTCGGAGATGACGACGTCGAGATCGTCGGTGCGCTCGTCGATATCCAAGACGGAAGTGGCCTGATCAACCGCTGTCCGCAAGAGGGGTGTACGCGAGTCCTCCAGAACGGCCGCTGTTCGGAGCATGGTGAGGTCGACGGCGACTTCGACCTGCGGATCAAAGCAGTCCTGGACGACGGGGAGTCGGTTCAGAAGGCGATTTTCGACGAGGAGATGACGGAGGAAGTGACCGGCATTTCGCTCGATGAGGCCGAAGAGAAGGCGATGGATGCACTCGACAAGAGTGTCGTCACCGACGAGATCCGTGATCAGCTTCTTGGCCGGTACTACCGGGTCAAAGGGCCTGTTATGGGCCGCAATCTCCTGGTCAACGAGGTGGAAGAGGCCAACGAGATGGACGATCCTGAGGAGATCCTCATCAAAGCGAGGTCGATGGACGCATGAGCCAAGCACAAACCCGTGAGGTTGCCAAGCGGATGTTCGCCACCGAGATCAACGACGCAACGCACACGTTCAAAGAGAGTGACGAAGAGCGCGCCCCCGTGTACGCCCTGCTGCCGACGGGCGACTACGCGAACCGGGTGTTTTTCGTCGGGACGCTGACCGAGACGCAAGATGTCGGCAACGATGACAGCGAGTACTGGCAGGGCCGAATCACCGACTCAGACGAGACGGTGTTCGTGTACGCTGGTCAGTACCAGCCGCAAGCTGCGGCGTTACTCCGGGAGATCGAGCCGCCGGCGTATCTATCGGTCGTCGGCAAGCCCCGAACCTACGAGACGGATGATGGAGATATCAACGTATCTCTTCGGCCGGAGAATCTGGCCATCGTCGACGAAGAAACCCGGGACGCCTGGATGACGGAGACGGCCCAGCGAACGCTAGATCGGATCGAGCGTTTCCGGGCCGACGACCCGGACGAGTACGTCAACATGGCAAAAGAGCAGTACGACGAATCCGTCGACACGTATCGGCAGACAGTCATCAGTGCGATGCAGTCGCTTGAGTCGTGACCGATCGGCAACGCTAGCTTCGACTTTTTCAGCCGGGCGGGTAAGTGGTAGTGACCTCGCCGTAGCGTCTCCGCCAGTGATCGCAGCGGAAAGCAAACCTATTTACTACCGAAACACTTATTAGAGAAACACTCAATGAACTAGATGCGAAGGAGGTCACACGATGTACGTTACAATCCAGGAACCGGATGCCAAATCCATCGATTACTTCGGTGTGAGTGACTGGGAACTAGCAGGTGACAAAGACGCGGTGGACCTCCATTTCCACCGTGATTCGGGAGTCAACGGCCGGCAATGCGTCCCCGGTCGGGTCGTCTCCAGCGTGAGTGAATCGGTATACAACACTCAGGGAGCTTACGAAACGATCGGCGACCGAGCGGTCGCCGGCGACGGGGTCGTCGTAGTCGCGCTGACCGACCAGTACCCGTGGGTAGAGAAAGCGGTCCACAAGCTACAGGACGACGAACTGGACGGTATCGAGGGCCTTCACGTGGTCGAAGCGGGCGACGACGTGGACGATCTCGAAGAAGCGCTGGATCTCTAACGGGGGCGTCTGTCATGTCTGAAGCCACCACCGACACGGAACAGCAATCCGATCACGTTCACCCGATCACTGAGGACGAACTCGAGGAAGCCAAACGGGGGTTACGGTGGGCAGAGCGAAAGAGCCGCGACGTGGACCGCGAACATCTCGATAGCGTTCGCGATCAAATTCTCGACCAAGCCCCGGGCGCGGCCGTCGAGTTAGCGCCCGAAGGATGGGATTTGCTGGCGAACGCACTGGCTGACTATGAGATCGATGCGGTCGGAACGCCGGCCCCCGATCCTCTTCATTCGATAGCGTTTAAGGCCGCAGTCGGAGCCGACGCCGATCTCGAGTAGGCGATTAGTCACCGACACAAACTTAATTACTACCGAAAGCTTTATTATAATCACACTCTATTGTTTAGATACACCGGAGGTAACTACGATGACTGTAATGACCCGCGCCGAAGCTCGCGAAGAAAAACACCGCCAAAAAGTCGAACACCTGATCCCGGACTGGGAAGCGCGTGCCCGCGCCCTGATGGAAGACTATTCTATCCCCGAGGAGTTCGAAGCCCACGGGTTCGAAGACAAGCACGATGTCGCTGAGAAGGTCGAAGAACGCACGATCGAGGTGATCCGAGAGGCCCGCATAGAAGTCCCTCACGACGCCGTGCATTTCGTGGAAGAAGAGGTCGAGATGGCCAAAGATCAGGTGTATCAGCTGGTCATGGACGAATTCGAGGAGTACGCCGGTGACGAGCTCGACTTGTAAAGAAACCAGCTTCAGCTACCAAATTCGAGTGATACTTATGGCATTCAACGAGATCGCCGGCGGATACATGGGGGGGGACGATATCAGTGTCGGCACAGACGACGAAGACGGCGCCGAGTATGTCTTGGTCGTATCTGGTCCGGATCACTACGAAACGTGCATCCGGTTCGACGAGGTCGACCAAACACGGAACACGACCGATTTTTACAGACGAATCCGGCCCCAGGCAGGGAAGCGAGGGCACCGCGTACAAACCGGTCAGATTGAAAAGGTCGACTTCGGACGTGTCGGGGACGTCCTCTCTGCGATAGCCCGGGGGGAGAACCCACAGCCATGACGGGGGAGTGTATCAACTGTGGGTCGCAGAATACGGAACTCTGGCGGGGAGAGGACGGCCACTTCCGAAAAGAGTGCGGGGACTGTGGCTACGTGGCCGGCCCCTTCGTGAGATCTAACCAGGAACGCGGCGGGATGGATGCAGAACAGCGGAACGGCCGGGACGAGAGTACAACCAATCGCAGCGAAAACGAGAGCGCCACCGCTAGCGACGAAAGCACTCCCAGTAACGATGAAAGCGATTCTAGCGACGAGGACGAAAATAACGGAGACTCAGGTCGAACGCTGACGGATTTCGTCGGTAGCGAATAGTGGTCATTCTGGCGAGGACCTCCTGGGATTTCTCTGTCTGGACTGTCCCGGCCTCAAGAGAGTAACGGTATAAACCCAATAGCTACCGAAACATTTATTATTAAACCGCTCTATGGACTAGATGCGTAGGAGGTCACACCATGACGAAAACCGCTACAACCGCTGGCGAGGCCGAACCGACAAAGGGCGAGCGAGGATCCTCGGGGTTTCCGTTTTATACGGAAGTAGTCGATGGCGAGCTCAAGACGCTCGTGCTGTTCATCCCGTCGACCAAGAAGTTCTATGAAATGCTTCCCGAGGGTCATGAGGACATCGACCCGGATGCAAGTCGGACTCTCAAAGATCCCCGATCGGGGGACATTTTCACCTATTCGACGTCGTTCGTCGAACGCCAGATGCAGAAAGTCCACGGCAACCACTGTGTCGGCACGGTGGACGCTGAGCGGTGGGCTGACTTCCGGGAGGACTACCTGGAAGCTGACGAGACGGACATCGACGAGGCGAACGAATTTCTCGACAAGCACGTGTTCGGCTACGAGGAAGGCGAGGAACCGGGGGGTCGAGCATGAGCGACGCGCCCACTTGCCCCCGGTGTGGAAGCGATGACACCGTGTGCAACCCGGACACCGATGTACCTGGCGCGAATCCCGATTTCGGGTGCGACGAGTGTCTCTACCTGTGGAATGGGGAAGCGGCTGAGACGGGGCAAGACGACGTTTTCGAGGACTTCGCTGAGGCAGAGGCCGTTCGGTGGCTCGACCGGGTGCATCCAGTCGTCGACGCCGGCGACCACATTTCAGACGTGGAAGGACGACATCTCGAGCTCGAAGCCGACGACCGGGACGAGAATATCGTGCTTCACGAGCGGCTCGTGACCCGGTGGGCTACGGAAGAGTCTCGCCATTTCGAACCGATCGCGACGGCCAACCCTGCCTGAATCCCGTTTCGGTTCAGTTCGTAGCACCCCGGGTTGGTGTATCAGCATATTCTATTCTAACCCGTAAGTATTAAGTTAAATCCGAACCAACGTAGTAGTACACGGAGGTCGCAAGATGGCCACTTCAACTACGACGGGAGAAGAAATCGGGGAGGGCGTGTTCGCTCGCGACGCCGATCAGGACGAGGACAGTGACGACTTGGTGATCGTGCTTGAGCGGATGGGGACGCCGGTTAGTGAGATCGTCGTCTACGAAGAGCCGAACGGGGATGAGAAGACTGTCGACGAATGGAACCCGGATCACGACCCGGATGCTGAGGGGATCAAAGTCGTGTATCGCGACAGCGTCGACTACAAGTTCGACGGCGAATGGACGGTTTCTGACGTGATGGCGGCTTTCGAGTCCGGTGAGCTCACCGAGAGCCAGGGCAATGGTGGCTACGGGGTCAAGTCGTACACCATGCCCGTCTCACGGCTGACGCCGGTCGGGGGTTCGGACGCATGACGGCAGCCAAGCGATCGTCTAGCGGCCAGGGCGATGACCCGCTATCGCTCGGTGACGTTTTCCCGTTCGACGAGCCTTATGAGGCCCAGCAGGAAGCGATCACTCGCCTCGCCGATCTATTCCGCAAGCAGGGGATTGCGGCGTTCGAAGGTGCCTGTGGTACGGGGAAGACCCTCGGAGCGCTCACGCCGGCGATCCAGGCTGTCCGCGACCCACGCACACAGTACGAGCGCGTCCTGGTGATCACTAGCGTCAAGCAGCAACTTCGAGCGTTCGAGCAGGACGGGCAGACGATCAACGAGAATCTTCCTGACGGCGTCCCGCCAGTGAGCGGCCTTTCGCTCGTCGGCAAAGAGGACCTGTGCCCCTACGCGAGTGAAGGCGTCATCTCGTCGGACGAGTTCTATACGTCGTGTGAGGACCTCTGCGACTCGGTGCGGCAGGCCGGCGCGGCGGCATCCGGGCCGCGCGAGAAAATCGGCAACTGGGAGCAGATGGCGGGGCGAGCTCGGGACGCTGATCGCCCTCTCTCGGGCGAGGACTGGGTGGCCCCGTTCGGTACTTCACCCCCCACGGACGATGAAGGGGAGCAGTACTGCCCGTTCTACGCCGCGTTCCGTGCTGAGATGCAGAAAGAAGAGCGAGGCGGTTATCACCCGCATGGGGTGATGACGCCGCCTGAAATGCTGGCCCACGGCGCGAGTGAGGGGCAGTGTCCCCACGCGCTGATGCGAACCGGCCTGGAAGAATCCGAGTTGCTGATCGGCAACTACTACCACGTATTCGATCCGGTCACGGTCGAACGCCTCACGGCCGATGTGATCGGGCCGGAGACGATCCTGGTCGTCGACGAGGCACACGGCCTGGAAGAGTCCGTCCGCCAGCTGCTTTCCGACGACGTCTCCCGCTACTCGCTCGATCGAGCGATCGGGGAGGTGGAAGGTCTCCTCGAGGGCGAGGGGACGCTCGCCGAACGTGCCCGGCAGCACCTATCGAACGAGGGCGTGAACCCAGCGAAAGTCCGGGATTTCCGGCGTTTTCTCGAAGCCGTGCAGCGCTGGATCGATAACCGAGCGATCGACAACCTTGAGTCGGAAGATTCGGGGTGGCTGGATAACCTCGACGAACTCCCGGGCGAGATCGAGGACAACCTTCGGGAGCCGGACGAACCGGATGAGGACGATTTCTCCGAGTGGGTCGTCGAAGAGGGCTTCGAACATGAGTGGGAGCGGGTCGAGAGAGTCGGGACAGCCGTGGCTGACTCCCTCCAGGAGGCGGCCTCGGAGGTCGGCGGTTCTCGAGATCAGACGTATTCGGACTCGGTGGGGCGCATCCTCAATCGCTGGCGTACCTGCGGCCACGAGCAGTACTTCCGGCAGTTCATCCTCGAAAAGCGGGATCGGATGTACGACCAGGAAGACGGCTGGAAGCGTGCCTACCGCGCCCGGCTCAAGATGCACAACTGTATCCCGTCGGACCCGATCGCAAAGCGGCTGGATCAGTTCGGTTCGGCGGTGCTTATGTCGGCCACGCTGGCCCCGATCGACGTTTACCGCGAGGTCGTCGGGATCGATCAACTCGCGGAAGGAGACGAAAACCGCGATCCCCGCCCGGTCGAAGAGATGGTCTACGGGCTGGACTTCCCCGAGAAGAATCGCCGGTCGCTGGCAGTGAAAACCACGCCGTTCACCGGCAACAATCGGGGGAATCCTGACTACGAACAGTTTTGGGACGACGAGGAAGAGAGCGTTCGCGAAGAGTATCGTGACGTCATCGAGGACGTGGTTCGGACCACGCCGGGCAACGTGCTCGTCTGTATGCCTTCCTACCGAGAGGCCGAGTGGGCCGGCAAGTTCCTCAAGCGGAACACCGACGTCTCGAAAGAGATCCACATCGACGAGAGTAGCAGCGAGGACGAGACCGAGCAGCTGAAAGAGCGGTTCTTCGCTGGCGACGGCAAGGTGCTGTGTACCGGCCTTCGAGGGACGCTGACTGAAGGGGTCGACTACGACGGCGATCGGCTGTCCGCAGTCGTCGTCTGTGGCGTCCCGATCCGAGGCCTCGGCGGTGACTACCCCGACGCAATCCAGGCGGCCTACGAGAGCCGCTTCGGTGAGAACAATGGCTTCGAGTATGCATTCACCGTCCCCGCCGTCCGAAAGGCCCGGCAGGCGATCGGTCGCGTGATCCGGGGCGACGAAGAGGTTGGGGTTCGCGTGATGGCTGACGGACGCTACGCCGAAGAATGGCGGTGGAACAGCGTTCGCGAGTACCTCCCGCAGTACGCCCTCGAGGACTTCCAGACGGCTGGGATCGATCTACTCGAGGACGGGCTGGAACGATTCTGGGAACGCCATGAGGTGTGATCGGCTTACTCGTCGACGTGCTCCCAGGCCCCTAGAATCAGATCCCGCTCGCTAACCCACTGGAGATCCATCTCGTCGGAAACCAGTCTGTACTGTTTGTGTCCGGGGTACGTCGGGTCGCAGTCACCTTTGACCGGCCAGGTCTGCGTATACTCCCATGCCACGCTGACGATAGACCAAGTGGTCGGCTCGTCTTCGTCGTCCTCGTCGCCGTGATCATGCTCGAACTGGTCCCCGATCGTGAACTGGAAGTCTTCGATCGGACGTGGATCCTTGACCACTTCGCTCCCCTGCTTTTCTCCGTAACTCACTAGGACGGTTCGACCTCTGTCAATATCGTCAGGCCCACAGTGAGACCGGACGATCTCGTTCAAAAACGCATGGAACGAGTCATACGACTCTTTCACTGCATCGTCAAGGTCATCGACATCCCCAGCCCGGACACGCGCAGCCACTTCTTCGAGCTCGGAAAGGTAGTCAAGGGCGTCCATTTCTGACGATGGCTGTTCCTCATTGGAAGAGCCTTCAATGGCCATTATTGGTACTCACCGGGTTTTTGGGCGGCTTTCGCGGGTCTGAGAACTCTACTCTCACCCCATATCTATCGTCCAATTCTTGAACAAACTCGGCGACTCTAGCTGCTGAAGACTCTTCGAAAACGTAGATGCGGACCCACTCGTCGCTCACCTCGAGAGTCACCTCTGACGACCACACTTGCTCCCCGTTTTCGACGTGTAACAGATTTCCTTTGCAGGTCCAGTACCCATTGTGGATCTTCGAGGTGGCCCCGAAGAAGTGCCAAGGCTCTCCGACTTCTGTTATCTGGTCCAAGAACACCCCCGGATCGACAGTTTCCCCGAAGTAACAGACGAAGGGTCCCCCCTGGACGGAGGCCCCATGACTTCTTGGAGTGTACTTGAGTCGTGTTTGGTCAATCTGATCTTTGAGGTTGTCTGGCGTGATCATGCTTTGGCTCCCCTCCCTTTTCCGGCGGTTGAGACGATCTCTCCGGCGTCGGCCCAGGCCGTGTGGCACTCATCACAGAGTGAACAGACACCGTCTTCGACCGTTTGGTACTCCTGGAGGTCGTGATCCCGATCGCTCCCACCACACCAGAAGCAACGATCGAAATCGGAGAAGACGTCTTGCTCGCAAGCGTCTTCCCACACTGTTTGCTCGGCTGGGTCCCACCGGTAGGCTTCTGCTGTTGGCCGAAGAGTGGCTGGGTGTGATTCGATCCAATCCAGCGCTTCGTCATCATCGAAAACCCTTCCCTCCACGTAACTAGATCGGCGCTCGTCGCCTGAACAGTAACGCACCGCACGCCATTCGCCGGCGCAGAATCGTAGCCACCGCCACCCATGAGCCGCCCCTTCGGCACAGACGGCTGAATTGGAGCGGAGGTACTCACGAATGTCTGCGGCGATTTCTCGGGGTGTCGTCATGCTATCAGGGCGGGTTCCCCCACCACGACCCTGCCGAAGATTCGAACTTCGGAAGACGTTCGAACCGATCCAATCAGGGCCCTCTTCATGAATATCTAAGATTGTCACCGAACCACCAATTTATGAATATCGGCGTTTCTCAGAATGTCGGTGAGGGTTTGAGGCTGGTATTTCCAACATCTTTCACTCTCAATGAAGCGTTCCCAAGTTTCGACATCTTTCTCGTCAAATTCGTCTAAGTGGATCTTGGCTTCGAGCTCACCGGAGATCCGGTAGTGATACAGAATAGTCCCCTCGGGAACGAAGTCTTCAGCCGGATTTGAACTGGTAGTTCACATGCCGTAATTCAAAGGGGTGGAAGCACCATGTACTGGTATGACCGATCCGGGCGATCAGATCGACACGCTCCGGGAGCGTATCCAGGATTCCGAAGAGATCAGCGAGGACGACAGGGCGGCACTGCTCGATTTCAGTGACCAGCTCTTCTTGCTCCAGACCGAGTACAGCGACCACCGGCACCTCAAGCTCCTCCGTCACTGCACGCGGATGGCCGAACACGTCGGCGGGGTGGCCGACGCGCTGGACGACCGCGAAGCGACCGAGGAACTCGTTCGCTGGATCAACCGGACCTACGACAACGAGGAGACGAACCGGGACTACCGTGTCGCACTCAGCGTCTTCGGACGGCGAACGACCGACGAGAACGGCGACGAACCGCCCGAGAGCATCGAGTGGGTGCCGTCCGGGACTTCCAACAACTACGATCCCGCACCGAACCCCGGCGACATGCTCCACTGGGAGGAAGACGTCCTCCCGATGATCGAGGCGACCAATCACAGCCGCGACGCCGCATTGATCGCCGTCGCGTGGGACTCCGGCGCGCGTAGCGGCGAGATTCGGAGTCTCACCATCGGCGACGTCGCCGACCACCGCCACGGCTATCAGCTTACGTTTCAGGGCAAGACCGGCCAGCGGACGGTCACGCTGATCCCGTCCGTTCCGTACCTCCAGCGGTGGCTCGCCGATCATCCCGCGCGGGACGATCCGAACGCGCCGCTGTGGTGCAAGCTGAACCGTGCCGAGGAGTTCTCCTACCGGATGTTCACGAAGATCCTCGAGGGCGCTGCCGAGGACGCGGGCGTGAACAAGCCCGTCACGTTCACCAACTTCCGGAAGAGTTCCGCGAGTTATCTCGCCTCGCAGGGCATGAACCAGGCCCACATCGAGGATCACCACGGGTGGGTCCGCGGCAGCGACGTGGCGGCCCGCTACGTCAGCGTCTTCGGCGAGGACGCCGACCGCGAACTCGCCAAGATCCACGGCGCCGAGATCGACGAGGACGACGAACCCGACCCCATCGCGCCGATGGACTGTCCGCGCTGCGGGAAGGAGACGCCCCGCGAGAAGGACTTCTGTGTCTGGTGCGGCCAGGCGACCTCTCACGACGCCGTCGAGGAGATCAAGGCCGAAGAGCAGGACCTCCGGGACTCCATTCTGACCCTCATCAAGGAGGATCCCGAACTCCTCGACGACATTGAGAAGGCCCAGGAGGCGATGACGGTCTTCGAGAACCGACCCGATCTCCTCGAAGACGCCGAACGATTCCGTGAAGCGCTGAGCGACAGTTGACATTCGGGTTGCACCCGGCGCTCGTACGTTGTATGCGTGGGTAAGATCGGTCGTGGTGGTTCCGGAGGTGCCAGAAGCGGACCAGTCCGCTCGTCCGCTGGGACATTTATCTCGTGGAGTATGCTACTCTTAAGAAGACCATTCAGAGGGGGCGTTGACTCAGCAATCGCATCTCTCGAGAACGCCCTCGTCGAACGAGACTTCAGAGAAATGTTCTAATCAGTCGCGAAGCTCTGCGACTGACTGACCGACCTCGCGAACGTGTTCACTCCGCTCGAGGTCGAGTTCCTCAGCAAGGTAGTCGACTGTCTCTTCGAGGCTCATAACGAGATGGAGTCTGTCGAACAGGATAAACCTAGTGTTGGGCTTTGGGAACAATACTCGGAGATCGGAGAATCAGGCCGCGACAATGCACATCAAGTCAGTACTTCCCGGCCGGTCTCCAGTTCCTCGACGACCTGATCGAGTTCCGGATCGGACAGCCCACGGATGAGCAGCGCCGCCGCGTACGCCCGGATCTCGATGCTGCTGCCGTGCCGAAGGATGTACTCGAGTTGGTCTCGGTTCTCCCGGGCATACTTCCGGGTCGATTCCGGCACGTCGCCGGTCACGAGGCGTTCACCTCGATTGGGTCGCCGGTTTCCGGGTCTCGCAGGGAGTCGAACTCGGGGTTCGCGCCGTGGAGACGGCTACAGTCGTGACACCAGTAGTGTCCGTTCGACCGTGTCCACGAGGTGTGGCCGTTCGGACAGACTGGTTGATCGAAGCCGTCCCCGAACACAGGGTCGTTTCGAGACATTGCAACTCAACGTGGGACTGCCAGAAACGTAAGCGACGGCGCGCTCCTTCCGGAATTTCACGAACTCTCTGTGCGGCTGATTCCGAAATATGATTCGACCTGTAGTACTCATTGGGGCTATTCCCACAGTGTCTCGATGCGCTCCTCGAGATAATCAAGCACGAGGCGACATACGTCACGATGGTCGTTCGGCCAGTCGGCGTCCCGAGCGTCAGTACGACTGGCTGCCGGCGGCGGGTAGAAATGATCCCGCGAATTGTGCACGTTCGGATGGCGATCCCACCGACACTGCCACGTCTCCTCGTCGCGCTCTTCCCGATAGTGGATGGTGAAATCGTCGGTGCGGTACCAGCGGATCTCGAAACGAGCCGAGACTTCGTTCGGGTAGTAGTCACCAGACAGCTCGACCCGCACGTGTCGCTTTCCGTCCTCGACGATCCGGGCGGCGTCAGTCTGACGACCGCCGGCGAACCGGGACCGTATTTGTCGCAGGACTGCCCGATCGATCGGCGCGGGGCTCGCGCCGTCGTCCACCGGCACCATCGTCAGCTGTGTGATGGCACCGTCGAGTCGGTGGCCGTTCGCCTGGCACGCTCGTGCAGACGGCGCTCCTCGACGACGGTGGCCCACTCGCTGAGGTCCACGTACACATCGTCGACGTCGTCCGCGTCGAACGCGAGCACGTCGACGTGAGCAGGTGAGTCAGCGTCGTACTCGTCACGGTACCTTTCGATCTGGGCAGTGAGTTCGGAGACGCGGGCCTGGAGCTCGTCAACGGTGTGTTCCCGTGCCAGTTCGTTCACCCGTCGCCATTCGAAGTAATCGTCGTTGCGCTCGTACCGGGCCGGACGGCCCTCGTGCCGGATGACGATCCCGAGGTCGGCGTAGAAGGAGAGATGCGACCGCGCGGCATCCTCCGAGCAGTCCGCTCGATCGGCGATCTCCGCTGCCGTCATCGGGTCGCGTGCATGGAGGATCGTTCCATAGACGCGCTGTTTCGTGTCCTCGTCTTCGAAGGGGCGATCGAACGGCGGTGGGCCGTCGCCACGGGAACGCTCTGCCATACATCATCCCACGCACTAAAACTACATATTTCTTTCTGCAGCAGACATATGTATTCGGGCTGCGCTATCATGGGTGACCCGGCTGTTGGACTGGCAACGCTCGAACCCGTTGCTGGACGGCAGTCGATCCACGATCAAACGCGTGTTCGGCCGTCCAGGCCGCCTGCTGTTGACCGGAAGCCGGCAGTGAGACGATTGCTGTATCATCGTACGCAGGTATCGGGATAACACCCGGTCATATCAATGGTCGTGATCGTGGTGTTCGATCTCCGGGTGCTGCTCGGCATACGTCGACGGTGTCTCCTCGAACGTTCGCTTGCAGGTCGTTGAGCAGAAATAGTACGTTGTCCCGTCGTGGACTGTACTCGGTTCGGAATCATCGGTCCGCATACCGCACACGGGATCACGATACTGCCCGGGCGCCCCGAGTCCCCGTCGGTAGACGTATAGGAGGAACCCCGAGAGTGCGAAGGCGATCAGGTTGAGATAGAACGTGTAGTTGAGTTCGAAGTACGTCTGTTCGGTCGCGGTCTCGCCGCCGGCCAGATCAGGAACGATGCCGAACGCGTCGAACAGCAGTTCCATGAGGAAGCCCGTGAAGGCCATCGTCACGAAGAACACCCCGAGGATGTACAGCATTACCTTCCAGCCGTAGTACTTCCGGTAGACGTTGAGGACCGGAATCGTGATGAGGTCGGCGTAGACGAAGGCGATCACGCCGGCGAAGCTGATCCCGCCACCCCAGAGCGCGACCGCGAACGGGACGTTGCCCATGCTGCCGACGAAGCTGATAACGGCGATGGCGACGCCCATGATGGCGTTCTCGGCGGTCACGAGCAGGCCGTCACCCTGGACGAACAGCGTGTTCCACACCCACTGCGGGACGAAGACGATGACGAACCCCGAGACGAGAAAGCCGGCGATGACGTCCGTCCAGATCATCGACCACTCCTTGCGAAACTGGTTGCCGACCTTGTACCAGCCACCCCACGAGAGGAGTTCCTCGCGCCAGCCGCCCGCGCTCGAGGACTCCTGTAGATAGGTCTCCATGCATCCTTCCGAACAGAACTGCAGCGTCTCCCCGCCGTCGGTCGTGACCGTGTACTCCTCGGTCCCTTCCATGCCGCACGTGAGATCCTCAGTCGTGCCCGATTCGCGGTCGCGCGCATTCAGCGTCTCTCGGACCTCTGCGAAGAGGCTTTCCGGGAGCGTGAGATGCACGATCACCGCCATGACGGCGATGAGAACGAGCCCGCCGAGGAGTTCCGCCACGAGGAACTCCCAGCCCAGCAGAAGCAGGATCATCAACCCGAGTTCGACGATGAGGTTCGTCGACGCGAACATGAACGCCAGGAAGTTCACGGCGTGAGCGCCCTTCTTGAACAATCCCTTGCCGATGGCGACCGCGCCGAAGCTGCAGCCGCTGCTGGCCGCGCCGAACAGCGTCGCTTTGGTGAGTCCGCGCAGATCGCCATCGCCGAGGACCCGCGCCATGCGCTCTTTGGAGACGTAGACCTGGACGAGACTCGTGATCGTCAGGCCCATGATGATCGCCCACGCGGCCGTCCAGAGAAACCCCACGCCGATCCGGAGGGATTCGAGGACGCCATTGATAATCGGTGACATGGGAATACACTCGTCGGGATCGCCTTTTGCAATTGTGCTTAGCAAACAGGTCCCAGACACCGATCGGATCATTGGAAACGAAACTGAATTTCGTCATTCGCTTCAGTCGCAGGCACACCGTGCTGCCGTGGGACCACGACGACCCACCGCGTGCCGCTTTCGTGGTTTATATGGTGGGCATTTTGCCCCCAGTTCGAATGAATACACCGACGAGATTGTATCGCGTGCCGGAATCGTCAACGGAGGCACGTCAGTCCCTTTGAAATTTGAGCAGAAAATCGCCTGAAACAGCCACCCGTTGGTATACACATGGCAGTCTCCGAACCACAGACGGCCGCTACCGACAGCACAGAGGCGGTGCTTCGCGCGAGCGACATCGAGAAAACCTACGGCTCACGACTCCCGTTCACTCGACAAGTGCCAGTCCTCTCGGGGGCCGACCTCGCGATCCACCCCGGCGAGATCGTCGGGATCGTCGGTGAAAACGGCGCGGGCAAGTCCACGCTGATGAAGATCCTCGTCGGCGTCCTCGACGCCGATGCGGGCACCGTCGAGCGGTCGGGATCGATCGGGTGGTGTCCACAGGAACCGCTCTTGTACGATCGACTGACCGTCGCCGAAACCTTCCGGCTGTTCGGATCGGGCTACGACATGACGAGCGAGGAGATCGCCGCGGCCAGGGATCGCCTCGCCGATCGACTCGACTTCGAACAGTATCTCGACTACCGTGTCGACCAGCTGAGTGGCGGGAACCGCCAGAAGGTGAACCTCGCGATCGCCGTCATGCACGATCCCGACGTCCTCTTGCTGGACGAACCGTACACGGGCTTCGACTGGGAGACCTACCAGCAGTTCTGGGCCTTCGCCCGCGAACTCGCCGACGACGGGACGGCCATCGCCATGATCTCCCACCTGATCGAAGAGCGCGAACGGCTCGATCGGGTCTACGAACTCCGAGACGGGACGGTGCAGGACGTGACGGAGGAGGGGACCGATGGGACAGACACGACCCGGGAGGGCGACGATGCATAGGATCCGGGAGGGCGTCCGGCTCAACCTGCAGGCGTTCGTCCGGACACCGCTGAATCTCGTCCTCGCGGTCGTCCTCCCGCTCGTAGTCATCGAGGGGTGGGGGCAGGCGATGGCGGGTCTCCCGTCGATGCCGACCGTCGAGGCCATCCCGCTGGATCTGGGACGGATGCTCGGCGCGGTCTTCGGCGTCGCCATCATCGCCGGATTGCTGGGACTCGTCCAGATGATCCACGCCCGCTCGGCCGATCGACGGCTGATCCAGGCCGGCTTTCCGGCCCGCACGTTGCTCGCGACGCGCCTGCTCATGCTGACTGTCGTCGCGGTGGCCGTCGCCGTCCTCAATTTCGCTGTCCTGCACGTGTTGATCGGCCCCGAGGCGCCACTCGTCGCGTTCGCCGCCCTCGCGCTCGCGGGGATCGTCTACGCGTTCCTGGGCGCACTCGTCGGCGCGATCGTGCCCCGCCTGTTCGAGGGCTCGCTGGTCGTGGTTTTCCTCGCCATGATGGACGCCTTCCTCAGTGGCGACAGTCCACTGGCGGCCGACGTGCCGGACTTCGTCGAGTTCTTCCCGCTGTATCATCCGAAGGCGGCGCTCGAAAGTGCGGTCCTCGAGGGCACGATAGCCACGGGTGAGTTCGCGTTCGTCGCTGGGTATCTCGTCGTCCTCCTCGCACTCGTGACGGCGGTGTTTACACTCACCATGCAGACCTCGGGGAGGTGGGCGGCGTGACCCGAACGCTGACGGCCCTTGGAATCGGGCTCCGCGAGCAAGTCCGCAACCGGGTGCTCGTCGCACTGCTCGTCGTGCTGCCGTTTGCCTTCATCACCCTCGCGTTTGCCGTCACGCAGGACGTCGACATGCCGGTCCGCACGCTCGTCGACGGCGAGACGGCGTCGGTCATGCGCCCGATGCCCGACGTCCACGGCGTGATCATGACGCCGATCACGAGCGCACTGATCGCCGGCCTCGCCGGCCTCTTCGTGATGCGGACGGCCAGCGTCGACGGCCGTCTTGCGGTGGCCGGCTATCGCGCCCGGGAGGTCATCGCCGCGCGCTTCGGCATTCTCACAGCGATCACCCTCCTCGTGACGGGCGTTTCGGTGGGCGTCATGTGGCTCGATTTCGTCCCCGAGAACCCGCTGTGGTTTGCGGCGGCGATGGTCCTGCTCTCGCTCATCTACGGGATGCTCGGCATTCTGCTGGGTGCCGTCGTGGATCGACTGGCCGGGCTGTGGATCATGCTGATCGTGCCGATGCTGGACATCGGACTGTTCCAGGACCCGCTGTTCGTTCAGTCCGAGCCCGACTGGTGGATGCGGCTCCTCCCGGGCTACCATCCCGTGCGCGTGCTGGTCGATGCCGGGTTGACAGGGACCGTCGATTCAGCCGCGTCGCTTGGGTGGGGCCTTGGCTACCTGCTCGTGGTCATGGTCGTAGCCGTCATCGCGTTCTATCGCGTGTCGGGCATTCACCGGTAGTGAGTGCCCGACCCTGGGCTCAACCTCGATCCGATATGTCGTTACTCTTTATCGTCGACAGGGGCACGCTCGTCAGAGAGGTGTTCCCATATCTCCGTGCAACCGCATCCATCGGGTACCTCATCGAGGTGCTCGCTGTCGGTGGCTTCGCGGTCCGATTCGGTCTTCTCCTGCTGGGGTATGTTAGTCATATCAGTCTCTGAGTTTGGGTAGTTAACACCAGTCCTCGTATTGATGCACCCGTGCCGGGTTGAGCGGTTCGGGCGCGCGGTCGGTGTCGTCGTAGGCTTCGCGGTGTTCGGCGTGACTGATGCCAATCGCCCCCTCAGGATCGTACTCCCGCGGGAGGATGCTCTCGGCGCGACGCTGGTTCCAGTTCGCCAGCTTCTCCAGCGCCGTCGTGTCCTCGAGTGCCTCGACATCCAGGCCCTCGCTGGCGTCTTCGAGAGCTGCTTGGCCACGCTCGGTCCGGACGACGAGGGTCGTCCGGCCGTCCGGGCTGGCGACGTTGCCGACGCTGAGGTCGGCCGCGCCGCCAAGGAAGTCCGCACACTCGTCACAGCCCCGCAACCCGGCCGAGTCGAAGCTGTCGATCGACTCCTCTAGGAGGGTCTCCCCGTCGTCGCCGTAGGCGTAGAGGACGCCCTCGGTCACGTCGAGGCGGTCGACGGCCGCCGGGTCGACGCCGTGTTCGGCGATCCTGCCGGCGAGGCGCTCGGCCTCGAAGTTGCGGGTGCACATCAGCGCGACCGTCAGGTCGATCGCCTCGACGACGTCCCGGTCGTAGCGATCCAGCGCGCTCGCGCCCTGGATCACACAGGGCGTCCCGACCAGCGCCAGACTGGGATCCTCGAGGTCCGACTCGGCGATCAGCCCGTCGAGTTCGCCGAGGCTCATCACCTGGCTGTAGATGCTGCCGGCGCTGTTGAGCAGTTCCTCGCGTGTCGTGGCGAGTCGGGCGACGCCGCCGAGCGGCTCCTCGGGGTCCTCGCTCGCGACGACGGCCCCGTCGATCTCGCCGGCCTCGATCAGCGTCGCGAGCAGTGCCGTCACGCCGCCGCCGTCCTGGCCCGCGTCGCGAGCGTCCCCACTTCGTGCCCGGGCGGCGACGGTTTCCGGCTCGTCAAGACCGCGCTCCTCTTGGGCACTTTCGACGACGCGCTCGTACCGGAGGCCGCTCCGGGGACAGTAGTCCCAGCAGCTCGAACAGCCGGTACACATCTTGACCAGCGTCGGGCGGTTCTCGGCCTCGTCGATCCCGATGGAGTCGGAGGGACAGGCCGCGACACAGGAGCCACACTGGATACAGCGGTCGGCCTCGATGACCGCCTCGTCCAGCGTCCGGAACCAGATCTTGCCCGGGGGTTCGGCGACCTCGCCGGGCTGTTCGCGCGGGTCCGATCCGACACTGGGAATCGAGGGGTTCGTGCCTGACATCTAGCTCACCTCCGATTCGACCGCAACCGTCGCGCCATCGTCGTGCTCGATCGTCCGTCTGAGCGCCGGCAGCGACTGGCGGTTCGCCCAGTTCGTGAAGGACTCTCCGGGGTCGCTGTCGCGCTGGTAGGTCCGGAGCGTTCGCTTGATCGCGTCGGGGACCGCCGAGAGCGGGACGCTGCCGGCGACCCAGTCGATGAACTCCCCGGCCGCAAGATCGCTGCCGACGCCGACGTCCGCGGCGTCCACCTCGCCGGTATCATCGCGGTGGCGCTCGCCGCGCAGGCCGAAATCGGCGACCTGGGGCTGGGCACAGGAGGCCGAACAGCCGCTCATGTGGACGCGGATCGCGTCCGGGAACGCGTCGCTATCCAGCTCGCTGTCGGCGAGCCACTGGTCGAGTTCGCGAGCCCACCGCAGGCCGCGGGTCTTGGTCTCGACGATCCCGTAGCCACAGAATTCCGCGCCCGTGCAGGTGACGATCCCGCGCTCGAAGGGGCCGGGGTCCGGGCTGTAGCGGTCGAACACCGGCGATGCGAGGAGGTCATCGAGGTCCGATTCGGCGACGTCCGGGAGCACGAGGTTCTGGTTGATCGTCGTCCGGAGTTCGCCCGATCCATATTCCTCGCTCAGGTCGGCGAGTCTGATCAGGTCCTGACCGTCCATTCGCCCCGTCGGGACGTTGATGCCGACGTAGTACCGGCCGTCGCCCTGCTCGTGGACGCCGACGTGATCGCCCCGGTAGTCGGTCGTCAGGTCCTCGCCGGCGGGCTCGAACTCGAAGTCGAGGTAGCGCTCTAGTTCCTCGCGGAACTGCTCGGTCCCCCACTCCTCGACGAGGAAGCGCAGGCGGTTGACCGCGGTGTCGAGGTAACTCCCGTGGTCGATGAACAGGTCGGCGGTGGCGACGGCGACATCCTGGGTCTGGTCGGGTTCGAGGAAGACCCCGAGGTCCGTCGCCGCCCGCGGGCCGTCCGAGAGGCCGCCGCCGACCCGGACGTGATAGCCCTCGCGGCCGTCCTTCTCGGCCGGAACGAACCCGAGATCCTGGATCTCGGCGCGGGCACAGTTGTCGGTACAGCCGCTCAGCGAGACCTTGAGCTTCCGGGGCAGGTTCGCGAGTTCGCGGTCGCCCTCGAAGCGGTCGGCGATCGCCTCGCCCAGCGGGCCGACGTCGTGGTCGTCATCGCCCAGCCCCGAGGCGGGACAGGTCACGACGTTGCGCAGCGTGTTCCCGCTGGCCTGGATCGTCGTCAACCCACACGCGGCGTAGCGATCCCAGATCTCGGGCATGTCCTCGATGCGGATCCAGTGGAGCTGGAGGCCCTGGCGGGTCGTGATGTCGAGGAAGCCGTCGCCGAACTCGGGGTTCTGCTCGCTGGCCCCGTGTTCGGGCGGCGCGGTCGCGAACTCCTCGGCGATCTCGCCGAACGTTCGGGCCTGTTCGGCCGTCAGGTGACCGCAGGGCACCTTCGTCCGGAGCATGAAGTGCTCGTCCTGCTTCTGAGTGTACAGCCCGATGAGGTGCGTCCGGCTGAAGACGTCCTCGCCGAGTTCGTCCCTGATGGCGTCGACGCCCCCCGGCGCGAGTTCCCGGACGTCCTCGTAGAGTTGCTGAGGATTCCAATCGGGCGATTCCGCCCGGACCCAGTCGGTCAGGCTCCCCTCGTAGAACGCGAGGTTCTCGAACCGGCGGTCGGCGAGGACGAGGAAGGTGTGGCTCAGCCGCCGGGCGGTGTTACAGTACAGCACGATCTGCCGGCCGCGCTCGAGGCCCTTCTCGGCGAGGAGCGCTTCGATCTCGTCTTCCGGCCGGAGTCGGCCCTGCTCGAGCAACTCCTCCCAGCTCAACTGGACCGCGCCGGGGATGTGTGACTGCTCGTACTCGGCGGGCGTCCGGGTGTCGACCAGTAGTGCGTGGCCCTCAACGGCCTCCTCGACGGCCTCGCGGTCGAACACAAGGTCGTCGTCGATCGCGGCGGCCTCGTAGGTCGTCCGTTCGGGGTCGGGGCTGCCCGTCTCGACTGACCCCTGCTGTCGCCAGGCGTCGAAGCCGCCCTCGAGGAGGCGGAGGTCCCCCTCGTGGCCGAAGGCGGCGGCGGTCAGCAGGAACCGGGCGGCGTAGACGCCGCGTTCGTCGTCGTAGGCGACGATGTCGTCGGTCGGGTCGATCCCGGCCTCGCCCAGCAGCGCCTCGAACTCCTCGCGGACCGGGAGTTTCCCGGTCGAGACGCTGCTGGGGTCCCTGAAGCTGTCGTAGGACACGTTCACCGCGCCGGGGACGTGCCCGACGTCCTCGAAGTGGCGACGCTCGCGAACGTCCACGACGGTCGCGTCCGCTCCGACGTCGAGTTCCGCCGGGTCGATCACGGCGAACTGGTCGGTCATATGCCACCACCTGCCGGCCGGTCGGCGCGACGGAGGTGTGCTGAAGCGTTCGGATACATCGATACTGCAACCTACGCCTGTCCGACCACATTATGTTTTCGTTCTGGTATCTAGTGGTGATAGTCTATAATTCGAGTGATTATCGACGCAACGAATGACGCTATACTCCCCCTCAGTATCACGGGCTTTTATATACTACTGATGGGGTAATCGACGTAGATGAAGCGCATTTTGTGAAATTCCGGACGGCAACAGGCGTCAGAGGAGACAATAAATATTGCCGATATCTGGGACGAGGTCCCATAAATTATAATATTTCTGTGTATATAATATATTTTATCTACTTTCGCAATGGGCTGTCCCGTTCAATGAGTTTGGGTCTTATTAGCGTCTATACACGGCCGTCCCAATCTGAATGGGATATTCCTAGTGCGGAAGTAACAGAACCCCCTATAGTAACAATATTTAATACTCGAGCGGCAGTAGATTGTTATATGACCGTAATTAGCATCTCGATGCCGGATGAACTCGTTGATCGACTCGATCAGTTCGCGAACAGTCATGGCTATTCCGGCCGCAGTGAACTACTCCGAGAGGCCAGTCGCAATCTTCTCGGCGAATTCGAGGACCGAAAGCTCGAGGGGCGCGAATTAATGGGTGTCGTGACGGTCGTCTTCGATTACGAAACGACAAACGTCGAGGAGAAGATGATGCGCCTTCGTCACGAGCACGAAGGAATCGTCGCCTCGAACTTCCACAGCCATATCGGCGAGCACTATTGTATGGAACTGTTCGTCTTAGAGGGCTCGCTCGACGAGATCTCGACCGTCGTCGGGAAGATTCGAGCGACGAATGACACACTCACGATCGACTACTCGGTGTTACCCGTTGATGACTTCGGTCCCTTCGCCGACAAATAATAATTCGGTCCTGTATGTCAGTCGTGTATTGTCCCTTGGTAGTATATGACGGTCGTGATCAGCAAACCCATTGCGATAATAGTGATTACCACTGATCCAATATCTCCCACAGGAAGCACCAGTCCCAGTAGCCATGTTCCCACAAGAGCAAGACTCACAAGAAGATAGACAATATATCTCATTTCATACAATTTGTGGTTGTTGCCCCTTCTCCCTTAAATTTGCGATATTCCGGTTCCTCGCCAACGAGACTGAAACGACCGGTAGGGTCGCGCTGTAGTCCTGAGCGTAACGCAGAGATCGAAGATTTGTGAATTTCACAGTCCTCCAGTCACCTCTACGTATGCACTTGCAAACTGTACTGCATTATACGCACCGTGAATCACGGCCGGAACAGCAAGGTTGTCGGTGTACTCGTAAGACGCGCCCAGCACCAGGGCAAGAACAAATGCAACACCGACGTACACCCACTTCCCTTCTCCGGTCAGCGAGAAGAGATGGATCGATGCGAAGAGCACACTCGCAAGAACGATTGCACGGACCGGATGCAGCGTTTCCCGGAGTGTCCCCTGAACCAGTCCCCGGTACAGTAGTTCCTCGCCTGGACCAACTAACAGAAACTGAAGCGGAATGAGCAGTAGAAATACCGTTGGATTCTGCTGACCGATCGTAACGACCTGATTTTGTGCTGACTCAAGTCCAAGCGCGGAGATGATCGTTGATGCAACGACGAGCAGGCCGAGAAGAGCAACGATCCCGACGATGATCACGGTAATATCCCGCTTGTCCGGAACCGAGACCGGCACGAAGTCGATATCGAGACCGCGAACAGTGAGATAGAAAACAGCGAGGCCACCGAACGTTACTCCTTGTAACAGTACGGTACTCGACACAAGACGCATCGTTGGACGAGTTGTGATATCGATTCCGAATACAGCCAGTCCCGTGGCAGCAACGGTGACGACGACTGAGCCGATAATCATTGATCCGTACGTGAGTCCAATCGCAGTTACAACAGCACGGACTCGTGACATTACTCCCGTCATTTGAAAGAACAAGGAACGAAGTGATCTGTATGGATGATTGTGGTGAGTGTCATACTTAGTGGTCGTGACTCGTCCGGTCGTTGGTTCCCGGATCGATCGCTGTCTCACCCACAAGTTCGACAGTCGCGTGATCAATCCCGTGGTCCGATAGTAGCTCATGGGCTCGTGAGCGGATAGTTTGTTGCTGGTCGAGCGATGTCGACGCATACTGGAGGCGTACCGTTCCGACCGTCAGTTGACTACAGACTTGCCAGACATGCAGGTCGTCGATGCCTTCGACGCCATCGAGATTTGTCAATTTGTCTCGTAATTCATCCGGCGACACGGGACTTCGTTCCAGCAGGATCGACGTACTCTCTCGAAGTACCTTCCCTGCCGAAACTAGAATCAGAACGCCGATGAGGACGGCTGCGACTGGATCGGCGATCGGAAGATCGAATACTACAATCGCCAGAGTCGAGATGATCACCGCCACTGAGCCGCCAGCATCCCCGAGGAGGTGGTAGAATGCGCCCCGTTCATTGAGGCTCATTTCTTCTCCTTGAACAATATAGACCGAGCCAATATTGACAAGCAAACCCCCGGTTGCGATGATCAACGTCATAACGGGGTCGATCGTCACTGGTTCCAGGAACCGCTGGTAGGACTCCCAGAGAATATACGCGACCATCGGAACGAGCAAAACCCCGTTGAGGAACGCACCAACAGTTTCCAATCTGTGGAGGCCGTACGACCACCGCTCCCCTCCTTCGAACCGTTCTGCGGTATAACTCGCACCGAACGCCATCACGTACGCGAGCATATCGAACAGCATATGCAACGCATCACTGACGAGCGCGACCGAACCGAAGAGGAGTCCCCCAGCCAGTTCGACAATGAATCCGACAAAATTGATGGCCGCGACGAGCGCTAACCGGCGCGTACTGCCCCCGTTGTCGGAGGCAGATTCATGGTCTACCGTATTACCGTGTGTATGTTCTCGGACAGACATATATTTTATTCAATACTAAGGTTAGTTAGATTCCGAAGCTTCCTGGTTTTCATTGGCGGATACTTGGGACATGTCCCCGTTCATTGGCGTCGATTCTTTCGACTGAGACTCGGCAGTAGTTGCTGTGTCAGTCCCAACATTGTCCAAATCATCCTCAGATTCGATTTGATCTCCCCCGTGAGTAAATGACGCATCTTGTCCTGCTGATCCACCGAGATTCAACGGACGGAGCCACATGTACCAAACAACCAAAATGGTCCCACCGTAGCCACCGATCCACACGAGGTCCGCTGCGACAGAGAGGTTCACTGATTCGAGAGCGTTTACCAGTAAACCAGGACCAATGAGACCGCCGAGAACAACGATGACAAGCAACTGTCGCGACGTGAGCCCGAACGGATATCCCTGCGGGTCCGACTCGGAGTCGTGTTCGGTGGGGGGATCGATCTCTGCCCTCATATCATCCTCTCTGAGCATTGGTTTCACTGTCTGTCTCCGGCTTGATTCTGGAGAGCCGCATTGCGTTTCCGGTAACGGCTGTCGTCATCCCGGCGTCGCCAGCGAGGACCGCCAACCAGATCGGCACCACCCCGAACGGGACTGCCACAGCCAGACCGGCTTTGACGGCGAGACTCGACCAGATGTTCTGCCGGATGACGCCATTCGCGTCATGTGATAGTTCGTAGAGGTACGGCAACTTCGAGAGGTCGTCGCTCATCAGCGCGATGTCTGCCGTTTCGAGGGCAGTATCCGTGCCGGCGGCCCCCATCGCGACGCCGACAGTCGCTGTCGCAAGTGCCGGCGCGTCGTTGACACCGTCGCCGATCATCGCGACACCGCCGTACTGGTCGTCGAGTTCGTTGATCGCCTCGACCTTCTCGTCGGGCAGGAGTTCCGCGCGGAACTCGTCGACGCCGACTTCGGCGGCAATCGCCCGGGCGGTCCGTTCGTTGTCTCCCGTGAGCATAATGATGTGTTCGACGCCGCGGTCGTGGAGCTGTTGTATCGCCTGCTTCGCTCCGGGCCGAATATCGTCAGCGACGGCGATGACACCCTCAATTTCGTCTTTGGTGCCGACGAGGACCACGGTCTTCCCCTGTGACTGGAGTTCGGGCACCGTCTCCTCGAGGAGATCGACACAGTCGTTGCGCTCGCACATCTGCTGACTCATCGTCGTGACGACACCGCCGTCGGTCGTCGCGTGGACATGGTCGAGGTCGAAGCCGAGTTCTTCGAACAAGGCAGGCTTGCCCGCGTAATGTTTCTTCCCGTCGAGATCGGCTTCGACGCCTTTGCCGGTGATACTCTCGAAGTCCTCGATCGTCGGTTCCCCGACATCGCTCTCGTCGGCTAATTCGACGATAGCGTCGCCGATTGGGTGTTCGGATCGCGATTCCAGACCGCGAGCACACCGAAGGACATCTTCCTCACTGTTGCCATTCAACGGGACGACATCAGTAACAGTGAGTTCCCCCTTTGTGATCGTTCCTGTCTTGTCCATCGCGATCGCTTCGACGGCCCCCATCGCTTCGAGGTGGTTGCCACCCTTGATAAGGACGCCATTATTTGCAGCGCTGGTAATACCCGATACCACGGACACTGGCGTGGAAATGACGAACGCACAAGGACACGCCAACACGAGGAGTGTGAGGCCGTAGACGATGAACGTCGGCCACGACGCCCCGAACAAAAGCGGAGGGATGATCGCCACCAGAACTGCGAAGCCGACGATGACCGGCGTATAGTACGAGGAGAAGCGCTCTACGAACTGCTCGCGCTCGGTCTTGTTGGACTGTGCGTCTTCGACCATCTGTACGATGCGTGAGAGCGTATTATCGCCCGCTTCCGAGGAGACCTCGACCTCGAGATAGCCCTGTTCGTTGATCGTCCCGGCGTACACCTCGTCGCCCGGCGTCTTGTCCACGGGCACGCTCTCCCCTGTGATCGGGGCCTGGTTGACAGCACTCTCCCCGTCGAGAACCTCGCCATCCATTGGGATCTTTTCGCCCGGACGCACGACGACGACATCGCCGATAGCCACGTCATCCACGGGCACCGTGACCTCCTCGCCATTTCGTTTCACTGTGGCTTCGTCCGGTGAGAGGTCCATCAACTCTTCCAGTGAGTTCCGGGCGCGGTCCATCGAGTAGCGTTCGAGCAGTTCCGCGACGCTGAACAGGAACGTGAGGGTGGCAGCCTCGAAGTACAGTGATTTTCCGAAGACGAGGCCAGCGATGATGGCGCCGCTGATGGCGATCGTCATCAACAGATCGATGTCGAGGTTCCGGTTCAGCGCGGAGTAGTAGCCGTTGCGGAAGATGATCGGACCGGCGACACCAACGGCAACGAGAAAGAGGATATCGGCGAGAAGTAACTCGCGACCGGCGAGATCAGTCACCAAGACGTTTTGCCCGGTGAGGATGAACTCGAAGAGAAGTCCGAGTGCGACGAATCCGCCGCTGATCCAGGTCTTGATCGCCCGCGAACTGGTCCAGACGCTCTCGCGTTCGTCGGAACCACCATCCACTGTGGCTTCGTCGGTCGCGGTCGAGTCGGTCACCTCGTAGCCTGCACTCTCGATCGCGTCGACGATCCTCGATGATGAGAGGGAGTCACCATCGTAGGTCGTCACTACCTTCCTTGTCGTCGGCTGGGTCTCATAACTCGAAAGTCCCGATAGGCCATCGAGGGCATTCTCTATCTTTCCTGCACAGGACGGACAGTCCATTTCGGGGACAGTGAAGGTCGTAATCGTCTCGGCCTGGTTTTCGACCGTGTACCCGGCTTTTTCGACGCGTTCAGCGATTTCGTCCGGATGTGTTTGGTCCTCTTCGTAAGTGACAGAAAGTGTCCCTGTCGTCACTTGGGGATCAACAGCACTGATCCCGTCGAGTTTCCGGACGCTGTTTTCCACTTTCCCCGCACAGGAGGGGCAGTCCATCTCGGGCACCGAAAACTGGGCGACATCATCCTGATTCGACGCAGTCACAGTGACACTGTTAGATTCATGATCACTGGTGTGATCATAATCATGAGTATGATCGTGTCCGTGATCGTGGTTATCTACATCATGAGAATGTGATGTCTCATGTGAAGTGCTTGAATTCCGATCGGACGAGTTCATTACCAGCTGCTAGGATACAGTGTCTTATTAATGTAGCTGCTAAAAACCCCGTTATAAATGCCCAATACTAACAAAATAGGGCCATAAGTTAATAACACTCCGAAATAGTCGGCGTTCGGATTCTTTTTGAGTATGCACCAGAGCAAATATAAATATATTTTATCAAAGGTCATCTCATATGCGCTGACGGGATACGAGCGTTTCCAGGAACCGTGTTTCGAATTACAAGACACTCGGAGCCGAACAGTTTATCTCTCGTGACTTTGGAAGCATTATCGCTGGTGGGTTGCTCGGAATTCGCCGTGTTTGACGCCGAAAACGAGAGACAGCACGCCAAAGACGACAAGCCCGATGCTAACCATCACAACGGTACTTGTGCTCATCGGACTTATCGCTGTACCCCCAACGAGAACAGCGAACAGGGTGATGAACCCGATTGCGGTTGTGGTCGTATCGAATTCCATGTGTTTTTTTGGTTTTCAATCGGAAGTTGTGTCTGTCGATTCGGAAGTCTCTCTTGAATCCTGAGTCTGTGTCCGGACGAATCCGATCCAAAGGAGAGCACTGAGAAGACTGAGAGCGCCAGCGATAGCGATCGACTGTCCACGAACCGTTGTTCCAGTCTGATTCTGAAGAACCAATATAATTCCAACACCGATCAAAGCAATCCCTTGTATACCAGCCACTCGTATCGGTCGGGAGATGTACCCTGAATCCATCAGAATCCCTGTCACAGAACCGACAAACAGCAACAGCCCGGCGACAGACACAGGACGCACGCCGAGGAAAACACCAGCCTCCGAGAGAGCAAGACCCATAGCGACGAAAGGTGGCCAAGCGCTCGTACCCGTGAAGGAGGAGTCCAAGTCTGACGTTTCTCCCATCGCCTAGAGTAAAGTCTTGGAGGTATAATAGATTCGCTGTTATTATCTCGTGTATTTTATTACAAAATACCATATCCACGGAGATGAGTTAGTATTTGCATGCAGGTGAGAGAACTCGTTCGAAAGAAAGCGGCTATACCGAATTGAACCAGAACGGTTTCAACGCTGACGGTTCTACTGTCACATACCGACGTTCACCCGTATGTCATACGAAGGCACAACTATTCCACGAGGCGATTCAGCTGCTGGGAGGTGTGAGTACTGCAACCACCCATTTCCGACGACAGATCGTCTCGTACTCCACAAGGGCCTAGAACATCCGCAACAGTTGAATGACGACGAAGTAGAAGCGTTCCGTTCTGCCCGTTCGGACGAAGAAGACGAGTTACGCAGAGTGCGACTGAAAGCACTCGTAGCCCTCGTGATCTTGTACTTCAGCTTCTTGATGCTATATGCCATCGTCGCTTGATTCCAACACGACTGCCGAGGAAAGCGAAACGAAACAAGTAGAAACACGTCATATATCGAAGCGTCCTATTTGGGTCGTCTCGAACACAAAACTCAGGATATTCATTCAGTTTGTAACCTGGGTCTCGATTCTGACGCTGTTTACCGGAACAGTCGCTGCCGGGAACGGAATGACGCTCTCGAAGCAGCCTCGGGATACCCTTGCTATTCCTCGGTGGCTGTATCTTGCCACTGGCGGCGCTGCGATCGGCGCCTCTGCCCTGCTTGCGAGCTTCGTCACTGATCGAGCGTTTATCCGCTATCTCCACAACTGGTCACTCCCTGGCCCGACGGTCGACGACTGGTGGACACCGATTCGATGGATCGGACGTAGTCTTGGGGTTGTCGTCCTTGGACTGGCAGTGTATCTCGGACTGACCGGACCGCAGCTCCCAACGGCCAGTTTCACCATTCTCGTCACATTTGTCGTCGTTCGAGCGGGCTTGCCGATGCTTACGTATCTCGGAGGGAACGTTTGGCCAGTACTGAACCCCTGGCGAGGTATCGTCTCGCTTCTCCCAGCCGGACACCGACCGTATCCTGAAGAATTAGCCCGATGGCCAGCTGTAGGTGGCCTATTACTACTTGTGTGGATTGAGGTGATTTTCCCTGTCAGCACGATTCCGTCAATTCTTTCGATTGCGATCCTCGGTTACAGTGCCGTCACAATCGCAGGCGCAGTACTCTTCGGCCCTGACGCGTGGTTCGAGAACGCAGATCCGATATCTGTCCTGTTTCGATTCTTCGGGGCTGTCGCTCCACTAAAACGGCGAGACGGGAAGCTCACTGTAAAACTGCCCGGTAGTGACCTGACTGACTCAGACTTAATCACGGACACATCCGATGTTGCGTTCGTCATTGCGCTGATCTGGGAGCTCACGTACAGCGGCTTCATCACGACGAAGACGGGCGCAGCAACTATCGAGGCACTCGTCAGCCTCTCCAATATTGGAGTGGGATCCGTACAGATCCGTGCGATCTTCATCTACACACTCCTTTTCGTCAGTGGCTACGTCGTTTTCTTCGCCGGGTATTGGTATGCGGGCGTACTCTCTCGGCGACGGACCGGGACATACATCACAGCGAAACGTATCGCCTTTCGGTTTGCACCCTCGCTATTGGCCATCGCAGCGGGATATCACCTCGCTCACTACACCGGACTGGCTGTATCCCTCAGTCCGGCTCTAGGCATGGCAATTGTATCCCCACTATCGCCCCCAGCGAATCCCCTGACATTGTCTCCACCTGGATGGTTCGAGGGCTTGAGTATCGCCTACGTGCTCGTCGGGCATCTCCTCGCTATCTGGGCAGCGCACGCGACCGCTTACGAACTCTTCTCGAGCCGACTCGTCGCAATCCGAAGCCAATACCCGTTCGTCGCCGTGATGATTGGCTACACCGTCATCAGCCTCTGGATTCTCTCTCTGCCCGGTGCGACGCCTCCATATCTTCCCTGACCGTGTGTCGATGTTGTGTGATAGGATCACACAATTTCACAAGTTGTTGATTTCTGGCTGAACTGTGATGAGATATCCGTTCAGTAGGTGTGCCTACTGACAAGCTGTTGTTCGTGAATCTGTGTCTGGAGAATGTCGCCGGGGTCAAATCTCAGGTCCAGTCCTGCACGCGGTGATATAATCCAGCTACAACCAATACCACTCCAGAAAGAAATAGCGGTGAGAGATACAGTAGCCCGGCGACTGAGTTAACAGAAATCAAGGTCAGAAAGCCACCAAAACAGAGGAGGATTACACCACATACTGTGACTCCCACTGTCCAGACGCTGTTGTGCGTTACTCTCCTCCGAATAAGAGGTGCGACACCGACTGAGAGGATACACAGCCCGACTGCCGGAATCCAGAGGTAGTCAGAAAGAGCAATGAGGACTGTATCAAGGGGCCTAAACGTCGTAGCATATCCAGGGTAAGAGAGTATTGAAAGGATTCCCCACGCAATTATGAGCAAGCCCCCGACGACTGCACCAATTGAGGCAATCGAATGACGAGTATGCGTGATGTGGGTCATCAATTGGGTATTATATGACCGTGTACAAATATGCGGATGCTCCGTCGAATTTCTGTATTGAACGATATGTGTTTCACCTGTACTGACCGCTCCAACACAAGTATGCCAACGGTTCTATGACACCTGGATGCGAGCATGATCGATGACGCCCAAAATACGCAATCAGACTACGAGAGAACTCACTCGACAGTGAACTCTATTGGTTCCATATTGATGAACGCGGTTTCGTAGCCGTCATGACGCGCCAGTTGTGGAGGCGTCTCAACGGCGATTCCGATCGTGTCGCCCGATCTGAGTTCGTCGAGCGCCGTTCCATAGATACTTCCGAGATTCGGGTCGAGGGTCGCTTGAAGTGGCCCTTGGGTGATTGTGACCCCGCGTCGATTGATTGTTACTGATAGCGCCATCCGTGGGAGCATCACGCGGTTGTACGGCGTTCGGGGAGAAACGAACAGGTAGGGACCCCCTGCATCACTAAACCGGTGGTCCCCATCGACGAGAGCCACGAGCATCCTCGCATCACCAGACTGTCCCTCGTGAAGTAGTCGGCCCGGAAGCTCAGATGTTGGTGGGACGACCGGTTCAGGGACCATCTCCATGTCCATGAGATCGACCGTCCCACGGGTACCCGCCTTCTCACCAAGTCGACGGATCTCCAAGTTGTACGTTACACTCGTATCGAACGTGAACTGCATCGTCGCTGACTGTCCCTGGGTGAATCGGTCTGTGAGCGGGTCGGTGCGAGCCGTCTGTAGCGGGCCGACCTGGAGCATCACATCGTACTGGCCTTCCCCCGGAAGCGCAATATTGTCGCCGTAATGGAATCCCATATTCGGCGAAATCATCGGCCAGAGGTTGGTAGAAAACACCTGACCGTCGCTGTTACTGATTTCGACAGAGACGTCAACCGGGAGAATCGTCCTCGTCTCGGTGTCCCAGACACTCGCCATCAGATGCACCGAATCATCCGACTGAACGACGACTTTCGTCTTTCGTGAGCCAGTGAGATTCCAGAAACGGTGCGGGAAGGAATGCATCAGTGCAAATCCGAGATTGCCGGCTATCGTCGTTCCGTATATTCCCATCCCTTCGATGATGGCAGGATAGTAGACGGCGTCAGGTCGATCCTCCACGAGCGGTGGATCACGCCACGCGGATTGCGTCTCGAATCCAAGCTGCTCCAGGCAACCAGACAGCAACAGTCCACCTGAGACTGCGGCACCCTGTTTAAGCAACGTCCGTCGATTCATTGTATCACTTGAATACACCATGAGAACTACAATGTCATCTGTACGTCCGGCATATCAACGAATGCTGTCTCGTATCCTTCATGATGGGCCGTCTGTGGGGGTGATTCGACAGTGATCGTCAACGCGTCTCCCGTCCGTACATCCGCGACCGTCGCTCCGTAGTGATAGCGGAGCTCTGGATCGATGGTCTCCTGTAGAATTCCGTCGAACACTGACGTACCGTCACGGTGCAGTGTTCCCGAAAGGGACATCATCGGCAGCATCGTTCGATTATAAGGCGTGCGCGGAGAAACAGCGAGGTACTTCTGCTCCTCGTCCCCACCGAAACGCGACGCGTCTTCGAGGATCGTAACCACGAACTTCGCGTCCCCACTCGTCCCCGAGCTACGAACGTCCCCAGGGAGCGCGTCCGGTGTCGGGACTTGCGAGCTGGGTAACATCTCCATGTCCATCAGGTCGACAGCACCCTTCGTGCCTTCTCTGTCATCGGGGATGTCCGTATACGAAATCTCTTCGAGCGTCGATTCGCTGAACTCGAACTCGAACGTGAACGATGCGTTCCCCAGGTTCTCCGTCAGCGATCCGGTCCGTCGCGTTGACGGGCCACCGATGCGGACCTCGACAGTATATGTCCCGGTTCCCTGGAGTTGTGCGTTATCGCCGAAGTGAAAACCCATCGGCTGGGAAAGCATCGGCCACGGCGCGAACTGGTCAACTGACTCCCCCTCCTGCGAGATTGTGAGCTGTGGATTGATGTCGGGCGGGATGATCCCCGTCTGGGCATCCCAGACGACTGGCATAAGATGGATCGAATCCTCGGGTTGAATCTCGACCTCCGTGATTCCATTCGGTTTCATCAGCCAGAATCGATGTGCATACGAGTACGTGAGAGCACACCCATATCCGCCCTGTTCCTTCATTCCAGGCATTTTCATGCCCTCATAGTGGGTCGGATAGTAGACTGCGTCCGGGCGGTTCTCGGGGAGCGGAGGTGCCCGTGCTGATCGCGTCTCGAACAGGCCTGTACACCCTGCGACCCCTACGAGTGAACCGCTCCCGGCCACTCGGAGTACGTCACGACGATTCATGCGTCACCTTCTGGTTGTTCTCTACCGATCGCGCAGGCGGCAACGAACGCAGTGATCGTGGGGGAACGAGGAAGTTACCGCGATGCTCCGTACGGATGTACTGCAGGATGCCGTTGTTGTTCCGTTGACCGACGGCCGACTGCTCGGTGACGTCAGTGCCATTCATCGCTTCTCTCGTGTCGACGAAGTCGGTGATCCGTCGCTGGAGCGAGAGGAAATGTACGCCCGCTTGTCCTCCGTCAGTCGAATCAAAGTCACGTCGAAGTAGCAGCGGCGAGTCATCATCGTCGCGAACACGGGCGTTCTTCTGCGCGTGACCGACGACACCCATCTCGCGGGCGGTTTTATCGGTCGGCTCACAGTCCTCGACTTCGCTGCTGTCGCCGAGATTGTCCCCAGCACCTTCAATGACATCGTTCTCGGCGTGGTACGGGCAGAACATCTTCGCTTCACGCTGCCAGCGATCATCCTGATTGTACCACTGGTTGAGGTTGAGCTGGAGCTTGGAGATATGTTGGGTCGTCCCCCCGGCGAACGGCCCCGACTGGATTGTAACGCGGTCTTCGCTAGCCTGGTTCTTTTTGAATCCCGATTTGAATCCCATAAACAGTGGTGCATCCTCGTGGACTTTGTCGGCAGGAACACCCTCCGCATCGCCTGCATTCTTCGCCGGCAACCCGTCCCCAATAAAGCCCGTCCGCCGGTCGGCGATTGAGAAAACCTCGGTCAATGCAGCGTCAGGCTGATCGACACCATTGAGCGTCGGTTTGTTTCCTTTGAGGGCTTCTTCGGTACCGAGTACCACCTGTGCTGTATTACTCGCCAGATGGACGACTGCGTCGGGCCTGTCCAGCTCAGGATTCTCGAACGGAGCGAGTGCCTCTGGGTGGGGGAGGTCAACGCCTTCGGGAAGGGGATTGTCAAATCGGTCGAAGTACGCTGGAGAATAACTCACCGTAAGCAACACTCCGTCTCCGTCTCGTTCGTATGCGTATTCGATACCACGAAGCGCCGTCTCAATCCGTTCGCGGTCCTGGTCAGTCGGCTGACCATCGCGTCGGCAGTTCAAATAAAGGAGAACGCGATGGTTCGGCGCGACGACGTTCCCGTGGTCGTCCCGCGGTAGGACTTCGTTCCACGCGTGTTGACGTGGTGGATACGACGAGAGGTCGTCTGGTCCCGTTGGAACATCAGCCTCTTCACGTGCTAAACAAGCGCTAAGCGCCGCTGAACCGCCAATTGCGACAGCCGATTTGAGGAATTCTCTGCGGGGGATTCCCCTTTCGCCAGTCATTGGATATAAATTGGGTAGTCAGCCCAAAATCGGTTCCGATAGCAGTAGTCCCAACCGGGTGTTGACGGGTTATCTGAGATTCGAGGCGAAAACTGCGCTTTTCCTGCGAGGCGAGAGTGTTCCGACGCCGAGTCGGAACCGAGCGCCGAGCAGGGCGGGGATGAAGCCGACCCGGTGGGAAACAGACAATTATTGTCACCCGAGTCTGTGTTTCCGACGCTGGCGTTTAAATGACAGGCCGACTTACCGACGGACAGAAATCGGTCGGAACGGAGCGGATTCCGAACCGTGCTTCGGAGGGGGCCTGTCCGCCCACGAAACGAGGTCGTTCGAAAATCGAAGCTTTTCGTGATCACGAGAGACTTTGTCTCTCGGACGACAGTATCCGAAAGACCAGTCGGTGAACGCCACATCCTCGAAGGGTGTGCCAATGTGCCGACTGCTCAAAGCACGCGCGACGATACCCCCGAGTCCGCTGACACCTGCTGGCGTCCCCGTGGCAAAAACAACACTGGGACGCCATACACGGTCAAGGATAGGGGTAGCGGCCATTTGGCATGGTCAACAGTCCACCAGTCCGACGCTGTGGGACTACCCGTGCCCGAAAGGACTGGTAGTGCACGTCTGGACTGCAAACCTGAAACTCCCACCGCTCGGGAATTCTCGCCGTTCACGGCGAGGGGGATGTCAATTCATCTGTTACACCGTACAATCAGCTTTGTTCGTCGCCTAAGTCGGAAGGATTCGCCTCATGGCCATTATACATGTACGTTAGTATCCATATACCGAACAATGCCAATGGGAGAGGCTCAACCGCAGCGAAAAACGATCTGTGGACAGGTCCCTCAAAGCGTCGCGGTTCGACCATTCCCTATATTTCTCGCTGCAATTGTGGCCTTGACGCAGGTTCCCGTTGTGTCCGCTCACGGCGACAAGACGACTGGCGGACTTTCCCAAGGACACGGCGCCATCCTCGTACTGGTCGGTGTCGGTATCCTCGGCGGGCTCATTCTTCTCAAACGGCTCAACCGCGTCACGCCAACGACCGCTCTCTACGGGGTGTTTATTGGTATTGCGATCGCTACGTTCGGTGCCATACTTTTCGATGGGCTCTCTCCGGATCCAACTTACACAGCCAGTACGATGCCCTTCCCCAGGACATGGTATCAGCCTCTGGCAGTAATGAGTGGATTGAGCATCATGGTCGCAAGTTTCGTGGTCGGATGGCTTCGGTGGCCATCTCGTCCACGATATGCGTTCCTTGGTATCCTTATGGGATTGTGGATCTCCTACCCCTTCCTCGTGCCTGGATCGACAAGTGATACACATCCACTGGGGTACGCTATCGTCCTCGGGACACCAATTTTAGTCGGCTATATTGTGTGGAAAGACGGCGGGAGCATCATTCGCGCAGTGATGCGTGATCCAGTCGCCCGTCGCTTTGGTATCGGCATCGGTGTCGTGTTAGCACTCTTTTTCGTTACTGTAACGGGTTACCTCTCGTTTTTCCCAGAGGCAGGCATCCCCAACGAGGTAACGATCGTAGTCCTTCCAGTCATCTATCAGCTGGTTTCGTGGCCAACACTCGAAATTGTCATTCCGCATGTCCCGTTTTTACATATCCCATTCACTCTGGCCATATCGCCTGGGTTAGTAGTCATCGTTGGAATGTTGAGCACGCTTGTTGGGTTGAACGCCGCTCTCATTGCTCGCTACTGGCGCATTGAGCAACAAGCTGGCTTAACTGAAGGGACTGCCGGGAGTGCGGCAATCGTCGGGACGTGCACCTGCGGCTGTTGTGGCCCACTTGTTGCGAAGGTCGCGGTGCTGGCTGCCGGCCCCTCGATCGCTGCCCCACTCTATTGGGTATTCGTCGATCCAGCTTCGCCACTCAGTGTGTTGTTCATCGTCGCAAGCCTCCTCCTATTTACCGGGAGTCTACTCTACTCGGTCCAAGCAACCCGACAGCCCGATCAATCGGCTGCAATTATCCCGGCTGACTGAGATGACGAATCTGCCGTAAGAACACAATTTGAGCGAACGTCTCAGGATATGATGGGAAACGTCGACAGTACGTGTTTTTGGGACCAGTAGTGGTATTGATCGTTTTTGGAACACCCGTAACCGGCTTCCTCCCGTCAATACCGTTCTACCAAGTCCTCTCTGGAGGCATCATCGTCGCGGACTTTGCGGTCGGGTACATACGCTGCCCCCATTGCTTCCCGGTCGATCATCGCTTTGAGATCGACGTACGGCTGACACCTATCGTAGTGCTGCTGGACCCCCGTCGAGATATAGGGGTCCAGAAATCGAGTGGAAACACTTCAATCGTCCAGTCTGATCAAGTCCCAAGAGCGCAACGAGAGCAGGAATCGGTTCATTCGATGAGTCATTCGACAGCGGTGACACGGTGGAACACGACGATCCCGACGATCAAGACGACGATGAAGTACCCCGCGGCACCAACGAAGTTCCAGATGTCCAAACCCTCGGTGAAGGCTGCGTCCATCGTCGCATTCGTCGTAAAGTAGCCTGGGAGCACCTTCGTCCAGGCTGCGGAGTCGGTCGCCATCGGGTTCTGGAACATCAGCATATCCACGTACGGTAAGAAGAGCATGACGTACACCCCAGCTAAGCGACTCAAAGAGACACCGATGATCACACCCAGGACACCGTAAATCAGTGCTGTCAGGGTTGTTGCAGCGATGAAAGCGGGTATCGATACCGGAGAGAACCCGACCAGGACGATAGCTAGTGAGACAGCACTGACGATCAGGCCACCAGCAGCGAGCAGACTCACACGGGAGACAATGAGGTCACGCGAGCGATACCCAGCCAGGCGAAGCCGGTCATCGGCCGCTTTCGAGGACTGCATCAGGAACAGTCCGACGATACCCGACAGCAGTCCGGCGGTGACGGGCGTCACCAGTGCTGCGACGAACTCCGAGAGCGTAACCGTCACTGACTCGCCGCCAATCGGGATAGTCAGCGTCGCGTCCGGGACGATGTTCATGAACCCCCCGATGAAGTACAGCGGGAGGACGATCAGCAATCCGATCAGGACCGGCGTTCGACGGAACTCTCGCAACCCCATCGTTACCGCCGTCGTGACGCGGTTATTCATTGCGCGACACCCCCGTAGCGACGGGCTTGACAGTGTGCGTGTAAGCCAGTACTGCGAGACTGCTCAGAACTGCGACGATAGTCAACGCCGGTAGCAGCTCTCCCGACGCGAGTTCGCCGTCAAGGACAGCTCGGGAGACAACTTCGTGGGCATGGGTGGTCGGCGACAGTTGCGTGATTCGATCCTGAATCGGGAAGATGCCACTGGCGATGACGTTATCCATGTCCGCGAGGATGACCAGGGAAAGCGACCCCTCCAGCGCTCGGGGGAGAACGGCCCCGACCAGCATCCCCAGCATTGCGTAGATAACACCAACGAGTGTGAGCCCGGTGAAAACGAACAGCGGCGAGGCGACGGGCTCGGCCAACAGTCCGACTAGAGTCAGCGTGGAGACACCCGCAATCACCAGGCTGATCACAACGAGCGTCGCGAACCGGGAGACTAGCAAATCCAGCGCGGGAAAACCGCAGATTGAGAGGCGGTGATCGGCATCACGGGCGCTGATGAGCTGGAAGAGGCCGAGCACACCCGCGAGAGTCCCGGTCGCAAAGGTTGCCCCCGTGATCCTGGCGGTGGTATCGAGCGATGCGGGCAGATCTAGAAATCCGAACTCGGGGAACTGACCGTACGCAACGCCGAAGATATGAATCGAAGCGGCCGGGAGCACGACCAAGAGTGCGAGGTTCAGCGGCTCGCGAAAGAACGACAGTGCGCTCGCACGGATGCCGACGGAGTATCGACTGAGTAGACTCATTCGGGCTGTCCTCCGGTGGTCCCAGGTTGCTCGCAGTCGGTTTCCGGTTCGGTCGGCGTCGATGCGGGGGCTCCTTCCTCATCGACGACTTCTCTGTGGAGGTGGCCGTCGTGAAGTTCGTAGATTACGTCGAAGCGGTCACGTTCGTTGATGATGTGAGAGATGATGGCGATACCGACGCCGCGGTCTCGGAGATCTTCAGTGAGGTCCCAGAGAACGCTTGGAAGGTCTTCCAGTCGAAGCCCGTATATGGCTCGTCTAACAGCAGCAGGTCGGGTTCGTGCATCAGCGCGACACTGAGATTGAGCTTCTGCTTGTTCCCGCCGCTCAAATTTCGAACCTGCCGGTCCCGGAACCGCTCGAAATCGAGTTCCTCCAGCAACCACGACCGCGCCCCTTCGACGTCGCTGTTGGACATATCGTAGGCTTCACCGAATAGATCGAACGTTTCATCAACGGTCAGTCGGTCGTAGAGTCGCGGTTCCTGGGGACACCAACCGATACGTCCGGAGCGAGTGACGGTGCCGCGGTCGTAGCCCAACACGCCAGCCAGGACCTGCATCAACGTCGACTTGCCGCTGCCGTTTTCGCCCATGATGCCGACGATTTCCCCACTGCCAATCTCCAAGGTTGCTCCGTCGAGGACTTCGACGGAGCGAGAGAACGGCAGCCAGGAGCCGTATGCCTTCTCGATGTTTTTCGCTTCGACGACAGTCGTCTGTGATTTACTACTCTGAGTGTTATGCCGTGCCTCGCTCATGGCTTACTTGGAACGTGAACACACTCTTTTGTTAAATTAACTGCTAAAATCAGGGCGATCTTATGCTGTCTTTATTAATTAATTCAAAATTAGTTAATATCAGAACCCATCCTGGCTGAAGTCGCTGAAAAAATAGGACGGGGAACGAGAGGACGAGCGATACCCAGAATCGCCGCCAGAACATCCCCTCGTGGCCCGAGTGATCCATATGGCTGCCGTGCTCCCCGCTCTCGCCCCCGTGTCCGCCTCCGTGGGCGTCCCCGCCGTGGTCGTGCTCTTCGTGAGACGGTACCCCCCTTTTCGCAGGACGTCGAGGATCGGTTCGGCATCGAAAATCTCGTGGACGTGGTGGACACCGTCGGGGACCGTCGTATCACGGATCATCTTCGAGACGGTTGATGCGACGATGCCCGTCACCCGACGTTGTTCTCGCCCGTCGAGTGCCGTCACCAGCGTCTTTGCGGTCGTATCCGCTTGCCCATCGGCCGCGACCGTCACCGCAAACCCGTCTCCGCCAACGGATGGTGTCGAAACGAGTTCCGCCAGCCGGTCGCGTCCGATCGCCTCGACTGCGGGTCGGTACAGCTTGAATCGTGAAAGCCCATGGACGGCCGCGGTGACGGCCCTGGAGTCGAAACAGAGGTACGTCTTCGCAGGCACGTCGAGCGTCCGGTGGATAACGTGTTGATCCGCGAAGTCGAAGCTGTAGGCCCGACGACGGCCGTACCGGGGGAACTCCATCGATTCCGGAGTCACGAAGCCACGGACCGGCAGCGAGCCTCCCGCGTCGTGGACCGTGAACTGCCGCCCTATTCGATCGAGCGTCCACCGACTCGCCGCGGGACCGAACGCTTCCCCGAGACCCAGAAGCACGCCGATCCGGATTTCTGAGACCGCCGACAGCTGGTCTGTCAGCCGTTTCGCCAGCAGATTCGTCACGCCGGGCACAAGCCCGACGCTCAGAACCCCTGTCGCCCCGTGATCGCGCGCCAGATCGTCGAGACCTTCGACCCGACGGAAGAACTCGTCGGAGGCCGTCACATCGACGTAGTCGATTCCCCGTTCGAGGCAGGCCTTGACGAACGCCGTTCCGGACTGGTCGACACACATCACGACATCGTCGACGTCTTTGAGGACACGATCGTACGATTCGGTACGCTGGAGATCGAACGCGATACCGGAGACGTTCTCACCGAGGGCGCCAGCGGCGGTGGCCGCCTTCGTCCCGTCGCGACCAGCGACGATCACCGAGTTCGGTCCATCGGATACGGTGGCCAGTTCTCCCGCTATCGTTCGTCCCACGGACCCGTAGCCACCAACGATCAACATCGTCATGCCGAGAGATCGACTCCCCGAAGGCGACGGGCGTTGATAGCGACGATGACCGTCGACAGCGACATGAACACCGCGCCGATCGCCGGCGACAGCAGGACCCCGAAGGGTGCCAGAATCCCTGCTGCGAGCGGGAGCGCAAACACGTTGTAGCCGGTCGCCCAGACGAGGTTCTCTTGCATCTTTCGGTAGCTCGCCTTCGAGAGCGTGATGAGTCCAACAACGTCCAGCGGGTTGTTCTCGACGAGGATGATATCGCCCGACTCGATGGCGACGTCGGTCCCCGAGCCGATGGCGATCCCGACGTCAGCTCTCGTGAGTGCGGGCGCGTCGTTGACCCCGTCACCGACCATCGCGACGAGTTTCCCCTCGGACTGGAGCTGGGCGACTTTCGTGTCTTTCTCGTCGGGTAGCACCTCCGCGAAGTACTGGTCGATACCGAGTTCTTCCGAGACAGCCCTCGCGACGTCCTCGCTGTCGCCGGTGAGCATCGCCACCTCGATATCCAGTCCGTGTAGCGCCTCGATCGTTTCCCGGCTCTCCTCGCGGATGACGTCCGCCAGCGCGAACGCGGCGACGACCTCGGACTCGTCGTGGATCAGGTAGATGACCGTCTGTGCGTTCGCTCCGGCGTCCTCGGCGAACGCGGCCATCGCTTCGGATCGGTCGATGTCGAGTTCCTCGAGCAGGTTCGGGCCGCCGATGTGCACCGTCTCGCCGTCTTGCGGGTCGCCGTGCTCACCGCTCGACCCATTCGAGGTGGGTCTCACCTCGCCATCCACAGTGGCTCTGACGCCGAGGCCCCGGAGGTTCTCGAAGTTCGAGACGCGTGCCCGCTGCACGCCGCGTTCCTCGGCGGCGTTCCGGATTGCGCGGGCGATCATGTGTTCGGAATCGCCCTCGACACCGGCGGCAATTTCGAACGCTCGTTGTTCGTCCCACCCGTCCGTCGTCTCGACCGAAACGACGCCCTGTTCGCCCTTCGTGAGCGTGCCCGTCTTGTCGAACATCACCGTGTCCAGATTGCGGGCCTCCTCCATGGCGATGCGGTCGCGGATGAGCATCCCGTTCCGGGCGGCCGTCGAGGTGTTGATCGCGACGACGAGTGGGACGGCCAGGCCGAGTGCATGTGGACACGCGATGACGAGCACCGTCACGACGCGCTCGAGGACGCCGATGTTGAACCCGGTGGCGACGACCCACGCGACGGCCGTAATCGCCGCGACGCCAAGTGCCACGTAGAACAGCCACCCTGCTGCGCGGTCGGCCAGAAGTTGCGTCCGGGATTTGGACTGCTGGGCTTCATCGACGAGGCGCATGATGCCCGCGAGCGTCGTTTCCTCACCCGTCTTCGTGATCTCGACACGGAGACTCCCATCCTGGTTAACCGTCCCGGCGACGACCTCCGATCCGGGCTCCTTGCCCACGGATCGGGATTCGCCCGTGATCATCGATTCGTCGACCGAGGACTCGCCCTCGACGACCTCGCCGTCGGCAGGCACGCTCGCGCCCGGGCGAACGAGCACGACGTCGCCCTCGCCGAGTTCGGAGACCGGCACCTCCTCGGTGTCTCCACTCTCGGTGACGCGCTCGGCGGTGTCGGGCATGAGCTTTGCCAGCTCGTCGAGCGCGCCGGAGGCCGCCCGGACGGAGCGCATCTCCACCCAGTGGCCCAGCAGCATGATGTCGATCAGCGTGACGAGTTCCCAGAAAAACGGTGTCGTCCCCGCCAGCAAGAGACTCGCGATCGAGTAAACGAACGCGACGGTGATGGCCAGCGAGATGAGCAGCATCATCCCCGGTTCGCGCTCGTTCAGTTCGCTCCGCGCCATCGAGAGGAACGGCACGCCACCGTACGCGAAGATGATCACCGACAGGACGGGGGTGATCCAGACGCTGCCGGGAAACGTCGGTGCGGTGTAGCCGATGGTCTCCTGAATGAACTCACTGAAGATGATCACCGGCACCGAGAGGACGAGCGACACCCAGAACCGCCGTCGGAACATCGCCTCGTGGCCCGAATGATCCGTGTGGCCGCCGTGATCCCCGTTTTCGCCCCCGTGCCCGCTTTCGTGGGCGTCCCCGCTGTGGCCGTGCTCGTCGTGGTCGTGTTCGGCCTCGGAATCGTGGACGTGTTCGGTCTCGGGGCGGTGCCTGTCTTCGGCGTCGTGGTCGTGTTGTGCGTGTTCGTCTGTCAGTTCGGACTCCGTGGTGGCCTCGTCCGCCCCTGGGGGAGCGTCGTGTTCCGGGGCCGGGGACTGCTGCTCGGACGGGCGGCGAGTTGCCGCTCGCGATTCCGTCTCTGCTTGTAACTGGCAAATACGACAACAGGAGATAGAATCTTCGGATCGAGACGGTGTTCTATCCTCCCGTGAGTGGTCCGTAGTGTGTTCGTCATTTGATTGGTTACTCATGGATTGGGGTTTGGTGTCGTCCCCCATTATTCTATTCAACACCTCGAACCTGCCCTGGACATCGGGAGGATCGGCGTCGAACGAGAATAGTGGGACGCTCGTCGGCGGACGGTCCGGCGTTGCTTAGGCGGATGCCGTGTATCCAGCGTCCTCGACGGCCTGGACGAGCGCCATGACATCGGCGTCACCGTCGACGCTCGCCTGCTCGGCCTCGCGGTCGGCCGTCGCATCGGTCACGCCGCTCACGTCTCGCAGCGCTTCTTCGACTGTCTGTTCACAGTGTTCGCAGGTCATTCCTTCGACAGTGATGGTTTGCGTCATACACCAAGTACATATGATGGGGATATTTTTGTCAGTTTCTGCTTCGAATCCAAAGTCCACCTCCCGAATGGATATGGTGTTCGAAGCCAAGCGGCCGGGGAAACAGTATTGTGATGCGAGGTACCTACGGATAGATATGCGTGATTTAGACGAGACAGACCTAGAGATTCTCTCGCTACTGACAGCGGACGCTCGGCGTCCGTTCAGCAGCATCGGTGAGGAGATCGATCTCTCGGGTCCAGCCGTATCGGACCGTGTGAAACGGTTAGAGGAAGCCGACGTCATCAACGGCTTCACCGTCGACCTAAACCGCGCCCAATTACGAGCTGGCGTTCCGGTGTTCGTCCGACTCGAGAACGACGCAGCAGCCATTGAGTCACTGCGAAGCCGACTCCAGGATGCTGATGGGATCGAACACCTCTTCGTCACTGCCGAGGGGAAACTATGGTTCTACGGCCGCGCAGAAGGACAGAACGTCCGACGGTGGATCGAGGGCCTGCTCGAGGACGCGCCATCGACAAACTACTCGGTGACGCTCATCGACGGCCTCGAATGGACGCCCTCGCTCGACGGCACCGAGTTCGCAATTACGTGCGCCGAGTGTGGGAATACGGTCGATAGCGAGGGCGAATCCGTTCGAATCGACGAGGACGTCTATCATTTCTGTTGTTCGTCGTGTCGCAGTCGCTTTGAAGACCAGTATCAGCGTCTCGAAGAGGGAGCATAATCTCTGGAGTTGGAATCCAAACTTCTCCGGGGGGAATAACCGCCCTCTCGAAGCAGTAACTTGCCTAAACCTAGACCCCGTATAATATACCAAGCATGACAAGCCGAACAACCCATCTCGATATCACAGGGATGTCCTGCGCCAACTGTTCGGGGACGATCCAGGACACCCTCGAATCCCTAGACGGGGTGTCGGAGGCGGACGCGAACTTCGCCACCGACGAGGGCTCCGTCGAATACGATCCCGACAAGGTATCGCTCGGAGAGATTTACGACGCGATCGACGACGCGGGCTACGGTGCAGTCTCGGAGACAGTGACGATTGCTATCTCCGATATGACGTGTGCAAATTGTGTGCAGACCAACGAGACTGCCCTCGAGAACACGCCAGGTGTCATCACGGCAGAGGCGAACTTTGCCACCGACGAAGCGCAGGTCACCTACAACCCTGCGGAGGCGTCACTCGATGCGATGTACGATGCCATCGAAGACGCCGGCTATTCGCCAGTTCGCGAAGACCGTGGCGAAGAGGGTTCGGGGCAGGATGCGCGTGATGCCGCCCGGCAGGCCGAGATACGAAAGCAGCTCAGACTCACTTTGTTCGGGGCGGCACTCTCGGCACCGCTGGTCGTCTTCCTCGCCCTGAATTACATTATCGCGCCGGAATTGATGGCCGGGATCGAGGAAGGGTTCCTTGAGGCAACCGGTATCAAATTCGGCTGGGTCGAGTTCCTCCTCGCGACGCCCGTCCAGGCGCTTCTTGGTTGGGAGTTCTACAAGAACTCCTACAAGGCGCTCGTGAAGAACAAGAGCGCCAACATGGACGTGCTGATCGCCATCGGTTCGAGCACGGCGTACTTCTATTCGGTAGCTGTCCTCTTGGGCCTGATCGCCGGTGGTCTGTACTTCGACACGGCCGCGCTCATCCTCGTGTTCATCACGCTGGGCAACTACCTCGAAGCCCGCTCGAAGGGCCAGGCCAGCGAAGCACTCCGGAAACTCCTGGAGATGGAAGCCGAGACGGCCACCGTCGTCGACGAGGACGGCAACGAAGAGGAAGTTCCGCTTGAAGACGTCTCGGTCGGTGACCGGATGAAAGTGCGGCCCGGCGAAAAGATTCCAACCGACAGCGTCGTCGTCGATGGGCAGTCCGCCGTGGACGAATCGATGGTTACCGGCGAATCGGTTCCCGTCGAGAAGGAAGAAGGAAACGAGGTCGTCGGCTCGACCATCAACGAGAACGGCGTCCTCATCGTCGAGGCGACGAAGATCGGTGAGGACACCGCTCTCAAGCAGATTGTGCAGACGGTCAAGGAGGCCCAGTCCCGCCAGCCCGAAATCCAGAACCTCGCCGACCGTATTTCCGCGTACTTCGTGCCGGCAGTCATTGCAAACGCGCTCTTCTGGGGTATCGTCTGGTTCCTGTTCCCCGAAGTTCTCGCCGGCTTCGTCGACTGGCTCCCACTGTGGGGCCAGGTCGCTGGCGGGCCAGTCGCCGCTGGGGGGGTATCAGTCTTCGAGTTCGCGGTTATCGTCTTCGCGTCCGCAATCCTCATCGCCTGTCCCTGTGCGCTCGGGCTGGCGACGCCCGCGGCCACGATGGTCGGGACGACGATCGGGGCCCAGAACGGCGTGCTGTTCAAGGGTGGTGACATCCTCGAACGCGCGAAGGACGTCGACACCGTCGTCTTCGACAAGACGGGCACGCTCACTGAAGGCGCGATGGAACTGACCGACGTGGTCGTCTTCGACGGCGGTGGGAACGCGTTCGGAGCGGACGGTGGCAATGCAACTGCTGATGGCGGAGTCGTCACTGAACGCGAGCGACGGGACGAAGACGACATCCTCAAACTCGCAGCGGCGGCCGAGAGCGGCAGCGAACACCCCCTCGCACGCGCCATCGTCGACGGAGCCGAGGAACGCGGGTTGGATGTCCCCGAACCCGAGGACTTCGAGAACGTCCCCGGTCATGGAATTCGCTCGACGGTGGACGGCCAGACGGTTCTCGTCGGCAATCGAAAACTGTTGCGTGACAACGACATCGACCCCTCGCCGGCCGCCGAGACGATGGAACGCCTCGAGAACGAGGGGAAGACGGCGATGCTCGTCGCGGTCGACGGCGAACTCGCGGGCGTGGTCGCCGACGCCGACACGATCAAAGAGAGTGCAACGGACGCCGTAACCCAGCTCCAGGAGCGCGGCGTAGACGTGATGATGATCACTGGCGACAACGAGCGGACTGCCCGCGCGGTCGCCGAACAGGTCGGGATCGATCCCGGGAACGTCCGTGCGGAGGTCCTCCCCGAGGACAAGTCCGACGCCGTCGACGTTATCCAGGACGACGGTCGCAAGGCAATGATGGTCGGCGACGGCGTCAACGACGCTCCCGCGCTCGCTGTCGCACACGTCGGGACAGCAATCGGGTCCGGAACAGACGTGGCGATCGAAGCCGCGGACCTCACGCTGATGCGAGACGACCCCGTCGACGTGGTGAAAGCGATCCGCATCTCGGATGCGACGCTCCAGAAGATCAAGCAGAACCTCGTGTGGGCGCTGGGATACAACACGTCGATGATTCCGCTGGCGTCGCTGGGCCTGCTGCAGCCGGTGTTGGCCGCCGCGGCGATGGCCTTTTCCAGCGTCTCCGTGCTGACCAACAGCCTGCTGTTCCGCCGGTACACCCCCGATTACGACTACAAGCTCTTCGGTCGTTTCCGCTAAATCTCCTCCCACTCACCCACGCATGTCCGATATATCCCGCCACACAGTCCGGCGATACCTGGTCAAAACTGCCAGCAGCGAACCCACATATCTCCGCGCTCACGAGATCGCCAGTGATCTCGGTGGATCGCCGAAAGCCGTTGCACAGTACCTCAGCCAACTCCAGGACGAACTCGCCGACGTCTCACTCGAGAAGTGGGCTCGTTCGAAGAGTACGACGTGGCGACTGGAGGTGAGCGAATCGTGAGTACCGTGACCCGGCGCATCGAGACTGCGCTTCCGGAAACCGGCTCACGCGAGTGGTGGGCGCTGTACCTTCTCACTCCGCTCGTACTCGTCGGTGTAGCGCTTCTCGCATTCCCGACGCTCATCTACGATCAGTTCATCTGGCAGTACCTCTGGGGACCGGTCGTCGCCGACGCCGCCAGCCAGCCCGTCACCCACGAGGGGATCCGCGCTGTCCAGGGCTATAACGCGGTGAATACGGTGACGTACCTCGCGGCAGTCGCCTATAGCCTCCCCGGACTCAGAGCGTATCTCGACGCGCTGGACGTATCCTTCAACGCCAGACTGGCCTATGGGCTCGCGCCGATGATCGTCGCTGGCGGGGCGATGCGCGCTCTCGAAGACATCGGACTACTCGGCGACTACGCGGTGTGGTTCATCACGCCGTCGATCTACGTCGTCGTCACCGGTGTCACCGTCCTCGCGCTCGGCGTCGGCGCACTCGCGCGTGATCGCGATCTCGGTTCTACTCCGTCGACGGTCGGGTTCGTCGGGGCGATCTGGGCTGTCGGTGCCATCGGGTGGGCGCTCCGGCATGGTTTCTCGACCGGGGCGACATTCCGCCTGTGGGCCCCCATCGCGACGACGGGAATCGCTCTGGGCGTGACCGCGCTCTACTACTGGGGAACGAACTTCGTCGATGTCGCACACCTCCGACACCCGCTGATCCTGCTGGCCGTCTTCGGGCAGCTGTGGGACGCAGCACAGAATCTCATCGGTGTGACGTTCCTCGGCTTCTCCCCGAAGCTGGTCGTAACGAACTTCGTGTACCAAGCCACCGGCTTCTCCGGATCGACATTCGTCCTCAAATTCCTCGTGACTCTTGGCATCGTGTGGTACCTCGCGGACGCAAAAGAGGAGATGAATCACGCGTGGTGGTGGCTTATGACGTTCTTCATCGGTGCGATCGGACTGCCGATGGGCGTCCGTGGGTCACTTCGGATGATGCTCGGAGCCTGATAATGGATACAATGAACACGACCGACACGACACGGCAATACGGTGCGGTAATCGGACTCGTCTCCGGTCTGTACTCGTTGCTCTCCGCGACCGCCAGCAGCGGGATGATGAATTCGAACAGCGGGCTGCTCATGGCGCTCCTCGGCGTCATCGTGGTCATCTACGGTGTCGTTCTGATGACGCCCTACGCGGATCGGCTCGGGCACGCGAGCGGGCCGCTGATGATCGGGTACTCGCTCGTGATGTTGCTCAACCAAGCCCTCGTCGGCGTCACCGGGAGTATGAACTGGGAATAGACGGTGGAATGGGATCCGGCATGAACAGCGGGATAAGCGGCGGTATGGGTTCATCGATGACCGCTGGGATGAGCTGGGACCTCGGGATGGTCGCCCTCGCGGTCCTGATGCGGCTCAGTGGGCTCATCATGACGAACCGTCCCGAAAGCGGATCAGGAATGTAAGCCGAGAGCTCACTGGCAACTATCGTTTCTCGGGACGCCCTTTTATTGTACCTCCGCCGCACCCCCGTACTCTCGAGATTGTCGTACTCCGATATGCGTGGATCATTGTTGTGATAGACCTCGCAGGGATCGCGTTCGGGATCTGGTACTATCGCTTCCAGTTCGCTCAAACTCAGCTGGTGATGTAACCGTTCGTTCTCGATAGTTCCATTACGACGTTGTTCGTTCACTGCCGCTCCAATCTCGAGTTCTTAAGTAGCGCTGGTGGAGTTTGATGCGTACGTCGTTAGTGATGAATTGCCAGTCGGTGGTTGGTTCGTCATCGTTTCTGGTGGTTCCCACGCAGCATCCTCCGAACGGAAGGATGCTACGTCAGGGATACGCCGATCGAGACACTTGGTGGTATGATGCACTTTCAAACACGTCTGAATGATCCGTAGAAAATCTCGGAGAGAATATCATCATCAATTTAGGGAAGATGTGGGACTAGCTACAAGGAGGCTCGTGAATAACTCAACGGAGCACGTTGATGACGAAACGGTCTACAAGTCTATGCAGGAGTCCTCTGGCAAGGTTGAGCGTTCGAACGAACGTGGCTCGTGCCACCCATCGGAAGAAACTACTCTTTGAATCCGTTGAACAACTACTGATTCCGGTATTCGTCATCTCGGAACGAGTGCGCCACGAACAAATGGCGCCACCGGGGGTACGCCGATCGATAACTCTTCAAGCTCAATGACGTCGAACCGATCGTCGTTTTTGAATGTAGTCGCCGTATCTCGATCGAGATTGCAGCCAGCTGCACCGAGCCGCCATACCGGGTTCACCGCGGTCTGCACGTGAGCCAGCCATCCGTCCGCCTGAACGTGTTCGAGAAATCGAAACTCGCCATTCGATTTGAGAACGCGAGCGACCTCGGAAAGTGCTGCATCGACGTCTGGGATCGTACAGAACACGAGTGACGCAATGATTACGTCCACCGAATCGTCGGCGTACGGGAGTGACTGTGCCCCCTCGGGTTGAATCGCAATATCGAGGTTAAGTTCGTCCGCTTTCTGAACCGCTCGTCGGCGCATATGTGGATCTGGTTCAATCGCGTGCAGGGTGAGTGATAATTCCTGGTCCGTTGCTCTCTTGAAATATGGAAACATCGCACCGGTCCCCGCACCCAGATCAAGGACGGTCCCTTTCATGTCCTCGACGAGTGATTCCCGGATTTCACGAAGCAGCGAATCCTCGGCATGTTCCATCACGGGATCGTATATCGCCGCGAACACAGGGTGAGATGGCGTTTTATCTTCTGACATAGTGTATAATTGTAATTTGTGTATCACCAGCGCATTCGGGCGGTCACAATCCCATCGTTCGAAGCGTATCGAGTCGGCGTTCGAACTCCTCTTCGTCTATTTCACCGCGGGCGTATCGCTCGCGGAGAATTGCAAGGGCCTCATCGGTTTTTGACGTATCTTCGTGGTCGCCCTCGGTTCGGTGGTCGGATTCGGTCGAGGTTTCGTGTGATCCACAGCCCCCCGTATCGTGATGGTGTCCGTGTCCCGTCATCCCACCGCCGAATAGGCGACCCAGGCCTCGTCCGCCGTGCATGCTTTGGGGGCGGAGTCGATCGGTAATATCGACTGGGTCGTCGGCCGATGTCGTGGTTTTGGTGGCGAGCGATCGTGCGAGTGTGTCGAGTATATCTGATCTCATTGGTGTCGGGTGGGTTAGTCGTGGAGGGTGTCGTCTAGTTAGTATCGGTCAGTTCGCATGGTCACAGACCCTGGTCATCGTTCTGGAGTGTGCCCAATCGTGTTTCGTACTCTTCGTCTGTAAGTTCGCCCCGAGCGTAGCGTTCCCGGAGTGTGTCCATCGCGTCGGGACTGGATGTCGACCCGGTTCTACTCTCGGAGTCGTACACGAGATAGACGACGAGGGCGACGAGGATGATCGGCGTGAGAAACATTCCCCCGCCGAGCATCCCGAATCCGCCTGCCGCCATCCCCCCACCTCCGAGGAGGAGCGGGAACAGGACGATCGCTCCGAGAACGGCCAGAGCAAGCGTCCACGTTTCAAATCGGTTTCGCTCGGCCATTATTGATCGGTCTCCGTCGCGAGCTGTTCGCTCACCTCGTCGAGAACCCGTTCGAACCGTTCGGAAACTTCGGTGGCGACGCTGTCTAGGGCAGGATTCTCTGTGATACCGACGAGCACTCGAGGATCGACCGCACTCACGACCACTTCGCCCTCGTCAGTTTCATAGACGACGACGTTACAGGGAAGAAGCGCACCGAGGTTGGGTTCTGTCTCAAGTCCCTCGTGTGCGAGTGGAGGGTTACACGCGCCGAGGATCCGGTATCGATCGGTCTCAATGTCCAACTTCTTCTGAAGCGTCTCTTGAACGTCAATATCCGTTAGGATACCAAACCCCTCGGCTTCGAGTTCGGTCGTGATGGTGTCGATGGTTTCGTCGAACGATGCATCAGTCGTCGTCGATAGCGTGTACGTCATTGGAGTTATTCCTCAAGTTGTCGTTCCAGCGTTGCGATTCGCTCCTCAGCGTCTTCAGCCGATAAGCCTGCCCCGCCCCACGATGGGGGCAGAGTGAACGCTTCGAATCGTCGTTTTTCTGCATCGGTTCTTCCTTCGATTGTAGTTGAGTCGTTCATGTGATGGTCCTCTGTTTTGAGTGATTCGTTCATTGGACGGAGAGAATACCGGGCGCGTCCATGTGCTGGTGACCGTATCCGCAGTAGGAACCGCAGTCGATCGAGAAGACTCCGGTCTGATCCGCGGTCAGGGCCTTAACGATGGGTTCAGTCGCTTCTTGGGAAAGATACAGGCCTCGATTTCCCATCATTCCGCCGTCCCCTCCATATTCACCGACATTGCGGCCGAAGCCGGTACTACCGAGGAAAGACGGAGCGAGAAAAGCTAGTCCCCCCAAAATGACAGTTCCGATACCCAGTCCTCGGCCAATATTATCCATGCAATCGTCCCCCAGAGGGTACTCTTGGACTCCCCCATGGACCGTTAGGAGCGACAGTTGCCTCGTTCAATTCGGTGATCGGTTCATACGATGGCAGTCGATATTCAGCAATCATTTTCATGAGTTTGTGAGAGTCACTCGCTGCTTTGATGTACGTTCTACTTCTTTATTGCACTGTCTGTTCAATATCAAAGGACTCCGCATTGGCCGAAATTGAATTCGAAATCCACTCGCTCGATATTTTAGGGCCCGTAAGAGTGGTTATTGAACGGAACGTGTCCCAGATTGGCGTCAGTCTATATTTTATGTCTTGTACCACATATACACAAAATAGGGGCGTGGGGTTATGGCACTGGGTCTAAATCCACTGTGGAGAACGTTCAAGACAGTGTATAACGCTATCTAATCGTTTTTCAAAGAGGATACCGTTCATATCTCGTGAATTCAATGGGGTATTGTCTACACAGTTTCGCTCAAGAAGAGATTGGGGAGTTCCTAGAAGTCCAACCACCAAATCTGGTTTCGATAGATGTCGATCTCCTCCACAATTGGGTGAGGTCAATAACGGGAGCCAGCAACTGCAGCGTGAACCCCAAAGCGCACATATAACAATACTGCCCGGGCCATTTAGCGCTTCAGGCCCCCGGTACCATCAGCATCGTACGCCATCGGTTCCGGAGAGAATCGTCTTGTTTTTTTTTTCGGTCGCCTCCTTTAGGTGCTACCCATTCGGAATCCAAACCAACCCGATCGGGAGCGAAACTCGCACGAATCGATGCTCAAGTTCGGAATAGCGAGTAGAACCACGCTTCGGTATCCGGGTGGAGACCACCCTGAACGGCGTGGACCGCTGCAGCGATCGACACTGCAAAGACGGTGTGGATTAGCTGTGTCGGGTCCCAGCCAACTAATACTGCACTCGTCCCGATTACTGCAGCACAGAGCGCCCCGAAGCCGATTCTGAAAAAGAACGGACGTTGAATCACCAATACGTCGTCTCGATAGAGGAGCGCGTAGCAATAGCGTGCAAGCCCGCCAGCGACGAATATCGAGAGGAGCGAAAGCAGTAGTACGGTCATCGCGGCTTTCCCCCCGAGTATCCAAGTCGCGGATGAATGTACCCAAGTCCGCCGATTACTGCTGCTACACCGAGGATAGCCCCTGTTTCAATCGTGGCAAGCAGGCCATGTGAGAGCGGCGTGAACATCCCGACGTGAACGAGACCGAACAGGAGGCCAACGAGCGGGACACCAACGAGTAGCTGACCATATCTTCCCGTGTACCGTTGCCAGATTGCAGGCGTTTTGATCGCTGTATACGCAGTACTCGCGAGAATAATACCCGTCAGGAGAATCTCGCTGGGGGAAGTGAGCATATGACTTATCACACCAGCCAGCCACAAATCTGTTATCCCTCGCTGAACTCTCACTGGTTTGGATTCCAAATTCTAAACCGCAAATAACAAACCTAATCAAAAGATCAGAGCACGATAAGCACCACAGTAGAAGACACAACCGCATTTGGAATAGGAACCGTAGCATAATTCAAGACAAATGGACAGATCAGATTACGCAATCCTCTCGATCAGCGGGGTAATCACTGTCGCCATCGGCGTCGTGACGACCAACCAACCGCTCGGGACGTTCTTCGCGGAGAGCACATAACAGGCCGCGACAACGACCGTCACGATGGCGTGGATCACTTGGTGGGCGCTCGTCATCGGATTTGTCATCGCGGGCGGTGTGGACGCGTAGGTATCAACCCAGCAGATCTCGGATATTCTCGAAGGTCACGGTCCCCGCGATATCGGTCTCGCTACGTTCTTCGGGTTCGTCTCCTCGTCGTGTTCGTACTCGGCCATCGCCACGGTAGTGACTCGATGGAAACGCTGCTACGCCATGAGAGCGTGAACCAAGACATGGGGCGCAAGAGACCGATATCTGAACCGTGCCATCGAGCACGTGGTAGTGACTGGTCCATGTGCGAAGGGAGCCGAGTCATGGGCGTTACAGCCCGACTGCCGCTCTCGGCGGCAGTCGGGAAAGCCCGAATAGGTGCATCTCTGCTTCACGCACTGGCGTCCCGGGTGAACAAACCATGTACCTCGGAATTGATGTTCACAAACGGTACGCACAGGTGGCAGTAATGGATGAGGCTGGTGAGATCGTCGAAGAGGTTCGCGTCGAGAACGCGAACCTCGACGATCTCGCCCAGCGATATGCTGGTGCCGAAGCTGCACTGGAAGCGACCAGCAATTACTACCACATCCACGATACGCTGTCGGAACATTTGGATGTGACTGTTGCCCACCCGAAAGAGCTGACTCAGATCGCGAATTCGGACAAGAAAACTGATCGCGTCGACGCAAAAGAACTCGCGCGGATGGTACGGCTGAACTCCATGCCAGAAAGCTACGTTCCGACCGACGAGATCAGGGAAGCCCGCGCACTCGTGCGCGGGCGACAGACGTTGGTTGAGGATCGAACCAAGTACGCCAACAAAGTCCACGGGTTGCTTTCCGATCACGGTATCACGGAGGATGTGAAGCCGTTGAGCGTGGAGGGACGAGAGTTCCTGCGGGAACTCTCGTTCCCGACGCCATGGAATTCGTTGTTAGAGTCGTATCTTGCGGTGATAGAGACGCTCACCGAAGAGATTCACAATCTCGACGAGACAATCGAAGAACGCGCTGGGTCTCTGAAGGAGACCCAGCTGCTGATGACAATTCCTGGCGTGAGTTACTATACGGCACTGACGATATACGCGGAGTTGGGCGAAATCAGCCGATTTGACGGTGACAAAGAAGTCGTCAGCTACGTCGGGTTGAATCCGGTGATCCGCGAGTCAGGCGACTCGCGGATCGAAGGGAGCATCTCGAAGCGTGGATCGGGGAGGGTCCGATGGCTGCTCGTCCAAGCTTCCCATACAGCAGTTCACACCTGTAACGACGAGTATCTGAGTCGCTTCTACGAGCGGCTAGCGAGTCGGAAGAACTCACAGAAAGCAATCGTGGCGACAGCGCGAAAGATGTTGGTGTCGATCTATCACATGCTCAACCAAGGTGAAGTGTATGACCCACCTGGTGTAAGCGCGTAGACGAGGAATCTGAGGGCCGCCGAGCGGGCGGCCCTCAGTGGCCGGCCGAGGCCATCGGTGAGCGGCAGCTATCGTCAGACAGCGACCGCACCGCGTGACGATTGGGACCGCCTGCCGGCTGTGTCAGCAGCAGATCGCGAGACGGCGTAACTATTTTATCGAAAACGGTGGTTTGTGTAGGTAGCAGCGTTTCCATAGGTGTTCAGATAAGGACTCAAACGGAGAGAGACTGCTCTGGAAGCCCTCACCAGTTTCGGTCCCGCGACTCGCTGCGCGCTTCGGGCGCTTCGCGCCCTGCAGTGCTTACGTCGTCGAGGTTCCCGAAACTGGCTCGCTCTTTCAATCCACCAGGATTCGGCTGCTTAGCCGGCAGATGATGGCTCCTTGACCGGCGCTTATCTGAACACCGCCATCGCCACCGCGAAAAACCTTTACAAGAAAGGAGCGTTAGCTGCTGTGGCACTCGCTGCGTTCCAGTTCGCCTTGACGAACCTCGTCATCGAGATTGGCATCGTCATCTGGCTGCTGTTCGGTTGGGAGTTCTTGCTCGCCGACGTGATCGGTGGCCTGATCCTCTTCGCCATGATGTTGGTGGGCTTCGTCTACGCCGTTCCCGACAAGATCTCGACGAAGCACGCGAGAACGTCACCGACGACGAGGGAACCACCGTACAGGATCTCGTCTGTGGGATGGACGTCGATCCCGAAGAGACCGACTACTCCATCGAGTACGAGGGGCAGACCTACTACTTCTGTTCGCAGTCCTGCAAGGATTCCTTCGATCCAGTGGAAGCCAACATCTCGATTCGGGAGAAGGCGACATCCTGGTCCGGGTGGATGGGACTTGCGGACAAACAGTGGAGGGATGGGCGATGCTCTGGGATGAGATCGCGATTGGGTTTATTTTCGCTGGCCTCATCGCTGGGTTCATCCCCGAATAGGTGTGGACAAGTGTCTTCTCCGGCGCCGTGTTCGGCTTACCGGTGTGCGTTCTCTGGACGGCCGCACTCGGCGCAATGCTCGGGGTGGTTACGTTCGTCTGTTCGGTTGGAAACGTTCCCTTCGGGACGGTCCTCTGGACCCGTGGACTGCCCTTCGGATCAGTGCTCTCATACATCCTCGCGGATCTCATCGTCCCACCCATCATGAAGCCTACGACGAGTACTACGGTACGACCTTCACAGCAGTGATGAGCCTGATGATCTTCATCAGCGCCGTCGTCGCGGAGTTCGTGGTCCCTTCCTCTTCCTGGGTCTCGGACTCATCACCTCGCGGGCCTCCGCGCAGATCGTCGAGGTATCCATCGAGCTCAATTACAAGCTCGTGTTGAACGTCCTCGTGACCGCGTTCTTCGTATTCCTCTACTGGCTCCATAGCCAGGATTCGGTCGCAGATGAGAAACATGCGACGATGACCGACTGACCAATCGATACCGACGCAACGTATCCCACGATGACGGATGTTGTTCCACTGATGATTGGTCGGGGCGAAGTGATGCCGCCATACTCCCAGACAAAAGCGAACTGATGTCAATCCTAAGCGGGTGAAAGTGGAGTTGTTGACAACGTCTTTATATAGGAAATCCCTTTTGATCTGAAGATCCGGAACCAACGGTAACGGGCGTTAAGAGGGCTGATACTGACGGATAGATGGTTCTCATTGTTGCGTTCCCTCCATTGCATCATTCGACTATACTGATCGCCCGATGTCATAGCCGTATTGTCGAAAGTGCATGTCCTTAGAGTCTTGTCTTTTCTAATAGGAATTCGAATGAATGGGGAGCACGTATATCGTGATAGTGCCCGAGTACTCTACTGGTAGCCGAAAACGGCCAAAGAAGCCGTTATTGACATTGCGACGCTTTCTACAGAGAGAAGGTACTTACGGTGCTGCTGGTCGCATACTGAAGCGAGCGTCTCGGCACATCATGATAGAATAATGAGGCGTCGAACGTTTCTACAAACAGCTGGAGGGATTGCAGCAGCGGGTACTCTGGCACAGTCGGCAGCAGCACAGGAAGCCAAAACGGTACAAATCACTATGGAGGGTGGTGACTTCTTCGTGGATCCGATCGGTCTATTCGTCGAACCGGGGGAGACCGTGACATTTGAAATCGGCGCGGGAGCCCCACATTCCTCGACGGCCTACGAAGACCGCATCCCAAGCGGTGCAGAGCCTTGGGACAGCGGGTTATTGCAAGAAGGAGAGACGTTCGAACATACGTTCGAGGTTGAGGGGACATATGATTACAACTGCACCGCTCACGTATCATTGGGACAGGTCGGGCGAATCGTCGTCGGAAGTCCCGGTGGACCGGCAACAGAGAGCTCTATCCCGACCAACCCTCCGAGCGGACAGTTGCCAGATAGCCAAACGATCGTCGATCAAGGGTCGATTGCGTACCCGTTTACTGGCACTGCGAGTGGTGGCAGTGGCGAGAGTGGTGGTGGACAACCAGCACCACAGGTGCCGGACAGTGCAAAAACCCTAGGTATCTTAGCGTTCGCCGCGATGGTGAGCACGCTCGGGTTGACTTACGTCTTCATGAAGTACGGTGGTGATTATGGTGTCGAGTAGAACAGTAGCAGGCTTCTGCGAGACTCCTTCACGATCAGCGGTTATGAGCGGGAGTAGTAAGACTATCGTGGCCCTTTGAAAACCATGCCTGAGTCAAAGGAGCCCCTCGAAATCCAGAACGTGGTCGCCTCAACCGAATTGGGTCAGGAACTGAATCTAGAGCCGTTAGCCGACGACCTTCCCACTACAGAGTATCAGCCGGAATCCTTCCCAGGACTTGTCTTTCGCACCCAATCTCCCAAAGCTGCCACACTTATTTTCCGCTCTGGGAAAGCGGTCTGTACTGGCGCAAAAAGTGTTCAAGACGTTAATAACGCGTTAGAATTCGTGTTCAACGAACTACAAACACTCGGGATCGCTATCGATTGTGACCGTGAAATACAGATCCAGAACATTGTTTCGAGTGGGGATTTCAACCATCGACTGAATTTACATGCGGTTGCAATTGGAGTTGGGCTTAAGAATATTGAATATGAGCCGGAGCAGTTTCCTGGTCTCGTGTACCGACTGGAAACACCAGATGTCGTAATATTGCTGTTTGGGAGTGGAAAAGCCGTGGTCACGGGAGCAACCAGTATTGAGCAGGCTGGAACAGCATTCGACATAGTAGAATCGAAGTTACAAGAATTAGACCTATTAGTTAAATAATGATAAACGATGAAATCTACCCAAAACGGTCACGTCAATATAGTCCTCCTAGGGTGATTCATATATGACACAACATCTCGAACTGATCGTGTTCGTGTTCTTCGCGTTAGTCACGCTCGGGAGTGCTCTCGCAATGGTCCTCGTTGAGGATATGTGGCACTCTGCGTTACTAATGGGTGTAACACTTCTAAGTATTGCAGTACATTACGTGATGTTACAGGCTGAGTTTGTCGCTGCGATGCAGGTTCTTGTATATGTCGGCGGTGTACTTATTCTGATCAGCTTCGCTGTGATGCTCACACGGAAGCAATCAACATCTGAATCTCCCTCTCGGGGTGCTAGCAACGATGACTAAGTTGTCCTCTTCCCAAAGTGAAGCAGATTCATTCGGACAGAGACGATTCTATGTGGGGATGGTCCAGAATCAGCAGTTGGCCTCCCGTTGGTGGAAGGCAGTCCGGGACATATTGAGAGTGATGTACTAATGATTGCAGTTCAATACTACCTACTACTGTCGGCAGGACTGTTCAGTATCGGGTTGTTCGGGATTTTGACCCGGCGAAACGCGTTAATGTTCTTGATGTCTGTTGAACTAATGCTCAACGCGGCAAACATAAATTTCGTTGCCTTCTCATATCAATGGGGGAATCTCACGGGGCAAACGTTCAGCCTCTTCGTCATGGCCCTCGCTGCTGCAGAGGTCGCTGTCGGACTTGGAATTATTCTTGTCTTGTACCGGAATTTCAAGGATCTCGATGTCACAAAGGCGGCAACTATGCGCTGGTAATATTCAAAAAATATGATTCAAAACATACCAAACTGGGACGGGACGATTGCTCATTCTGGAGGATGGGCAATCGCGGTTATCGTCATCGTACTCGTCTCGTGGGTATTCTATCGCTACTTTGCACCCCAAACGTGGCGAGAATGGGCTGGTGCTGGTGTTGTACAGGCCTTCGTAATCGCGTTGTACGCCGAAATGTTTGGCTTCCCGTTGACGATTTATCTATTGGTTCGATACTTTGGGCTCGACCGTGAGTACGTGAGCGCGAATCTCTGGTCAACACTGGTTGGCGTAGGCGAGACCGGTATGATCATCTCAATGGCACTGGGATATGGTCTTGCATTCGTTGGAATTGGCGTCTTCATTCAGGGATGGAGGCAAGTTCATCAGGCGCGGCAAGAAGATCAGCTTGTTACTGAGGGCCTATACAGCGTAGTACGACACCCACAATATACTGGCTTATTCATTGCTCTTTTTGGTGAGGGAATTGTTCACTGGCCAACTATCTTTTCTGTCGGGTTATTCCCCATTATTGTTCTGACGTTTGTGTGGTTAGCACGCAAAGAAGAACGCGAAATGGACACTCAATTTGGTGACCGCTATCGAACATATAAACGGAAAGTTCCGATGTTTGTTCCTCGTAGTGGACAGTGGCGTCGGTTTCTCTATGAATCACGATCAGGACCTGACCAATGAATCAAAGATCCAGAATTGCGATAATAGGTGGAGGGATGGCCGGACTTGCAGCAGCTGCTGGATTCGACGACGCTGGATTCGACGTCGAACTGTATGAGCGTCAGTCCTACGACAGCAAACGCGTTAATTGCGGAGAAGCGATGACAGCGGTATCGAAGATCCCACTCGAGCCGACTGTAGAGAACGGCTTTCTCAATCCGCTGCCAGCGATGGAAGTGGAGGTGTATGACGGAATCGACGCCGATCGCCACCACACTGGAGCCGGTACCTTTCCTGCTGCGGATACATATATAACGGACCGAAATATCGTTGAGCAGTCCTGGGCAGAACAACTCTCAGAGAAGAGTGTTGACATCCACGAAAACCAGTCTATCACACGGACAGATTTCCACGAGTTCGCCGATGAGTATGATCTCGTCGTTGATGCAACCGGTCAGCCATCACTCTCTAGTAAAGCGCTCGGAACAACCAACGAGTATTCAGGATATATGGTGGCGCTTAACAGTGATGTCGAAGGGGACTTCACCGAATTGTACCCGAACAGCCGGATAATTCTGGAGAACTATACTGGGTACTCGTGGGCATTCCCGAAGACATCGCAACGAGCCAACGTTGGTATCGGCTGGACGGTCAGTGATCGGCCTAGTGATTATATGAAGGCATTGAGGGATGCCTGTAAGCGGAATGGGTGGCCAGTCCCGTCGCAGGAACAGACGAACGTCGCAATCATTCCCGAGGGACCAAGCCTCGATCCCGACAGAACGTATCTTCCGGAGCACTCTGTCGTACGGATTGGTGACGCTGCAGGTCTCGCAAACCGACTCACTGGAAAGGGGATTTCACAGGCCGTCGAATCAGGATTTCTGGCCGCAGAGCTGGCTAAAAGCGGCCAATTACACACATACCCCGACAGATTATATCAGACGATGAAAGCAGAGTATATATTCGCCACAGTTGTGAGATATTTTCTTGAAACTCGCAACTCACAGATCCTTGGATCGACAAACAGTGCGGCTTCCGGATTAGATATTGAAGACGTTGATCGGTCGCCGAGAGCGGTGGTACTGCGGCTACTACGACATCCCATTCTCTTCACAAGCATCTTTTCGAGATCTGACGTTCTTCGACGTGTCTACGCAGGGATGACCAACCAGTGGGAACTGATCGACTGATACCCCTTCGAGAGAAATCAATATCCCCCTTCTCAAGCCGAGATTAACAATGTGTACGTGAAAGCTAGCCTCAAAGGACGCGGGTGCGTCTGACAGTTGCATTCACGGTCGTCTGCACCGCTGCTTTCACCGAACGAGAACAGCCGTCTCGAACAGAGAATCGCTGTCGCTAACGATTGGGCTTTCGAATCCAAATTTTAGGGTGGTGAACAAACACATCTTCACAAGAACAAATGACAAAACAATGGCCTGTGATAGTATACGTATGCCAGGCCTCGTCGGTGGTATCCTCGAGTCATTACGCATCGGTGTCGGATTCTTCTGGGTGGCGGCGTGGGCTATCATTATGGGCCTCACGATCACGAGTTTCGTCCAGGTCTACGTCTCCAAGGAGCGAATGGCCCGAGTCCTCGGGGACGGCGACCTGAGCGGACTCATCAAGGCGACTGTCTTCGGGGCAGCGAGTAGTGGCTGTAGCTTCGGTGCGGTCGCCATCGGCAAGGGCCTGTTCAAAAAAGGTGCACACGCCGTGAATTTCATGGCGTTCCAGTTCGCCTCGACGAACCTCATCGTCGAACTTGGATTGATGATTCTAATTCTGCTGGGCTGGGAGTTCCTCCTCGCGGAACTGCTCGGCGGCCTCGTCCTCATCGCTGTCATGGCGATCATCGTTCACCTTACCCTCCCCGAGAACCTCTTCGACGACGTTCGGAAGACACTCAACGAACGCGACCACGAATCGGGCGTCACGGAGGATCCTACCTGTGGCATGGAGGGAAAAGACGAGTACTCCCTCACGACCGACAGCGGTGAAACGGTAAAATTCTGTTCAGAAGGGTGTATGGAGACTTACCATCAGGAAACGGCGAGCCACGGCGAGTGGCGCGACGAGCTATTGTCGTGGGGTGGCTGGTACAAGGTCGGCAATCAGTTCCGCAAGGAGTGGTCAATGATCTGGACGGACGTTATCGCGGGATTTCTCATCTCCGGGTTCGTCATCGTCTTCGTTCCCCAATGGGTGTGGAACACGCTGTTCATCCAGGGTGATGGCCTCCTCCTGACCGCTGAGAACGCGATAATGGGCGTCGCTATTGCCGTCATTAGCTTCGTTGGCAGCATTGGGAATGTCCCGTTCGCGGTCGCGTTGTGGGGTGGCGGCGTCAGCTTCGCCGGTGTCATCGCGTTCATCTACGCCGATCTCATCACGATTCCCGTCCTCAACGTCTACCGGAAGTACTACGGTTGGAAGATCATGCTGTACATCCTCGGGGTTTTCTTCGTGACGATGGCCTTCAGTGGATTCCTCATGGAACTTCTGTTCAATGCCCTTGACATCGTTCCAAACCTGGCCGGTGGAGAAACAGCAACGGAACGGACATACTTCAAAATCGACTATACGTTCTACCTCAACCTTATCGCGTTCGCACTCTCGGGGCTCCTCTTGTACGTCTATCGACGGGGATTAGGTGCACCCGGCCAGTACCGCGACCCCGTCTGTGGGATGCGAGTCGACGACAGCGAGCCGAGTCTCATCCACGATGGCGAGACGTACTACTTCTGCTCGAAGGCCTGCAAGCGAACGTTCGAAGAAGACCCGGCAGAATTTGCCCAACAACACCCGGCGGTCTCAGAGACGGAAACTTTCCAGAGCCACGACCGTCACTGACCGCTGCGCTGTGATGTCAGGTAACGTGTCCAGTCTTTTTCCGTGTCTCGGACAATCACAACTGATACAGCGCTGTTTCGCCTATTCTGAGGTATGAGCAGGTATCACAGTAAATCGAGGTGGGATGGATGAATCGACGGCGAGTTGATACAGGGGTTGGTCTTCTCGTCGCTGCCGTCGTAATCGTCGGCGGGGCACTCAGTTGGGACGCGTACCAGCAACAACAGTCGTTCGAACAGATGGGATCGATGATGAATATGGGTACATCGATGGGGGGTATTCACGGAACGAGTCCGCTCTGGTACGTCCTCGGAACCATCCTCGTTTCAACTGTCGTCGGTGGGGGGTATCTCGTGATACGAGACGACCTCACCAGCACAGACGCGAGCGAGCGCGCACAAAAAGAGGTGACCAGTCCGGATGACCATGAGATGGCTGGATTGCCGGAGGAAACCACCCAAACAGAGGGGGGTATCAATCCAGAGTCTCAGCCACAGGCTCGCGTACTGGACCTCTTGCCGGATGACGAACGTCGAATTCTCGAACCGGTCCTCTCCTCGCCTGGCATCACACAAATCGAACTCCGGGATCGCTCGGACTTCTCGAAGAGTAAGGTGAGCCAAACCGTGAGTGACCTCGAGAAACGCGGCTTACTATCCCGAGAGCGCCAGGGGCGAACGTATCGGATCTATCCGAGTGATGATTTGCAGCAGAATCAAGCAAAGTGAACTACCTAAACCCACTCACCGGCTTTTGTTCGACCGTCGAGGATACGCTTCCCTACTCCCACGGAACCGGTTGCTTCTCTTTCTCGGATTAGTTGCCACACCCTGCCAGTCCAGTCATAGCCACCTTACTTCTCCGGTTAGGATTCGAAATATCAGCAGTTATCATCTAACCCAGCGTTTCACATTTCTAAGTTGATGAATTTTAAAGTAGACATTAGACGCTTTCGTCTCTCAAGCACGTCAATTATATTGGACACAGATAAGAAACTGTGGATACGCTCAAGCGATGAATTCGGCATTCTGAGGACGAGGTATTCGTTCCGTGGTTTTGAAAGAGCAGAACGTTCAGAAGTGCTCGCGTCGCCTCTTGTCTTCACTTTGGATTGCTAAGAGGAAAGTGCTTGAACCATCGCCCCGTACATATCCACGGGGTAAAACCGATGGCAACTGATCCCGTCTGTGGAATGGACGTTGACGAAACTGATGCAACAGCTACCGCCGAGTACGACGGTCAGACGTACTACTTCTGTGCCGAGGGATGCAAGGAGACGTTTACCTCGGCACCGGAAGACTACGTCTAAACGGCACAGCCACCGGGAGTACCCCGCACCTGCGTCGTAGCTCCCCCAACCCACCCCAACCCCCTTCCCCCATTCCGTCTTTCGATGACTCAAATAGAAATTGACGACACGGACCGTGAAATCCTCCGCCTCTTAGCGGAAAACGCACGACGGCCGTACAGCACCATCGCTGAGGCAGTAAATCTCTCAGCATCGTCCGTTTCGGAACGCGTCCGTCGACTGGAGAAAGATGGCATCATACGTAGATTCACCGTTGACCTTGACCTCACACAGTACGAAAATCGGATACAGGTCATGGTTCGTTTCCAAACTAAACTCGATAAAGCGGAGTCACTTCGAGAAGCAGTCATCAAGACACCATACGTCGAACACGTATACACGACAGCTGAGGGCGAGATCGTTGCCGTTGCGACGCCACCGCGTGCTATTATTGGAAACTGGCTGCAAGAAAGTATCCCAATGAGTGATGTGCAGCGGTATGATGTCCAATTGCTGTCGAGCACCACCCGCTCAGCCTATTCCAACGCTACTGAACTACCACAGCGTTGACGTCGTGGATACGGCAATGAGTAAACAGTTTCACTGTCGCTCGCGACCAATGGTCGAACAATCTTCCGACAATGTGTATTTATATAAATTTGTCACTATCAACCCAGTTGATAGCACACTTTATGACTTTCTTTGGACGACTGTTCTTTCGTTTTTGACTTCGAAGACGACCGACTGATCTGGCACCAAACAGGGCTTTTGATGCATGTCGTGTTCGTAATAGAAATTGACCGTCCCTAGTTCTTGTGTCTCAATTCCCGCATCACAGCCAGTGAGCCCATCGCCGACTGGCTCACACGACCGGTCGTACACAACTACTCCCTCATACGTTCCTGGATCGGCCTCCGCGGGTTCGGACGACCCGACCCCATCAGTGAGGCTTCCGGCGAACGCATCTCCTGCATACCCGTCTCGATTGACCGCTAACTGACTCCCATCACTGGATGGAGATGTCGACGACTGCGAGCTACAACCCGCAAGGCCGACGAAAGTAGCGGCGCTCGCGAGCCCAAGAAATGAGCGACGCGTCCACCCCGAAGATCGGTCCGAAGCTGAGTCCATGTCCGCGGCAGTCGAATCCATACAAGTAATAGCACACGACGATTTATTGCGGTTTCTGCTTCGACTCCACCGCTGTATCCATCTCGTTCTTTCGAATCCCAATTGCAACCGGACATCCGTCTGGGAAGCCAATTCACACGAAGAGGACCACTGAATCACTCGAATTCGGCATCAACGAACGGTCTTCTCGCTGAGAAACGATTAGAACTCGCTATATACGGTCTCGAACGTTCTCCGACGCGGATTTACACCCATCCCGATATCCCCGGAGCTGTCCTACGGGTACTCGAGGCAAACGACAATGACCAATCTCAAATCTGGCCGCTGGCTGCTCGTGGTGGTTGCAATCATCGGAATCGCAGTTGCACTCCCGGCGGTCAGCGCCCACGGCAACGAAACGACCGCTGACGACGCACCGACGAACAACGCAACCGCTGAGGAGTGGGCCACGTGGATGGACGGCCACATGACCGAGCACATGGGCTCCGGTGCTGTCGAGTGGATGGAGTCACACATGGGAGTGACCGTCAATGAGATGGCCCAGGACATGGCTGACGGTGACTACCACGATGGGACGGCTGCCCACGACGCTAACGGCGGAATGGGTGGGCACGGCCACTGCTGATGGACCTATAGTGTCGAAGCAACGAAGCACTTCACACACGCGAAATCAATGACTCACTAGACCGATGTCATATACTATTACGACAACGATCGATGCACAGTTCGACGATGTTGTCGCCGCAGTGAACACCGCACTCCAGGACGAAGGATTTGGGGTCCTCAGTGATATCGACGTCCAAACGACCCTGAACCAGAAACTCGACGTCGACGTCGATCGATATCGCATTCTCGGAGCGTGTAACCCGTCACTCGCCCACGATGGACTCGCTGAAGACCCAGAACTAGGGGCCCTGCTCCCGTGTAATGTCATCGTCTACGAGACAGATGGCGGTGACGTCGTCGTCAGCGCCGTCGACCCCGAACAACTGGTTGGCATCGCGGAGAACCCAGATCTCGACGAGATCGCGGGTGACGTCCACGACCGATTCGAACGCGTCATCGCAACGGTCTCGGTCGAGTTTGGAACGACCGTGGAGAGTGAATAGCGATGTCGTCATCGAATCAACTCGACACCACGACCATCGTGCTCCTCATCCTCGGGGCGATCTTCGTTTTGCCGATGCTCACGATGGGGGCCGGACTCGGTGGGATGATGGGCCACGGCGGGATGATGGGTGGGTACGGAACCACCAGCGGGTGGGGCTCCCTCGTCGGTATGCTCGTCCAACTGGCGTTCCTTCTCGTTGTACTCGGTGGGGGGTACCTCCTCTTCCGTCGGATGACGGAATCACAGTCGTCCCGAGATCCCGCGATGGAGGAGCTACGCGCAGCGTACGCCCGTGGTGATCTCACCGACGACGAGTTCGAGGAGCGCCGGACCAGGCTCGAGCGGTCGGAGTGAACGGCCCGACCACCGACTCCGGGGGATGCCATCGGATCCCCGAGTTCGCTGATTCCGATCGACGGGAGTCACTCAATATCTTGATAGGACCGAACGAATGCCAGTCGTAACACGGTCAGGAGCACGTAGGTCTCGTATTTCTGATTGCGGCAGTGCTCGCAGGGCTGCATGTCCGCGACGATCTCGTCGATCTCGTCGTCGAACTGCCCGGTCAGCGTCGCGAGCGCGTCGGCGACCTGGGGCTCGATCGCGTCGATCATGTCCGCGACAGCGGGATCGGCCGAGTCCGGCAGTGAGTACGAGAGGACGATGGTGTTCGCACCGTAGTACTTCGTCGTCCCACCGCGACCCTCCTCAAAGCGGACCACGTCCACGAGTCCGGCGTCGCGCAATTCGTTGATATGGTGACGTACCGTGTTTTCCGTCCGGTCGATCCCGCGATCGGCTAGGCGCTCGTGCACGTCGCCCGCCGTCAACGCTTCCTCGCCAAGGATATCGAGGATCATCGCCCGCATCGGCTCGTCGATCGCGTCCGAAACACGAGTATCACGGACGGCGATGTCGGTGAGTTGATGGCCGTTTTTGCTGCTCATAGCGTAACCGACACACGGTGCTGTGAAAAGTCCGGCGTGGCCGTCCGTCTGTTCGGACGCCCAGTCACCAGTGCCGACCGAAGCCCTAGACGACCCGTTTGACCGTCTGCATCACCGATACCACTATTCAAACATATCATCTAAAAAATACTTATGGCAATGTGGGTGCTACGTTGAATTGCAATGAGCGAGACAACGCAACTCCGCGTCCTGGACTTCGACTGTCCATCCTGTGCGAGTACCGTCGAACGCGCGCTATCGAACCAACAGGGCGTCGAAACCGTCGAGGTCCACTACACGACCGGTCGCGTCGAGATCGAGTACGACGATTCGGTCGCTGACCCCGCCACGTTCGATCAGACCATCGAAAACCAGGGCTACACGCCCCAGCCCGCCTGAGGAGGCTTACCATGGATACTCAAACGATCAACCAATACTATCGCAAACACCGCAAGGCGATCATCGTCGTGGTGAGCGGCCTGCTGTACGCCGGCGGCTGGAGTATCGGATACGTCGCGGACCTGAATACGCTGAGTGCCGCGACCCTGATCCTGGCGGCGATCGTTGGCGGGTACGACATCGCGAAAACGGCCTACCACGAGGTCAAAAGCCGTACCTTGGGCATCAAGACGCTCGTGACTCTGGCCGCCGTCGGCGCGATCGCTATCGGATCCTACTGGGAGGCCGCCGCCGTGGTCTTCCTGTTCGCGCTGGGGAGCTACCTCGAAGGGCGGACGATGCGCAAGACGCGCAACGCCCTCGAGGAGCTGCTGGAGATGACGCCCGACACAGCCACCGTACGCCGCGACGGCGAGCAGAAAGAAGTGCCCGCCCGAGAGGTCGAAACGGGGGAGATCGTGATCGTGAAACCCGGCGAGAAGATCCCCGTCGACGGCGACGTCGTCGAGGGGGAAAGCGCCGTCAACCAGGCGCCCGTCACCGGCGAGAGTGCGCCCGTCCACAAGGCCGACGGCGACGAGGTCTACGCCGGGACGATCAACCAGGAGGGCGCCCTGGAGGTCGAGACGACCGGTTCCGGGACGGATACGACGCTCCAACGGATCATCCGCCGCGTCGAGGAGGCTCAGGAGGCCCAATCGCCGACCGAGAGCATCATCGACCGCTTCGCCAAGTACTACACGCCGGGCGTGATCGCGCTCTCGATCGGTACCTACGCCGTCACGCAGAACGCGATCCTCTCGCTGACGCTGCTGGTGATCGGCTGCCCCGGTGCCTTGGTGATCGGCCCGCCAGTCAGCATCGTCTCCGCGATCGGCAACGCCGCGCGCAACGGCGTGCTGATGAAAGGTGGCGAGCACCTCGAACGGGCCGGCAAGATCGACCTCGTCGCCTTCGACAAGACCGGCACGCTGACGAAAGGCGAGACGACCGTGGCGGACGTCGAAGGCTTCGGCGTCACCGACGACGAGGCGCTCGAACTCGCTGCGATCGCCGAGAAGAAGAGCGAACACCACCTCGCCGACGCCATCGTCGCGGCGGCGCAGGACCGTTCGACGACGGCGACCGACGGCGGAGTCGCTGTCTCGGTCGACCAGCGCGAGTCGTCGGTCTCGGCCGGCTCGATCGCCGATCCCGACGACTTCGAGGTCGTCGCCGGCAAGGGCGTCATCGCCCACCACGGGAGCCGCGAGATCGTCGTCGGCAACCGAAAACTGCTCGACGAGCGCGGCATCGATGTTCCCGACGAGGTCGCCGAATACGTCCGTGAGCGGGAAGAGCGGGGCGAGACTGTCGTCCACGTCGTGCGGGCGGTCGGAGCGACCGACGGGAGCGAGACCGCCGACCGCGCGAGCGGCGAGCGAGAGCGAGCCGAGAGCGCCGACGGGACCGTCGTCGGCGCCATCGCCATGCGCGACGAACTCCGCGAAGCGGCGCCGGGCGTGATCGACCAGTTGCAGGACGCGGGGATCGAGACGGTAATGTTGACCGGTGACAACGAACGCGTCGCCGCCGCGGTCGCCGACGAGGTCGGCATCGATGATTACCGTGCGGAACTCCTCCCCGAAGACAAGCAGACGGTCATCGAGGAGTACCGCGACGAGGGCCACGTCGTGGCGATGGTCGGCGACGGCATCAACGACGCCCCCTCGCTGGCGACCGCCGACGTCGGGATCGCGATGGGCGCGGCTGGCACGGACACCGCCATCGAGACCGCCGACATGGCGCTGATGGCCGACGATCTAGAGCGGATTCCCTACGCGGTGACGCTGAGCAAAGCGACGCGCTGGAACATCTACGAGAACGTCGGCCTCGCGGTGCTGACCGTGACGGTCCTGCTCGCGGGCGTGCTGACAAGTTACGTCACGCTCGCCCTGGGTATGCTCGTCCACGAGGCCAGCGTCCTCGCCGTGATCGGCAACGGGATGCGACTGCTGCGGCACTGACGAACAGCCATATCACCACTTGTGACTCCACACATTCACCAATGACTCCGAACTCGACCACGACCGAATCACACAGCACCGAGACGAACTGGGCCGTCGAATACGACGTCGAACCGATCCGCATTCGCGACCCCGTCGCCGAAGCGCTGGGCGTCCTCGAACCGGGCGACCCGTTCGTGATCACCTATCGCGACGTCGTCCAGGAAGCGGGCCACTCCTGTCCGACCGCCTCCGGAGCCTACCGGATCACGCAACTCGGTCTCGACGCGCTCTATCCTGATGACCTGCCCGTCCGAAGCGATATCGAAGTCCTCGCTCCCGGACCACGAGACGACGCCACCTACGGCGTGATGAGCCGGATCATCTCGTACGTTACGGGCGCGACGGAAGCGGACGGCTTTGGCGGCCTCGGCGACGGCGTCGGCGACCGGCGCAACCTGCTGGTCTTCGACGCCTTCGATCCAGAGACGGCCGATCCAACGTTCCGATTTCGGCGGACAGACACGGGCGAAACCGTCGAGGTCACCTACCACGTCAGCGAAGTGCCGGATGGCGGCCCGGCCATGGGGAACCTGCGGCGGATCCTCGACGGATCGGCGAGTGAGGACCAGCGGGCAGCATTCGCGGAGGCCTGGCACGGCCGCGTACAACAGGTCCTCACCGACGACTCGCTGTTTGCAGTTCGGACCGTCGACGACTGAGGCTCACGAAAACACCGCCCGCCCGCTCAGATTTCAGTAAACGTGCCTCCCGCGTCGCCGTCAGTAAACTTCCGTACGACGAACGGCTCGGTTTTCTCGCCGCCCATTCCGGGCGATCCGGCGGGCATCCCAGGGAGTGCAATCCCGTCGATCGAGGGTGATTCATCGAGGAGCGTGGCGATGGCTGGCGCAGGAACGTGCCCCTCGACGACGTAGTCCCCGACGATGGTCGTGTGACAACTCTCCAGCGCTTCGGGGACGCCGCGCTCGCGTTTGACTGTAGTAATGTCGTCGGGAACGGTATCGGTCACGCTCCCCGAGACGTTGTCCCGGAGATACGAGGCGTACTGCTCACAACAGCTGCAACTGGGTGAGTTGTACTGCTGCGCCTCACTCACCGAGAGCGGTTCGTCGAGAGACATCTCACCGGTGTTGCCACCGCTCGGTGACCCCAGACAACCGGTTGTCCCCACCGTCAGCACCGCACCGCTCGTCGCAAGAAATCGACGCCGCGTCAGCTGTGGTGTCATCACGTCCGCGTTGCCAGTGGCCCATATAAGATGTCCCGCCGATCCTCACAGATTGAGAACAAGAACCCAAAGAAAGCGTGTGTCTCAACCCCGGTTCTCGAAAGGGCAATCGACATAAAGCGGCAAATAGTACATGGAGTTATGTATCGATCCGACAGAGGCCGACGGATGGCCTCTCGGGCGAGTGGCCGGCCGACGCTCGGTCGGTGGTCCCGCGCCAGACAGCGTGATCGGCAGTCCGGGTATTCTCCTGCACTCGTTTCGCGTCGGCGGCCCTGTTGTCGCTGTTGTTGACTCGTCTCTTCGCCGTTCGGAAAGTATCGCGGAGCGACTGCGCAGTCACACAACCCATACATGACAACACACGAAACATCGAAAGCATCGGTCCTCGAAGCGATCGGCCAGACGCCCCTGATCGAACTCGACGCATCGCCAGACGCGGTGCCGGTCTACACCAAGGTGGAGACGTTCAACCCTGGCGGCAGCGTCAAGGATCGCATCGGCAAGCACATTTTCGAGACGTTGCTCGATCGCGGCGAGATCGATCCCGGCGGGACGATCGTCGAACCGACTGCCGGCAACACGGGGATCGGCATGGCGATCGCCGCGACCAGGCTGGACCTCGATGCCGTCTTCGTCGTCCCGGAGGGGTTCAGCGTGGAGAAGGAACGGCTGATGGCGGCACTCGGTGCCGAGATCGTGCACATCTCCAGTGACGGCGGGATGGCAGCGGCTGCCGATCGGGCCCACGAGATCGCTGCGGAACGGGAAAACGCCGTCGTCCCCCAGCAGTTCGCGACGCCACTGAACGTCGACGCACACTACGAGACGACCGGTCCGGAGATACTCGACGCCCTCGACGGCGAAGTCGGCGCTATCGTCGTCGGTGTCGGTTCAGGTGGGACGCTAACGGGGATCACCCGCGCGGTCCGTGAGAGAGTACCCGACGTACGGGTCGTCGCCGTCGAACCCGAAGGCTCGACGTTCGGCTCTCTGCTCGGTGCCGAGCGGGAGGAAGGTCCCTACAAGATCGAGGGGATCGGCACGCACGACCCGGACGTGACCGACCTGCTCGACCCCGACGAAATCGACGAGTTTCTGAGGGTCGGCGACCGGGACGCTCACGCCGAAGTGCAGCGACTCGCACGAGAGGAAGGGCACCTCGTCGGGTCGAGTTCGGGCGCTGCCAGCGTGGCGGCCCGGAACGTCGCCGAGGAGATCGCAACGGGCGAACGCGACGCGCCGTACGATACCGTCGTGACGGTGTTCCCCGACGGGGGCGAACGCTACCTTTCGAAGAACATCTATGGCTCCTTTGAGGAGTGGGAAGGCAAAGCATGACCGACGACGAGTTCGAGCGGGTGAACGAAGACGGGGCATCCGTCGACGACTTCGCGACGCGAGCGATCCACGCCGGGTGGGACCCCGACCCGGAGACGGGGGCGATCATGCCGCCGGTCTACGCCTCCTCGACGTTCGCCCAGGACGCCCCGGGCGAGGATCGCGGCTATGAGTACTCCCGGACGGGCAACCCCACGCGGACGGCACTGGAGGACAATCTGGCGAGCCTCGAAGGCGGCGAGTACGGCCGAGCGTTCGCCAGCGGAATGGCCGCGATCAACACCGTCCTGAACCTGCTCGAGTCCGGCGATCACGTCGTGGTCGGCCGGGACGTCTACGGCGGCACCCACCGGCTGTTCACGCAGGTGTACGAGGACTACGACCTCGAGTTCTCGTTCGTCGACGCGACCGATCTCAAAGCAGTCGAAGCGGCCATGACGTCGGCGACGGAACTGGTCTGGATCGAGACGCCGACGAACCCGCTCATGCAGATCGTCGACATCGAGGCGGTGGCGGACGTGGCACACGACGGCGACGCGCTACTTGCGGTCGACAACACGTTCGCGACGCCGTATCTCCAGCGCCCGCTGGCACACGGCGCCGACATCGTCGCTCACTCGCTGACGAAATACCTCGGCGGTCACTCGGACGTGGTCGGCGGCGCGCTCGTCACCGACGACCCCGACCTCGACGAGCGACTCGGGTTCTCCCAGAACAGCGTCGGCGCGACGCCCGATCCGTTCGCGTGTTTCCTCGTCCTCCGGGGGACGAAAACGCTGCCTGTCCGGATGGATCGCCACAGCGAGAACGCTCGACGGCTGGCAGCCTGGTTGGACGACCATCCGGCCGTCGAAGGCGTCCACTATCCCGGTCTCGATTCCCATCCCGGCCACGACATCGCCGCCGCGCAGATGGACGACTTCGGGGGCATGCTCAGCGTCGAGTTCGACGCCACCCTGGAGGCGGTCCGAACGGTCGTTTCGGAGACCGAGGTGTTCACGCTGGCCGAGAGTCTCGGCGGCGTCGAGAGTCTGATCGAACACCCGGCGACGATGACCCACGCGGCCGTCCCGGCTGCAGAGCGTCGCGAAACGGGGATTACTGACGGCCTCGTTCGCCTCAGCGTCGGCCTGGAAGGGATAGACGACCTCCGGACTGACTTACAGCGGGCGATCGAAGCCGGCATCGGAGGATGAGGTCATCCTCTAGAACAAGCCCGAAATGAAACCAATCCCCATGATCCCGAGGACAGCAGCCGAGAACAGCGGGAGATACGGCGTGTATTGCTCGACTCGCTCCTCGAAGTGGTGATACCCGGCGATCAACACCATCGTCAGCCCGACGATACCGACGATGACAGTGAGCGCATAGACGCTCATGAGTTCGAGACAGTAGGTGGAGCCAGTACAGAGGGCGATGATTTCGAACTCTTCCTCGTGGGCGAAGCCGAGTACGAACGCGAACCAGGCGATACCGAGTAGGCCCCGGTCAGCCGCCTGATGGCCGTGTCCGTGGTCGCCGTGATCGTGAGAAACATCGTCTCCGCTGTCGTGGTGGACGTGCTCGTCGTCGCCGTGTGAGTGGCCACTTCCGTGGGTGTGAGTGTGACCGTGTCTGTATTCTCGGATACCGAGTCCGAGCAAGAGGACGCCGGCAACGATACTGACCGGTCCGCCGATCTGTACACCAGCCACCGAGAGCGGTTCGTTCACTTGGGCGAGGTTGAAGTACGATTTCGCGTAGAAGAACACACCGACCATCGCCAGACTGCTCACGAGATGCCCGATGCCGATCAGCAGACTCGATGCGAGTCCATACACCCACTTGTTCGACTGATCGAGGGCATACCCGGCGGCGACTGGCCAGCCGTGGCCGGGTTCGATACCGTGGACAAATCCCAGTGCGACGGCACCGATATACACCGGCAATGCACCGTCGAATACCATGTGTACTGAGGCCATACACCCGCTGAAATAGGCTTTATTAAGACGATATCAGGGGGCTGGTAATATTCGATCGCAGCCGAAATGTCGTGAACACAATTGATTCCCCCCACTGAGAGGACGGGATCGCTCGGTCGCGTGAGAGACGACTATCGATCGCGCTACCGGTCGCGTTCGAGAACGGAGCGCCGTCGCTCGTATTCCTCGTCATCGATATCTCCGCGGGCATACGCCGCACGGAGTTCTTCGAGCGCGGGGTCGGTGCTGGTAGTGCCATCACCCAGCGCTCGGTAGGCGAGATAGCCACCGCCGACGAGGACGGCGAGGAAGAGCAGTTGCATCCCGACACCGAGGAGAACGGTCCACCCGCCGACGGCTGTCACGTCGCCCATGTGTCCCCACATTCCGCCGGTCATCGGCCCCATTCCCATCATGCCGACGCCCATGCCGAGCCCCGGCAGGACGAGGAGGGCTCCGATGGCAAGCACGGCGAGCGTTGCGAGTCGTCGATCCGACGTTGTGTGAGTCATGTGTGAGCGGTCTATCGAGGTATCCATTCATACGGGTGGCGTGTTCATTGCTATTGTTCTTTGGATACTGTGGTTCCGAGTGGCGGTCGAGTTGTGATTCGAAGGCGGTAGGCGGGTCGACATTCGTTCGTGTGGACTCAGCGATACCTGAAGGAGGGTCGAACGACCGACGACCTGGCCACGAGCTCCCGGAGCGATACCATACTGGCTTCGGTGGAGTCAGACAGACGACGGTCGCGGATCACCACGAACCCTTTTCTTCGGGAATCGCCGTAGTATGAGTATGTCGACGACGATCGACATGCCCGACCCGACCCAGCAGTGTGCCTACTGTCAGTCCCGGATTTTCGATCACGATCCGATCTGTGTTCGAGACTGCAACGCCGATTGTGGCTCGCCAACCTACTTCTGCAACTATGCCTGTCTGTCGGCGTTCATCGACGACAACGACCTCACAATCGGCGACAGCTGTGAGTGGCGTCCCGACGAGGAGGGCTGTTGCTGATCTCGGATAGCAGACGGACGATACGAGTGGTGACGTGGCGAAGCGAACCTGGGGATGATTCAGGCCGACGCCTCGTAGCCGGCGTCTTCGACGGCACTGACCAGTGCCTCCGGGTCGGCAGCCCCTTCGATCGTTGCTGACTCGTCGTCGCGATCGGCCGTTGCTGAGGCGACGCCATCGAGTGCTTCGAGCGCCTCCTCGACGGTTTGCTCACAATGGTCGCAGGTCATCCCTTCAACAGTGATCGTCTGCGTCATACCCGTCACGAACCTAGGGGTGTCTCTGCTTTGTGATTTGCTGCTTTGAATCCAAAGTCAGATCAGATGTATAGATGAGAATGCAAACCAGGTTCCATGGCACCATACGTCGTCGAATCGGTATCGTCGGTAACGATCTCTGGACGTTTGTGGGGCGTGCCGTCCGCGAGCATCTCCGTCACCGTGCCGTGCTGTCGATCGATCTCGTCGCCGGAGGTGAATTCGAGCGGTCGTCCGAGTGCGTCACCGCAGGCCAACCCGAGGAGAACGCCTTCGGCAGCGTCGGTCGAAACCATGCGAGAACCCACGATTACCAGTCCGTTAAACCCACTCCCGCTCGGTAACTCCGATCCCGCCGTCGTCGTATCATTGATCCCCTCGCTCTCGCTTCTGAATCGTCATTGACTCCGTGAAGTGTATCTCCCGATCACCGTTGTACTCACTGACTTCGACCTCGTCGAAGACGTACGTCTCTCCCTCCGCCACGACTGGCGGGTCAGTTCGTTCCCACGAGACGAACTTGATCCGGCCATTCTCGTCCTCGAGTAGGCCCGCCTGTGCCTGGCTTTCGTGCGGGTCGTCCCACAGCGTGGCCACCGTCGCAGTGATGCGCACTCGCTCGCCGACCTCACCGGGATCGACGACGCTCTCACTCCGTGCGAGGTACGCGTCGATTTCGTCGAGAAATGCGGACTCCTCGCCAGCTTTCGTCAGCAGATCGAGCGTCGCTTCCGAGCGTGTCAGGGCGACGTAGAAGAGGCGGCGCTCCTCGGCCTCGGTGTTCGCCGAGACGTCACGGACAGGGTTCAAAAGTTCGTTGTTGCGGACGTCGGGTGCAAACCCGTCCTCGCCCCGGGCCACGTGAAGGAGAATGACGTGTGGCGCCTCGCGCCCTTTCGCCTGGTGGGCGGAGAAGACCGACACGCCAGCCTCGCTTCCAGCCGTTTCACCGTCGGGCCGATATCGATCCCCATCTCCCTTCCCGTCGTAGGGAATGCTCCGCGCTTCGAGCGCCTCCTTGACCTGATCGACGAACGGCGCGCCGCTATCGTATCGCGAGAGGATCATCACGTCCTCTGGATCACTGTCCTCGTTCAGGTACTGCTCGGCGAGATTCGCCGCGTACTCGCCGACCCGGTCCGCATACTGCCACTCGTCGTACCCGTCGAGGACGTGGAGCCGTGGTGTCGTCTCCCGGCCGCTGCAGGCCACGGGGCGCTTCTCGATCTGCGTGGGATTGTTCGCGATCAGGTCCGTACTCGCGTCCAGGACGGTCTCCGGGCAGCGATAGGTCTCGCGGAGTTCCGTGATCGCTGCCGGTCCGAAGTACTCCTCGAAGTCCACGAAATACTCGACGACAGCGCCACGGAACGCGTAGATGCTCTGCCAGTCGTCACCGACACAGAAGAGGTGCGGTGCGTCGGGGCCGTCGGTCAGCGCGTCGAGGAGTCTGATCTGACTGATCGCGACGTCCTGGAACTCGTCGACGAGGACGTGCTCGAACTGCGACTGGAAGTGGCCTGGATCCTCGCGAACGGCCGCGACGGCGTCGTAGATCATGTCGTCGAAGTCAACGAGATCGTTCCGCCGCTTCCAGTCCTCGTACTCCTCGAGGAGGATGGACCCACAGACGCCGAAGTGATACTTGCGGGGATCGTGCCGCGACAGATCGTCGCGTATCTCGTCGGGATCGGTATCGAAGGTCCCGGCGTTGTCGATGAACTTCGCGAAGAGTCCGACGAGGTGTTGCTCTCGCTCGTGGTCGTCGAGAGCGTGATCGACGAGGTCCTCGAAGCTCATCGGATCCAGTCGAACGCCACGTCTCGCGAGACGATGGGTGAGGGCTTTCTCCAGGGTACCTGCCCAGTATTCGAAATCGTAGGTTTCGACCAGGGTGTGGCCACTCGACTCGAACTGCTGGCGTGCCCACATGAGTTTCTCGCGGTACTCCTCGCTGGTCCAGGCAAACCACGGCGCGACGTCACCGTTCTCGTCGATCCCCCAGTGTTCGATGGTGATGTCGTATTCGGGCAGAGAGAAATCCGGGCTGTAGACGTCCCTGTCCTTGCCCGTCTCGGCCCATTCGGCGATCGCCTCGTACTGGTACTCGACGCCGTGCGTGAACAGGAAGTCCGCGATGGCCTTCTCGGCCTGCGATGCGACCGTCTCGCCGGCGAGCGTCTCGTAGGACCGCTCGGACCGCGCCCGGACGTACTCGGCTCGCGATTCGTGATCGTCGGGGACCGTGGTCTCGGTCGAGTAGTGGGTCAGAAACTGGCGATAGTGCCGGGCGAACGTGGGGTCGTCCCCATCGAGCTTGTCGCGGATCCGTTCCTCGACGAAGTTCCGACGGTCGCGATCATCGATCGTCGACCGATGGCCGTCCGTCGCCTGGCGTGCGATCCCGTTCGCGAAACTGTGGATCGTCTCCACGGTGACCTCGGTAATGCCGAATCGCTCTTCGAGGCGCTTCTGAATCTCGTCTCTGGCGTTCCGGGTGAGCGTCACGGCGGCAATCCGATCCGGATCGACACCTCGTTCGATCAGGTAGGCGATCCGATGGGTGAGGACGAGTGTCTTGCCTGTCCCCGCACCGGCGATGACCTGATTGTACTCGTCGTTCCGGACGACCGCTTTTCGCTGGTCGCGATTCAGATCGTGGCCTGCCTCGTCGATGTCCGTGAAGAGGTTCTCGTACTGCTCCAGTTGTCCCTTGACGAACGATTCGTTGTATCCGTCGAGACGTGCTGTGATTCCCTGTAGCTCCGATCTGATCGAGTCCAACCGATCGCGGTCTTCGTCCGTGTAGGGGAACGGCCACCTCGTCGATCGAAGTTCGTCGTACTCGTCGATCACACGCTGAAGGCTGTCGGAAAAGTCGCGTCGTTCTCGCGTCGTCAAGTAATGCTCACCGTTGAGGAGTGCTGTTTGTTCCTCGTTCAGCGAGGCGAGTTCGTCTTCGAGAGTCGCAAGTGCTGATTCGAATTCACGGCGTCGTTCGTCTGGATCGCCGAGCCACACTCGAACGAGAGGATCGGGGGCATACCGTCGGAACAGACGAACCGGCAGGGACGGCTCGTCGATCGGTTCGATTTTGTCTGCCCCGTCGATTCCCATAGCAGAATTTCTCTCGACGATCCCAAATAAACGTCCGGAACGTCGGCGACCCGTATTGATATGCGCCAGGAGGAGCCTATCACACAACTGTTCACAAGATTTTGTGTTCTATGAGATGTAGTGAAGCTGATACTCAGTAGATGGGCGTGTGGCCCACTGGGAGGTCCATCAATCTATATAAACTCCGCTAGCAGTGCAAGATACAAAGCGCGTATTGGGTCAACGTTCGACTCTTCTGATTTCGTGATGTGACTGAATAACGCCGATACCTTCTCTAAGAAATATAGAACAGGGATATATGTCGTTTGGCGAGTATAAATCACTGCCATAGTATCGAGACTTTTTACCCGGGTTACAACCACGAATAAGTATGTCTGTAGCTGAATGGTTTTTCTCGACACTCGCCCAATCTACTGCCGCTATTATCGGGTTTACGATTGCGTTGGCCGCAGCCCTGTACACGTCCCGACTTGAAAAAATCCGCCATCAAACTGAATCGCTCCGCGATCAACTAATCGAGATCCAAGACGAGTACCGACCAGTACTCAGTGGTATTTCAACGACCATCCTCGAAGAGGGGGAGTTCAGTACTGGAGAAATCACGCCGGATATCGATGCTCAAGAAATCGTCGATGACTCACAGAATATGGAGGAAGCAGCCGCTCGCATCCAATACCTTTCGAGTGGATTGAACGCTACTACAGAAGAAATCCAGGAGTGGGCCAGTGAACAACAAGACGAAAAGGCGGCTCTCCTTTGGGCTCATAACAAACGAACGATTGGACTTCTGGATGAAATATCACCTCTCACAGAGAACCTGTTGACGCCTGAGCAGATGGGAGAGTTGATGGACAGTGTCCGATCTATGAAAGGAATACTCGACGTAAATAACGAGTCCGCCGAAGCCCTTTATGAGGAGATCACCGGAGATGAAGCTGGCAGAGGATTCCACACTGAAGACATCTTCTCAGAAACAGAATCAGTAGAACGATGGATTGACCGAAATTTGCAGGACTACAATCGACGACACGTGGGGTTCGAGATCCCGGACAGCATCGCCACGGGCCAGAACATCTCCAATTGGGCAACGATGTACGAGGAGTTCGAGCGTGATCTCGGACTTGCAGGTGGGAACGCCATAGGCTCCAAAATCATCTCGAACCCCCGGTCAGATATCAAGGAGTTCCTGAGGTATGCTGCTATGTTAGGAATTGTCGGGATATTCATTCCACTGATGTTCCTTATAGTGTCTCCCGAATCACCGGCATGGACCCTTGATAGTAGTGCTGTCCTGTGGAGCCAGATAATAACACTTGCCGCGTCAGCAGTCCTATCAGGATTGCTTATTTGGTCTTTGTTTGGTTTCTTACGTAAAAGTATGACCTAATCAATATGATGACGGTCTCAACAGAACCCGATCTCTGTATCGGTCACGCCAGTGTTAACAGAATTCGCTCCGACATCAAAATATCAGAATTTCTTCCTTCTATATTGTCCACTCTCTGATACTCGATATTGGATAGGGAACGTTTCTATGGCACGCCATCAGGGAAGTTGCCCTTCGAGAAAGCCCAGTAAGTCGTCGATATCGTCACTCGACGCCGCAGACTGGCCGAAGAGACTCTTGAAGCGGTGGTCGAGACCGCCCTCCGCGATGAACTCCCGTGCGTCTTCGAGTTGCGCCTGCAAGGCGTCCGGGTTGCCACGGTGGAGGTGCGTTTCGACGATATCGAGGTCGATCTCCGGAACGGCAGCCAGCACGTCCGCGAGATCCGTCGGTCGTGCGCTGTGGAGTTTCGCAGCGACCAGAATTTCCCCATCCGCGGTGCGCGCCGTCGTCGATTTCGATCCACCGGAGATCGTTCGCTCGGTGCTGTGGTCACGGAGATACGCGAACGACCACTCCGCGTCGGTCTGCCGACAGCCGAGGCCGTTCACAAGCACGTCGACGCCGATGGGATGGACGAGGTCTTCTGAGCGCTCGAACAGTTCGATTTCACGATCGTAGATGGTCTCCTCTGGCGGGACTTCGAGGGTGTCCTGGCGCTCGAAGTGATGGGCTTCGAGAAACGCGACGACATCGTCGTATTCGTCGGGGGCGATGACGAGATCCAGATCAGTCGAGAAGCGCGTTTCGAACTGGCTGACAGCATACCCGCCGACGAGCACGAATTCGATGTCCGACGCCTGGAGGTCTTCGAGCACCTCGATCAGGGCCTCGCTGCGTTCTTCCTGGCTCATGCTGGCTCCATTCGGTAGTCCGCATCGCTATCGACCTCGTCGTACATGCGATCGAGCATGGACAGGGCCGACTGGAACGTGGCGTAGTGTTCCCGGGCGAATGCGACCGTCTCGTCCAGCGAGATGACCGGCCGACCGTCGACCTGCTCTGCCTTGATCAAGTCGCGAGGTTCGACGACGACCTGGAGTGGCCCGTCGATCTTCCCACGCGGTTGTCGCTCGCGAGAGACTGGAATATCGAACAGGTCGAAAAAGCGCTCCCACGCTTCGAGGTCGGATTCCTCGACGGCGATGAAGAGGGGGTAATCGTCCGGCTCACGCGCGACCTGGTAGCCGCCGCGTGTCCAGACGTACACCGCGTCAATCCCGGTGAACGCGAAGTCCATGCCCGCGAACTGCGGGAGGACGTACGCCTCGGAAATCGACGGTGGTGAGACGCCTGCCGAGGCCGCGAGCAACTGCAGTCCCGCGTCTCGGACAGTATCGTCAACGACAGTGAGTCCGTCGTCGTATGTGACGTAGCCCTCGGCTTCCAGCCGATCGACGATCCGCCGGATCGTCTCGCGGTTCTCGTCGATCTTCCGGGAGACGCCAACGATCGTATCGCCCGGATCGATCGCGAGCAACGTCTTCAGCTCCTTTTCGCCGCATGCAGTATACATCTGTCTTCTTATGATTGCACATAGTTGTGCAAGAGTAATGTATCTTATCGTCGGGCCGTGATTGGCCTTCATGTTTTGTCCAAGTATCGCTCTGTGCTACAGCAGTCACGACGGACTCGGTGACGCCACGCACCGATAGCGGCGATCCTGGGTGGACCCTTCGGCAGCGATCAGGTTGTACCGCACCATCTTCTTGAGATAGCTCCGGACGGTTCGATCGGATTTCGGATTGTCGATGCGAGAGCGGTACTCTTCGTACAGAGTACCGGGCGCAATCGACCCATGGTCTTCGATGATGTCGTAGATTTCACGCTGGTGGTCCGACAGCGCATCGAGACTCTTCTGGCGGAGTTCCTCGCGGGCGTCCGGAACGGCCTGCTTCACGTGGTCGGTGGTGATCTGCTCGGCACCGTCTCGATCGGCCTGGCGGGCGGCGAGTTTGAGCGTCGCGATCGCGACGCGCGCGTCCCCGCCGGCCTCGTCAGCGATCGCCTCGAGTTGCTCCGGTGCAATCGCGTCGTGCGTGAGCGCCCGGTCGGCCCGCTCGCGGAGGATGTCGACGAGTTCGTCGGTCGTGTACGCGTGAAAGCGGATGCGCTCGGCACTGCGAAGCCGACTCGCCAGGCGTTCGTCCACCTCGGCGAGGAGTTCCTCGACGTCGTTCGCGATCAGGACGAGCGAGAACGACTGCAAGCCAAGCAGTTCGTAGAGGACCGTCCGGTCCGCGAGCTGGTCGACCTCGTCGAGGATGACGACACAGGGTGGGCCGTCGTGATCGCGAAGGCGATCGAACAGCACGTCACGCGGCGTTGACTGGCGGTGGATATCGACGGTGCTCGTGACTTCGTCGAGGATCCGGAAGAGCACCTGAAATCGGGAGTGATCGTTCCAGCAGTTGACGTAGATGGATTCGACGTCGAGATTCTCTTCTTTCAGGCGTTCGACGGTGTACTTCGAAATGCACGTCTTGCCGGACCCCGAGGGGCCACTGATGAACGCCGTGTCGGCGGGACGACCGTCTGCGAGTGGCTGGAGGACACTCGACAGGTGATTGATCTCCGGATCGCGGTGGACCACCTCCCGGGGAACGAACTCCTCCCGGAGGAAACGGGCGTCTCTGAGCATATTCGTTCGTTAATCAGCCGACATATTAAATGGCGGAGGGGCGATTCCGGAATTTCCAGAAAGAGTACCATGCTACTGGTTCGATCTACGATGACACCGTGGTTCTCGGCCGAATCAGGGAAGGACACTCGTGATCGCGTTGCCTGCCACCAGCGCCAGTCCCAACGCGATCACGCCAAGAACGAGTAAGGCGTAGTTCGCGATCGGGTTCGCCGCTCGGGCGACATCGTAGGAGTAGTGATCGTCACGGACGGGCGCAAATGGTTCGACACCCATCGGCGTGAGGGCATCTGCGGCGATGTGCGAGAGGATCGTGACCGCCCCGACCAGCAGCCCGAACGTGCCGAGGCCGATCGCCGCGAGGATGCCGTCATTCGAGCCGATCGCGAGACCAATGAGACCGAGCCCAATCCCGACAAGGGCAGCGAACCAGACCGTGTGGGTGAGCCCCCGATGGGAGATACCGGGAACGCGCTGGTCGTAATCCGGCACCATCGCCAGAAGACCAGCCCCGACTGCACCGGCCATTGCGGCTCCCTCGAAGCCCACGACGAAGATGACGAATCCCACTGGTGCGTAGGCGAGTAACGCGGCGCCGATGTGGCCCTCTCGATGCATGGTTCGTCAGACCGACGCGTCGATGTCCGTCGACGCGAGCGTTCGCGCAAGCAAGGAGAGGTCCTCGCGGTACTCGAGCGGTTCGAGCCACCGGTCGGGAAGCGCCTCTTTGCCGAACCGGGCGCCGGCGACGGCCCCAGCGACGGCGCCGATGGTATCCGTATCGCCACCACGGTTCACGGCCGATACTATCGCCTCTTCGGCTGAGTCGGCCGTCATCGCATCGTAGAGTGCCGTCTGGAGTGTGTGGACGACATAGCCACTCGTTTCGAGATCGGTCTCGTCGATCAGATCTGGCACTAGTCGGAGCGTTTCGACGAGTTCGTTCGGTGTGTCACCATCGACTTTGGCTAGTGCGTCGGCGAGTGGATCCTCCTCACCGCGGAGATATCCGGCGATCGTCGCATTCAGGATTACGCACCCGTACCGGCACCGTGGGTCATAATGAGTGATCGCCGAGGATTGCTTGCTCACTCTTTGTAGCGTTTCTGGTTCGTCGGCGAAGGCGATCGCGTAGGGGGCGCACCGCATGACACTCCCGTTCCCGGCGTTCGAACCTTCGGCACGATGTTGCCAGACCTCTTGGCCGACTGACCGCCAGTCGGTTCCCCGGCTGTATTCCCTGAGCGCGTCGGCCGTCATCAGGCCGATGTCGAACGGATCGGATTCGAACCATTCCAGAAACCGGTCCGCAATATCCTGCCCGTCGAAGCACTCGATCTCGACGAGACTCCGTGCGATACACAGCGCCATCTCGGTATCGTCCGTGACTGTCCCCGCTGGCTTTCCGTGTGACCCGTCCGCCAACATCTCCGTCACCTCGCCATGCTGGGATGTGATCTGTTCAGCGCTCTTGAATTCGACCGGGCGACCAAGTGCGTCACCACAGGCTAACCCGAGAAGGATTCCTTCTGCAGCATCAGTCGAAACCATACTAGGTACTCACCATCACCATTCTTCACCTAAAGATCACGGGGTCGTACTCACGCAGTGCTGCATTTCGGTCGTCCTCAATAACGACGAACAGGTTGATATCGCTTGTTCGGTCAGCGTTTCCTCGGGCGACATTGCCCGATTGCATTACAGCGAGCAGGTGAGGCGGATCCGGTTGCGATTCGAAGGCAACAGGATCAGTTAGACGCTGCGTTGCAACACTCGAATCCAGAAGTCCGGGAGATGTGGACTTGCTGATCGGGGATTCGAGAAGCTAAGCGTACCTATCGAGGCTCTTGAGGAAGCGAAAAGAACGATTTGGACGCGATTGTGCGCGAACGAGTATAGGAGTCAAAACACAATTTCACGTCTTTAAGATACTCTCAAAGAGGATATGAAAGAATACCTACGGTTGTATTTGCACTAGCTCCATGGCTTCGTCTGTCGGTCGAAGCATGTGATTTGTGTCGCGCCGATAATATCCTTCAAGTTCGGATTCGAGATAGGCATGGATTTCAGAGCCAGTCTTCACTCCCCAAGCTTCAGCTAGTTCACCGTTTGTTGTCGGTGCTAACTCGACGAGGTCGTCGAGACGGTTTAGCGCTTGATCAGATAGATCATGATCGAGTTGTGAGTCCTGATACTCGATGAGTGTCTCAAGTAGGGTGACTTCCTGCCGAAGTTCGTTGTCGATGGCGCTTGCTGTTTCGTCGACGTAAGTCTGAATTGTCCGGAACTGCTCTCGAAATTGCGCTGGGACGCGAAGTTGTTCCGAGTCCCGTTCCCACTGCCCGTTTCGCGGACTGTTCATCGGTGTCCAGTCGTCTTCACCACGTACCGTGGTGAGCCATTCTTGAAGCGTACTGGCATATCGGGCGAGACACACCGCTTTTCTGATGCCACTTGTCTCGAAGTACTCCGGAGACTCAATATCGGCAGAGACTTGAACTCGATCGGATTCGATAGTGCCGTCGATTTCTTCCCAACTCGCAACGAGATCCATTGACCTGGATGGGGCACCGTCGAGACGCAACAATATGACTCCGCCCCGGGTTTCGCCGTCGGTCGTCGGCGACGGAAACAACGTTGAGACGGACATGATTTTACCTGCCGATCGATCGGCGTTGGGACTTCCGTAGATGGCGTCAATACCGACATCCCCGTCCAGTTCCAGCTGGAGATCGAACACCAGCGGTGTGACCATGTACTCGAATTCGTCGTCAAGTCGCTGCTCGAACTCCGCTGCAGAGTGGACGAAGTAATGATTTGGTCGCGTCGCAAAGCGATCTAGAGTTTGCCTCTGGTGCTCTCAATTGAGAGGTCACAGCTCATTGCTGTTTTGGTCGATCGCTGGAGCAGTTCGTCAAGGAACGACTGGTAGTACTCTGGATCGGCGTACTTCACCAGCCGAAGCTGGAGTATCGCCTCTAATCCCTCCGTTGTCCAGCGCATCCACTGGTTCTTGCAGCGCTTGCTGACTTCTCCCATCAGCCGTTCGACGGGGTTCGAGGTCCACGGCACCTCGAACCCCTCGACAGCCTGCTCGGCAAACGTCACAATCGACGGCAGCCACCGCCGTAGATACCCCGCAGCCTTCTCTGACCCGTACTGATCCAACTGCCACGCTGTCTTCTCGATACGCTCGGTCGTTCGCGCGATCCGCTCGCGGATCGCCGCGAACTCCTCGTCTGAACGGTGCTTGGCGACCGAATTTTTCAGATGGAACACCTCATCGATCACCTCCGAGACGATCTCGTTCCGTCGATCCAAGGAGAACACGCCATCGTCCCAGAGGTTGTAGTCCAGCGTTCGGCCGACGTGGACAAGATCGAGTTGGTGATCGCTGTATTCGTCGGTAAAGGCCGTAACGATGCCGTCATCAGCGTCACTGACGACTGTCGCGTCGTCAGTGACTGCGTCGATCTCATTGAGGTCAGCTGCTGTCTCGTCCCAATCAGCGTTCACCGAAAGATCCAGCAAGGAGCGTGACTCCTCTGCAGTATCTTCGCCGAGCGTGGCTTGGACGGAGTGGTACGAACGGTCGTCGTCTTGACTGTGACACTTCGTGCCGTCAGGAATAACCGCATCAGCGTCTGTATCAGCGACACAGTCGGGAAGGAACTGCTTGAGCTTACTGCCGTACTTTCTCGCGCGGCGGTTGATAGTGGTCGGCGACGGCATCTCCGAGAGGATGCCGTCGCCGTGGTCAGCAGCATCACGATAGCTGAGCGAGGTAGCGAGATCGACACTCTTGGCGGCTATGTCCTGCTGATAGCGGTTTTGCCCGTCGAAGCTGAGAACATCTTCAACGTGCCGGAAGTAGCTGGCTTCGTCGTGGTCAGCGTCGGTATCCT
>NZ_CAAHFB010000006.1:300000-388765 GCF_900880625.1 Halorhabdus rudnickae
ACGGGGACCAGTCCCTCTTTTTTCTCTTCGATGTCGGCGAAGTTCGAGTGATCGAGCTTCCAGAGGGCCTTCAGGCGCTCGAGTTTGCCCTCCAGGTCCTCGACTCGCTCGCGCTCGCTCTCGAGTTCGCGTTCGAGCCGGTCGTTCTCCCGTTCGAGGCGGTTCACTTCCCGTCGCTTGCGCGTCTCCGCGCGCTGCTCGCTACGGGCTTTTTCGAGTTTGTCCTCGTACTCTTCGATCGTCTCGTCTTTCTCGTCGATCGTCGCCCGGAGGTCCTCGACGTGCGATTCCAAGCGCTCGACGCGATCCTGGAGGCGCTTGATTCGTTTCTCCTCGGCGGTCAGTTCCCGCGGCGTATGTTCTGTGGTCTCGGTGGGCTCGTCGCCGTCCTCCTCGAGATCGGTCAGGACGCTCTCGACTGACTCCTCGCCGGCGACCACGCGCGCCAAGACGGCCCCGACTTCCTCGCGTGGTGGGACCTTCGCGGCGACGCGTTCGAACTGATCGGCATGATCGTCGTGGGCTTCGAGGGCGGCCGCTAAGGCGTCGCGTTCGTGATCGTTGTCGTAGGCTTCCTCACGCGTCCGATGGAGTTTCTCGTCGACGGGGAGATCGCTGTCGGGCGTCCAGCCCGCCGCGTCGAAACTCCGGCGGAGCTTCTCGACGGTCTCTGGCATGGGCGTGACGTCCGCGGCGACGACGATCGGCCGGCCACGCTCGACGATCCACTCGATGACTGCCGCGGTGTCTGCGGTCCGGGTGGAGTGGACATCGAGGACCTCGCCGTCCAGCCCGACGACGGCGATAGCAGTGGTCGTCCCGGGATCGACCCCCACGACGACGTGATCGCGCCGCTGGGCCAGTGGCTCGAACTCGATGCCGTCCCGGCGCTCGCGTTCGATCTCGATCCGCGTATCGCCCGAGCGTTCCCGGGAGACGGGGATGGCATCCGGGGCGGCCCGCACCTCGAAGATCGCGTTCGAAAAGCCCCCGTACTTCTCGGTCACGTCGCGGTCGTACTCCAGACTCGCGTCATCCAACTCGCGCTGGACTTCACGGGTGCGTTTTTTGACCGACCCGTGGATCCGGCGGGTGAAGCGGTCCTCGCTCCAGCCGCCGCCACCCCCCGTCGATCGGCCACGGGAGACCTTGACCTGGGTCGTGTCGGTGAACGCCGCGACCTCGTAGCCGACGTTCCCCGCCGCCAGCCGTGCGGCGGCTTCGGCCTCTTCCATCGGGTCCTTGCCATAGGGCACGCCGTGGCGGGAGGCGACACGCGAGAGCGGCTCGGGCTGTTCGTCGCCGGTCACCTGGACGAGCCGAGTCCCATCGGGCAGTTCCCGGAGAAAGTGGACGAGGGCGTCCTTGTCGGCGGCGAGTTCGTACATGTTGTCGGTGGCGACGATCGCCGGCTCCTCGTCTTCGATCAACCGCCGGAGTTTCCGGCGGCTCACCACGTCCCGATCGAGAGATTCGCCGTCGAAGATCACCAGCGCGTAGGAGGGCGCGTCCCCGCGTACGTCCCCACTCTGGACGTCTACGCCGAAGATCACGTCGTCCAGGGCTGCCGTCCGTTGCACGAGCATTGATAGGGGAGTCGGGATTATAAACAGCGTGGCGCTGGCGGTACAGGGATGTGGTTCTGGTCGCTTTTATCTAGGGGATCACAACACCTATTCCCAGGAAAAGGAGGCCCTTATCGGAGCGTCCCTACATTTGGCGATGTCGCTAGATTCGGAACAGCCGTTCGAGTTTTGCTTGGATTTCTTCTATCTTCCGCGGTGGAACTTTTCCCAGATGCCATGAATTCGAATCGTCACCGTCCAGTCTCACCCGCCCTTCGAATGATACAGCAGTTATTAGATTTAGGATAGCTACTGAGTCGCTGTCTAACCCGTCGATCGTTCCAGGCAGCCTAACTTCACGAGAGAGGCTTTGCTTCTCACGGGATGAAACGGGAGCAACGACCACTGCTCTATCATCGGGGTTGGTATATTGAACTACAACTGCGGGATGCGGATCCTCGAATTCACCCGGTTTAGAATCTTCAGAGGGTGTGAAATCAACGTGGATGAGGTCCCCATAGTCCGGGAATCTCAATCGCTAATCACCTCTGCCCCCATCTCGGAAACGCGTTTAACCATCTCCTCGTCTAGGGACTGCTCGTCATCCTCTTCGTTTCCCCCTGACTCTAGTTTCTCCATATCCTCTATTTCAGGCTCTAATCCCACCGACTTTCTTCTCTCTGCGAGAGATCCTAATTCGGGTTTCCACGATCCCTCCCGATATTTTTTGGCATTAGCTTCGACTGTGGGACGAAGCTCACTCACGTTCTCACCTCGCATCGTCTCGAGAGAGATCTCTTGACCCACAAAGTCCCAAACCGTATTATAGAACTTCCGAACAGCATTATTAATGAATGCCTGCTGACCTGATGTCAGCTCATCCTCTGTGTCAGCTTCCGAAATAATACTAGTCAGTAACTTCCGGTACTCTTCAAGTGGTTCTAGAGTGTATTCCAGTGACACAAGGTTCGCTATTTCGTCACTCACGGGGATGAATCTCTTGTCCAGTTCGTAATAGAATTCTGTCGAGTTCTGATGCCACTCTTGGCCGTCACCGATTTCGTCGAGCGTTTGTTGAAGGCGAGCGCTGGCCTTATACAAATCAGCAAATTGAGCGGCATGTTTATCCTTTGGCGCATATTCGTCGTAGAACTCTCCTAAGTAGACTTTCGTCTCCTCTGCGGTCACGATTCTATCAAATTCGTCACCAAGTTCTCTGAGAAAATAGTACGCAAATGCTTCTGTCGAAAGGTGGTCTTTGCTTGGCAGTCTACTCTCGTCCAAGTGTGTAATTTCATCTCCCGGTTGGGGGCCCAGCAGTACTTCGGTGTCTGTGGTAACATCCTCAGGGGCGGGACCATATTTAAACCAGCCAAAGGTCAGTCCCAAGTTGCGTTCCTCGTTAACAATATACTGGAGCTTGTTCAGACGAATCTTGTCGAGGTGAATTTCGTCCTCGGTAAATCGCCCCTCCTGCTTACCGAGATAGAGCGCATGTTGGATTCCCTCTTTTATATCCATAAGGAGGGATTCCTCGTCCCCAGGAGTAAGCATATGCGTGTATCTACGCACCGGACCACTTTATTTCTTTCATGGTATTTAGCTTAGGCGTCAATCGTGTCTGGCTACATAGAGTTCGTCGGTTCGGTGCCCGGCGGGTTCGGCACCGACCGGACGGCGGCGTTCGCGATCGCGTCGCTCACGACTCTCCGTCCAGCGGGCTGAGGAACTCGAGGGTGTGCCCGTCCGGATCTTCGAGGAACCCGGCGTAGGCATCGGCCGCCTCGACGACGTGGGGCTCAGCGACGACTGACCCCCCTGCCTCCCTGGCTCGTTCGAGGACTGCATCGACGTCCTCGACGACGAAGGCGACGTGGTCCGTATCGGCCCGCGAGGGGGCGATCGGCGTCGTCCGGTCGGGATCGTGCCGTAACTGGAGTTCGCCCGCGTCGGCAGCGACGTAAACGTTCTCGACGCCGTCGGCGGTGAACGACCACGTCCGTTCGAAACCGAGTGCGTTGTAGAACGCGAGTGACCGATCGAGGTCCGACACCCAGAGGGCGACGTGTGCCAGGTCCATAGTTCCCTTTTGGGAGCGTCACAGTTTACGGCATCGACAAACACACCCGGGTTGACGTCTCATTCACCGTCTGCGATCGGCAACTCGACAGTGACGACCGTTCCCCGCGGCTCCCGATCGTCGACCGAGACTGTCCCGTCGTACCGGTCCACGAGCATCCCCACGATGTACAGCCCGAGGCCGGAACCGTTTCGCGCGTCCGGACCGTCCTCAATGTTCTGAATCCGTTCGCGCTCCGTCGGTGGAATGCCGGGGCCGTCGTCGGCCACCGAGATAGTGACCGTCTCGTCGTCGCGTTCGACCGCCACTTCGACGAGCGGATGGTCCCGATCATTGTGTTCGACAGCGTTCGACAGTAGATTGTGAAAGACTGGCGAGAGAAGCTCGTCGGCATGAACTGCCACGTCCGGGATTTCCCCTTCGAGGGAGACCGTTGCCTCACGATAGACCTCTCGCGTGTTCTCGATTTGGGTTTCGAGCATTCGCTGTAACGAGATCCGACGCAGTTCGGACGAGTCGTTCTCGCCCAGCGACGCGACGAACGCCCGGACCTGTTCGGTCAATTGGATCGCTTCTTCGGTCGTTCGCTGGACGCGGTCGAGATATTCTGTTCCCTCCGTGTCGACGTAATTTTCGAGGTGCCCGCTCATGCCGCTGATGATCTGGAGATCGTTGCCGATGTCGTGACGGACGATCCGGTTGAGCAACGCGAGTTTCTCGCGCTCGTCGGCGAGTCGCTCGCGTTCGCGTTCGAGTTCCTCCCGACGGCGCTGACTCCGGGCGTCGTAGCGGCCGACCAGAAGCCCGCCGACGCCGCCGATCGACGCCATCCCGCAGAGCACGATCGCGGCGTCGGCCACGTTGACGCCGGCAGCGATCTGATAGCCGACGAGTCCCAGCGCCGCGAAGCCGCCGAAGGCCGTCCCGAGGAACCACCACACGACGACGGCAACGGCGAACGCACCCTCGAGGGAACTACTGCCGAGCCAGAGACCACTCGCGAGGACGACAAGCCCGAACAGCGCCGGGACCAACGCCCCGATGACGGGTCCCGAGATCCCACCAGGGACACCGAACAGTCGAACCACTGGGACGAGGATGCCAGCCAGGCCGGTCGCTGCAACGAGGCCGCCACAGATGGCCCGGACGCTCGACGACGAGATGCCGGCGACCGCTCGTGCTACGGCCGCGTCGGCCCGCTGTTTCGCCATTGAGTCTGTGTTTGCCCACAGCGGGGTAACTTTTCTGGGATCCGACTCGCGTGGGGATAGATCACGTGGTAGCGTCGGGGTACGGAACGTCGATTGTCTGACCGTCGGCGGCGACGAACGCGGCGTCGCCGAACGCCTCACGGGCCTGCCGCTGTAGTCTGTCGGCTTGCCCGGCGTAGCGTGTCGAGACGTGCGTCAGTGCGAGTCGCTTCGCTCCCGCCGCCGCCGCCAGCTCGGCGGCCTCCCGTGTCGTCGAGTGGCCCGTCTGTTCGGCCCGTTCGGCGCGGTCCTCGGCGAACGTCCCCTCGTGGATCAACAGGTCTGCGCCTTCGCTGGCCCGGCGCACGGCATCGGTGGGTCGCGTGTCGCCGCTGTAGACGACGGTCCGCCCCGGGCGTGGCGGACCGACCACTTCCTCGGGCCTGACCGTCCGGCCGTCGTGCTCGACAGGTTCGCCCTCGTGGAGTTTCGAGTACTTGGGTCCCGGCGGGATGCCCAGTTCTTCTTCGGCCTTTTGCCGATCGAAACGGCCCTTCCGGTCGTCCTCTTCGAGAACGTACCCTACCGAGCGCGTCCGGTGTTCGGTCTCGATCGCCTGGACCTCGTAGTCCTCTCCCGCAAGCACCACGTCGCCCGGGGTGTTCTGTGTGATCCGTAACGGAAAGGACGGCCGGTCGCCGGTCGCACCGATGAGGTCTTCCAGTCGCGACCGCGTCCCGTGGGGAGCGTGGATCGCCAGCGGGGCCTCGCGGTCGTTGAAGTCCATCGTCTGCAGGAGGCCGGGGATCCCCAGGACGTGATCGCCGTGCAAGTGCGTCACGAAGATGTGTGCCACGTCGAAGCCAGTGCCAAAGCGCATCATCTGGCGCTGGGTCCCCTCGCCACAGTCAAAGAGCAGCCGCTCGCCGTCCCGCCGGACCATCACGGCCGATGGATTGCGTTCGGTCGTCGGCACCGCGCCGCTCGTCCCGAGAAACGTCACGCGCATTACCTCCCGCTCGCTCGCCGACGGCTAAACGCCCTTCGGATCGTCCGTCCGACGACGAAACAACGCTGACGCCAGGGACGGCAGACGCGGCTGGATCTGCCTCCACCACTGCTCGTTGACAGTCTGCCGAAGACATGCCAGGAAAACCGATCGAACGTCCACCGGGATCAGCGAAAGTGCACTCAGGCATGATGGAGTCGGCTCGGGAGCACCCCGGACTACCAGTCACCCCGAGGGTGTCGCCAGCATCCGACCGCCACAGACCGAACAGGCTACTGGGCGGCGATTGGCTGTCGTCTCCCAGCCGCACTTGGCACACTCGAAGGTGTAGGGCCGATCGTCGGCTGACTCCTCGTCACCCATCTTACTCTCACGGTCTAGCTCGACACAAATGAGTGTTGTTGACGGAGATAGTTTCCGTTTATCTCCACTCGGCCCCTCGATGCGCGGCGAGTCGCTCAACGCGTTCCTCGTTCCGGACGACCACACGAGGGAGGGGACGCTCCTCGACCGGTCAGCGACGTCATGCGTGGTCTCGCCGATGGACAAACGGTGTCGACCTGGCCGGACACTCCGGGACGTGATCGGTCGACATCGGGGCACTGACAGGGTGCGGTTCGAGACCGACTTCCCGGTGGTCGGCGACCGCCGGCTGTTCGACGCGCTGGACGCGCTCGTCGAGAACGCCGTCGAGCACGGCTCTGCGGACGCGGACGACGACCGCGTGACGGTGAGCGTCGCGGCACAGGTCGACGCCGAGGAGGGAGTGGCCACGATCACTGACGGCGGACCGGGCATCCCGGAGTACGCGCGCGCCGCGGTCTTCGACGACCGACCCATCTCACAGCTCTCGTACAACAGCGGACTGGGCCTATGGCTGGCGAAGTGGCTCGTCGAGGGGTTCGGGGGCCGACTCGGGTACGAACGCCGGGGCGGACAACGATCGTGTCTGTCAGGCCTCTGTGCGGTACGTGATCCATCCTGAGATCCGATGGCCTGTGGGGCTATGCTTCGCCAGGGGTCCCGCCCGTCTTTCGGCGGCGACAGTACGGGTATGCGTTCACTGTAGATGAAAATAACAGCACATCTTTGACTTATTTTCCGGGCACACGTTATATTGTAGTGAGAATGTATATATTCTCTAGCGAATATTAGGGTAACCGATAAGCCGGATACCGAGTTATTATTTCGCATGGTCCGTACTGATCCGTACCCACGTTCGACGTCCCGGCGATTCGAGTGCCGGTCCTGCTTGACTGTCGTGACCGCCGAGGAACGCGTCAGCACCTGTCCGGAGTGTGGCGGCCGAATGAAGAACGTCTCCGTCCCACGCGAGTGAGACTGGCGGGAGGTACGTCTCACCTCTCCGGAACTGCAATCTTCAGATCAATAAATAGCTGTTTTAGTCAAATATCAAAACATATGTATTGGCACATGGATACTAATCAAATACATATCCAGGTTTTGGAGTGCAAGTATGGCACCATACCAAAACTATTTTACCATCCCGCCGAAAGTGAGCATCGGCAGAGGTGATGTGAACACGCCACATGATTTCGTCCAGTCCCGACCAGAAGACGCACCGTCTCCCGCGGCGAGCGTCGTGGGTGGCTGTCCACCGAGGCCGAGAGCCTGTCAGATACCTGCCACAGCCTGGACCTGATCGTCTGTCCACCGACGATCACGCTTTTTGCGGCCGTTGATGTGTACAGCGTTTTGTTGTCGGTAGAGAGGAGTCACCGGTACCGTTCCGCCAGAGTGATCTCTCGGGTGACCGACGAACCCATGTTGCAGCGAGGGGAGTGTTTTTAGGTGTGGTGGCACATCTCACAGGTATGAAGTTCGTCATCGTCGGGTTCGGCCGCGTCGGGATGCGGACCGCACGAGTTCTCAAGGAGGAGGGCCACGACGTCACGATCGTCGACAGCGACGCTGAGAAGATCGAGCGCTCCCGCGAGGAGGGGTTTCAGTCGGTGCTGGGGGACTGCAACGACGAGACGATACTCGAAGCGGCGGGCATCGCCGAGGCCGATGCCGTCGCCGGGCTGACCGGCGACCTCAACACTAACTTCGCGGCCTGCATGATCGGCAACGAACACGGTTGCCGGACGGTGTTGCGCATCGACGAGGACTACCGCGAGGAACTGTACGAGAACTACGCCAGCGAGGTCGACGAAGTGGTCTATCCCGAGCGACTGGGTGCTGCTGGGGCGAAAACGGCCATGCTCGGCGGCGACTTCGACGTCCTCGCGGACCTGACGGAGAACCTGACGGTCACCTCGATCCGGATCCCCGAGGGCTCGCCGGTAGTCGGAACGCGCGTCGTCACGTTGGACCTGCCGGGGGATGCGCAGGTGTACGCCCACGGCCGTGACGACGATCCGATGTCGATTCCACTGCCCCGCGATACGATCGCGGCGGGCGACCGGATCGCGGTCACCGCCCCGCCCGAAGCCATCGAGGACATCCGGACGAGTCTCATGCCCGAAGAACCTGCCTGAGGACGGTGGCGATGACAGTGACGCCGCTAGTTGTTGGAAACCGGGCCGGTGGTCACTCGGCCCGGAAGGAAAGTGGGTGCCCGGGCGCGCTGTGGGAGGATGGGAAAGACGACGAGGCCGTCTGTGCGCGCCCGTATGGAAAATGCCCGTGCTGACACATAAAATTGCGTCAGACAACTGCATGACTGCAGCGTGATCCGAGCGCTTTTCTCCCGCCGAGCCGATCGGAACTCATGGACTCCTGGGGCACTCTCTTCGAACGCGCGGTGACTGTCGAGACCGACGTGCCGGCGATCCGCGACCGACTCGCCGCCCAAAGGGGCGACGAGGGTGAGCCTGACGGGGGACCCGATCGGAGCAAGAGCGGCAACCGGGATGACAGCGGATATCAGGACGATGACGACGAGTGAACCCACGCGAGTCGTCGCCGACGCCGACGTGCTGGCGGCGGACCTGTTGGTTGGTGGCCCGGCCCGGGAAGCACTCGACCATGTGCGGGGCCACGACTGGCTGATGCTTGTGGCCAGTGATCCGCTCGTCGCTGACGCGGAGGCCGTCATCGGGACGCTTGCCGAGACTGACCTCGCGGCGGCCTGGCGGGCGCGCTTCGAGGACGAACGGTGCCGGGTCGAACACCCTCCGGGCGACCATCCGGCACTTGCGTCCGCCATCGCCGGCGACGCGGGCCACGTCCTGACGTTCGACGACCGATTGACGGGTCCGAAAGCCGGTGTCTCTCTCCAGCAGTACGCGATCAGCGTGCGCACGCCGGCAGCGTTCGCGACCGTCTTCGATCCGGCCGCGGTCTACGAGGGGTTTGTCGGCGACAGGTATCCTGGCCCGGACGCCGATCCGCGAGAATAGGATTCGACGGCCCAGTGGCTCACTCCTCGAGTTCGAGTCCGAACTGCTCGTGCTCGACGGCGGCGTTGAGGACGACGCTCGTGTTGGACTCTTTGATCTCCGGATCTGTGAGCAGACTCTTGATCTGGGCGTTCATGTCGTCAGTGTCGTTGAACTTCCCGATCGCGATAATGTCGTGGTCGCCAGTGACCTCGTAGACGCTGATCATCTGTTCCTGTTCACGCAGGCGATCAGTCACTTCTGGCAGGGCGTTGCCCTCTACTTTGAGTTGGAGGATGGCAGTGACGTCGTAGCCGATCTGGTCGTAGTCGACCTTTGGTGTATACCCGCTGATGATCCCCTGTTCCTCCAGATCCGAAAGGTGATTCGAGACAGTTGTCACCGAGACGTCCAGGTCGTCGGCAAGGCTGCGGAGGCTGGCACGACCGTCGTCGAGCAGTTCGTTGATGAGTTTGCGATCGAGATTTTCGTACGTCATTGCCACCGAAGATGGGTTCCTCCCATTAGAATTTTACGAACATCCAATTCTCGATCACAACCGGAAGATTTGCGCAGAACGGCAGGGTTTTTATAATAGGGGTTCACCTCCAGAGTGACGTGAAAAATGACAAACGATCAGCTCACTGATGGCGGGCTTTCCGCCGAGGCGGAGGCGGTACTCGAAGAGATCGACGAACAGAACGTCGACTTCCTGCGACTGCAGTTCACGGACATCTTGGGGACCGTCAAGAACGTCTCCATCACGGCCGATCAGGCCGAGAAGGCGTTCACCGAGGGGATCTATTTCGACGGGTCCTCCATCGACGGATTCGTCCGTATCCAGGAATCGGACATGCGCCTGGATCCCGACCCGTCGACGTTTGCGTTGCTCCCGTGGCGCCAGAGTGAGGAGAGTGCGGCGGCCCGACTGATCTGTGACGTGATCAACACTTCCACTGGCGAGCCCTTCGAGGGCGATCCGCGGGGCATTCTGAAGAACGCCATCGATCGGGCCAACGAGATGGGCTACGAGGTCAACATGGCCCCCGAGCCCGAGTTCTTCCTCTTCGAGGAAGACGACGAGGGGCGCGCGACGACCGAGACTGGCGACCACGGTGGGTACTTCGACCTCGCGCCGAAGGACCTCGCCAGCGACGTCCGGCGTGACATCATCTTCGGCTTAGAGGACATGGGCTTCGACATCGAGGCCTCACACCACGAGGTCGCCGAGGGCCAACACGAGATCAACTTCACCTACGACGATGCCCTCTCGACGGCGGATAACGTCGCTACCTTCCGGTCGGTCGTCCGCGCCATCGCGGCCGAACACGACCTTCATGCGACGTTCATGCCAAAACCGATCCCGAAAATCAACGGATCGGGCATGCATACTCACATCTCGCTGTTTACCGACGACGGCGAGAACGTCTTCCACGACGAGAACGACGAGTTCGACCTCTCGGAGACTGCAAAGCAGTTCCTCGCGGGCATTCTTGACCACGCCCCCGCAATCACTGCCGTCACAAACCCGACAGTCAACAGCTACAAGCGCCTGGTCCCGGGCTACGAGGCACCCGTCTACATCGCGTGGTCGGACCGCAACCGTTCGGCACTGATCCGCAAGCCCGCGGCCCGCGTTCCCGCCGCCAGCCGGATCGAGGCTCGCTTCCCGGATCCGTCGTGTAACCCGTATCTCGCCTTCGCGACGCTCATCCACGCCGGTCTCGACGGGATCGAGAAGGGCCTGGACAGTCCCGACCCAGTCAGAGAGAACATCTACGAATTTGACGAGGCCAAACGCGAGGAGTACGGCATCGACACGCTGCCGGAGAACCTCGGCGAGGCCGTCGACGCCTTGGAGGAGGACGAAGTCATTCTCGACGCTCTCGGTCCCCACACCGGCGAGAAGTTCGTCCAGGCCAAACGCCAGGAACACATGGAGTACCTGGTCGACGTCTCGGAGTGGGAGCTCGATCGGTACCTCGAGAAGTACTAACGCCGCGTGGATCCGGATCGCGACTCACTCGTTTTCGACGCCGTGTATTGACCGACGAACAGTCACGACAAGCGCGCCGGCGACGAGCCCGACGAGGGCGACCAGTGTCTCGCTGCCGCCGGTTCGGACGAACGTGGCGGCGGTCACCACCACGACCGCCGCGGTTGCTAGGCCTGCCTGCATCCATCTTCCCCCATCACGCTGTCGGATTCCCGCCGCTCCGATAGCTGTACCGAGGGCGACGCCCACGGCCAGCAGACCGTCGCCGGACAATTCGATCACGACGGGGCTGAATGTGCCGATCAAGCCCGCAAGACCGAACGCGCCTCGGGGGCGTTCCAGAACCTCGAACACGACCAGGAGGTATGCCAGCCCGACGGCGGTCCCGACAACGACTTCGATCGGTCGGTGGACGCCGAGTGCGACCCGCGAGGCGGCGATCGCGGCGACTATACCTCCGGCGAGCACAAGTGGCCGGTTACGCTTCTGCTTTCGAAACGCCAACGCGAGGCCGAGCCAGCCGACCGCCGCCGCCGTGGCGTGGCCACTCGGGAAGGCGTAACCCCCCGGCCCGACGATCCGGGTGTACAGTCCCTCGATGAACTCGGGCATTCCCGAAGCGCCGGGCAAGTCGGCCGCGCCCGGCGGTCGCTCGAGTGCGAACCCCGTTTTCAGCGTGATCGACAGCGCCATCGCGCCGACGATCGACGCGAACAGCAGGGCACCGCGGTCGGCGTCGAGTCGGTCGCCGATCACTGGCAACCAATCCCCGAAGAAGTAGACGACGATCCCGAGGCCGACGATCACCAGCGGATCGCCGAGCAGCGACACCAGCGAGACGCCGAACCAGCCAGCTGCCTCGACGGCTGTCGCGGTCACGACCGCCAGTCCCGCAAGCGATCGAGCGCTCGTCCCGGCGCGCCGACGAGTTTGACCGTCACCCCGACGACGACCATGAGTGCGTACAGCCCGAGCGTCGACAGCCAGATCACGAGCATCGCGAGGACGGCCCAGCCGCCCCCAAGAAAGTAAAACGCCCCGAGCGTCATGACCGTCCCGTAGAGGAGCACGAGGTAGGGACCCCAGCTGTGGGCGTGCCCGCGCCGGACGCGACGGCGGACGTACCGTCGGAGGTCGCCCTCGACATCCTCGCGGTGGACGGTCCGGTCGTCAATCTCCGCTTCAAGGCGGTCGATCTCCGCGCGTAGCTCCCCGATGTCCGCGTCCGTATCATCAGTTCGGCGTTCGCCGTTTCGTGAGTCGGTGACGTCACCCCGTTCGGTAGTCGCCGAGTCCACGCCGGCGTCCGGGGCGTCCGGTCGTTCGGTCCCATCCCTCTCGTCCGGCCCGTCCCCGGCCGTGCCGTCCGTCCCGGTCATTGTCAGTGGTTGGCTCTCTCTGTGATCGCCCTCAAGTTGTAGTTGCCGGTCTCGTCCGGCCAGGGTGGCGTTGACGACCGCCCCCAGCAGGAGGATGCTCGCGCCGAAGTACAGCCAGGTGACGAACAGCAACACACCCCCGACGACGCCGTAGACGTCGAACTGACCCGCGTTGGCGGCGTAGAATCGAAAGAGAACGCTCAACAGCGTCCAGCCGACGGCCGCGGTGATCGCCCCGGGCACGGCTTCGCGAAACTCGACGCGAACGTCGGGAAAGACGACGTACAGCGGGAGCAGAACGATCGACAGCGACAGGATAATCACGATCGTTCCCACCAGGCCAACTAGCACGACGCCCGTCTGGGAGAGGGCAACGGCCCCAGCCACGACTGCGAAGATTGCCACGCCGAGCGCGAAAAGGGCGAGGGCGGCGCTCGCAATCTGCCCGAGGAACGTCGTCTCGTCGTCGGTACCGTAGACTGTCGCGAACGCGAGTGTGAGGCCGCGGAAGACGCGTAACCCGCTCCAGAGCAGTACGCCGACGCCCACGAGGGTCGCCCCGCCTCGGCCGGCCCCGCTCACGAGCGCCTCGCGGAGCAACGCTCGCCCGCTTGGTGAAAGGGCGCCACCGACCGTGGCGACGACCTGTCCTGCCAGCGCGTCGCCGCCGAGGAGCGATCCGACGGCGATGATCAGCAGAACCAGGGGAAATACCGACACGAACGCGTAGTAGGCCGTGGCGGCAGCGAGAAAGGAGAGTCGGGAAGACTGCGCCAGACCGACGATCTCGCGCCCGGTCCCCAGAACTGTCCGTGCGGTCGAAGCCATGCCCGAGTTCCGGGTGCCGGCGACAAAACCGCTTGGCCGGTCGTCGCACGGACAGAACTGCTCGACAGGCCGTCGAAGGAGAGCGCCAATCATCACCACTCTTGACGGCGAGGGACGGTCACGTGTCGATCTCCCGAGGTACCGTCGTCCGTGCCCGGAACGAAAACTGATTAGGTCAGCACACCACAGTGGTGTGCATGGACCAGCGACTGGTCGGCTGGATCCGGCAGATGACCGGTGGGGGGTTCACCGCAGCCGTGCTGTTGATCGCTCTCGGGGTTGTGAGCCAGTCGGCCACGCCCCTCCTCGCGGTGGGCGTCTTCGCCATCGGTGTGGCGGGGATCGCCACCCGCCAGACGCTCCGTGAGTGGATCGACCACCCCGCGTTCGCGACCTATCTGGCGTCGGTCCCGCTGGGACCGTTGCTGGCCGGGGTCGTCTTGGTACTGTTCCTCGGAGCATCGCCCGGCGAACTCCAGACGCTTGGCGGCGTCCTCGGACTGCTGGCGCTCCTCAACCACCTGTTCCGGCCTGTATACGCGTTCGGGAACTACGTCGTCTCGCGACTGGCGAGCGCGTTCGCGTGAGTCGTCTTGCCGTGTCGCTTGACTTCTTCCCTCCTCTGAAGGGGTGAGCTTCTGTAGCGACGCGTCAGGCCGTCGCCTCGCGGATCTCGGGGACATCGGCGTCGGTCTTGAACGTCGTCCCGCCGTAGTGCGTTCGACTGGCTTCGTAGCCCGCCGCCCGTAGCTCCGCAAGGAAGTCCGCCATTGACGCGGCCGAGCGCTCCCAGCGCTTACACAGACGGTGTTGATCGTAGTGCGTCGGCTCGTCGAGTTCTGCCGCCAGCGTCTCCAGCAACTCGCAAGCGTTCTCCGCCGTCCCCATATCGTCGTCGACGTGATCCCCGACTCGATCGAGAAACGCCCTCTCGTGGGTCCGTCCGAGCCACAGGGGGCCGGCCGTCTGGAGGTGTTCGCCACAGTGGGGACAGGCCTCGGGTGGATTGGCAATCAATCCCACTTCCGTCGAGCGATGGAGACAGTGCTGACAGTGGTGGGCGTACCCGAGTTCCCCGATAGCGTCGTCGGCCACCTGTGCGCCGTAGTCGAATTCGAGGTACGTCCGGACGTAGTGGTCGGTGGCGTGGGTGAGGATGGGCTCGGCGGCCACGTCGTAGCGAGCGGCAGTCCGGACCAGCGACCCTAGGAGGATACGGACGCCCATCTCTCCGTGGTACTCGGTGTTGCGCGGGACGGCACTGTACGAGCGCACACCGCTTTGAAAGTGCGCGCCACACAGCGGCGCGAGGTCGGTCGCTGTCACGGCGAGCAGGCGACTCGCACTCTGGATGGCAGCGTCGGCGAAGGGGATCGGCGTCCCGAAAGGGTCCAGATCCACGACATCGAACTGTCTCTCGTGCATGAGGGCGTTTACATCCCGGTGGATCACCTCTCCATCGAGAGCGTTCGCCTCGAGATTGGCCCGACAGCGTTCAACAGCGTCACTATCGACGTCACAGAGCGTCGTGTCGAACCCGTTGGCTGCCGCACGCACGCCGCGGATCCCGGTAGCTGCGGTCGCGTCCAGGTAGGTTTCGACCGGGTGCTCGCCACGGTCGTCGATCCGCTCGCGATACGCCCGGATCGTCGCGATGGTCAGGTCGCGGTTCAGCTCTTGGACGGGATTGAAGAAGACGTCGTCACCGATCCCCTCTCCGGACTGTTCGGGGACCTCAACCGTGACCCGGCCCTCACGTTCGCGCATATCTCCGCTGCGATAGCCGCGAGCAAAAGCCCCTCGCTCTCGGGCTCCCGGACGGAATGACCAGTGAGGGTTGTTGAAAGGTCCTCTCGTCCCCTTTCATATCTTAATACTTTGATTATATAAACGAGTCTGGAAGCGGTCGTTTCAGACGATCACTTCTTCTATAAAAATATCGGGGACGCAAGTACTGTGCCGTCACGGCATCCGCGACGGCCAATATCCGATCGATAGTACGAAATCAGCGATGACGGCGTCTGAATTCACTTTTCACCGGTGTCTCACGAGAATTAATGCGCCAGCCGGTTGTGACGATTCGCCGCTGCCACGCCAGTGACGCCCGTAACAATCTTCTTTAAATATCATTAGGTACCCCGGTCATTTATAAATAAAAGACGCATATAAATAAACGATGTTGCACGATACGACCAGGCGGACGTTCTTGAAGGGGATTGGCGCGACAGCAGCGACTGCGGGTATCATCGGCACAGCAAGCGCATATGAGGATCGCTCCGCGACGCGCTTTGCGCAGTTCAATATCGAGGACCTCCAAACGTCCCAGGTCCAGAAGACCGGAGACGACCAAGCTGGCGCCGCCGCAGAACTCATCCAGGAGATGCGCCCGGACGTCCTGGTAGTCAACGAGTTGACGAACAACATTCAGGAGGGCAAGCGGACAGGCACGACCAACATCCGGGCGTTCATCGATAACTATCTTCGGGAACCCCAGCGGCCTGATCTGGAGCCGATCGCGTTCCCGTACACGTTTCAGCCGCCCGTCAACACTGGCGTACTCCCCGAAAAGGACTACGACTTCAACAAGGATGGATCTGCGGGTGAGGCTCCCGGTGACGCCTATGGCTTCGGGGTCTACCCCGGACAGTACGGGCTGGCTGTTGCGAGCCAGAACCCGATTATGGAGGACGATATCCGGACCTTCCAGACGTTCAAGTGGGCGGATATGCCGGGCAACTTGATGCCGATCAACGACGGTTCGATGAACCTCAACAAGAACGGGCGCTACATTAACCCTGACGAGACGGAGGTGTTCCGTCTCTCCTCGAAGACGCATGCCGACGTCCCGGTTCGGATGGACGGCGAATCCGTTCACATCCTCACTTCACACCCAACGCCGCCTCAGTACGACGGACCGAACAACTTCAACGGTCGTTGGAATCACGACGAAGTCCGCTTCTGGGCCGACTACGTGGCCAACGCCGACTACATCTACGATGACGACGGTACCGAGGGTGGCCTCTGGGACGACCAGTACGTGCTCATGGGCGACCAGAACGCTGCGATATCGACCGCCCGAATCCTGAAACCGGGACAGACCTTCTTCCGCGAAAACGACGACTTCTACACCGGTGAACTCCCGAGTAGTCCGGGTGCCGAGAACCTCGGCAAACCACATGCCACCCGAATTCGTGGGCCCAGGCCGGGTCAGTCCGGTGATGGTGAAACAGTCGTCGCACAGCTAGATCGAGTCCTTCCGTCGCCGTCGCTCTCTTATGAGGACAGTGGTGTCGTGTGGCCCAGACCGGGCGATGATCGTATTGAGACTGTCCGGGCTGCATCCGACCACCGGATGGTCTGGGCGGAGCTCAACAGCTAACCATCCAAGTCGGCCGCCGTCAGCGAACTGTTGTCGCTCCTTCGATCCAACCCGGCTGGTGAGGACGGCGACTAACCCGCTGACTCCGGTCGGGTCCACAACCGTCCGCTGAGATACTGATTCCCCCGTCTTCGCTCCAGCCCCGAGCCGTCGACCGACGACGGCTCGTCTCTCACTATCCTCCCTACTGGCGAGATGAGCGAAGATCATTTATATTGAAATACATATATAAGTGTCTGTTGGCCCTATCGAACTATGGCCCCCTGGCCTGTGGGTCGCGTCGGCGGGTTTCGCACAGAACTGTTTAGGCGCCCGCCGTCCAATCCCGGACAGTGACGGCAGTCGAAAAGTGGCAGGCGGCCCTGTCCGAGGCTGGTGAACTCACCTCCGACGTAGTCGACCGTATCACAACCGTCCACGGATCCCGCGGGGTGCGAGCCATCGAAGCCGTCGGCGAGAACCGCGTTAAAGAGTATCAGGACTTCACGGTAGTCGTCGGCCACAGCGATGAGTACGTCATCGAAGGGGAGGGCTGTACCTGCGAGGACGCCGCCTACAACCTCGATCCCGACGATCCCACGACCCTGTGCTGGCACGTCCTCGCAGTCAAGATCGCTCGCGAGATCGACGCCGTCGACCACCACGACATGTACTACAGCGAGGTCCGGGACTTTCTGTAGCGGATCGCGGCTTGCCCCTTCCCAAACGGTAAATCGTGCAGGTATTTTATTTCCCTTCGTGTTGAATGTGAACGACACACATGGAAATGGGTGATGAGATCGTCGTGTTGCACGTCGACGACGAGCCCGCCATCCGGGAGACGGTCGCGATACTCCTCGAACGCGAGGATCAGCAGTTGACCGTCGACACCGCAGCGAGTGCTGAGACGGCACTGGAGATACTCGACGATTCAGCAGTCGACTGCATCGTCAGCGACTACGAGATGCCGGGGATGGACGGGATCGATTTTCTCGAGGCCGTCCGCGAGATGGACCCGGAACTACCGTTTGTCCTCTATACTGGCAGGGGCTCTGAAGAAATCGCGAGCGAGGCGATCGCCTGCGGTGTGACCGACTACCTCCAGAAGGGTACCGGCTCCAGCCAGTACGCAGTGCTGGCCAACCGGGTGACCAATGCGGTCACCACCTATCACAGTCAGGAACACGCACGCATCATGCAGCGTATTCAGCGGGTGCTACGGGCCGTCAATCAGCGACTGGTGCGCGCCGAGAGTCGTCCGGAGATCGACCGGGGTGTCTGTACAGTGCTCAGCCGCGAGGCGCCCTACCGACTGGTCTGGCTGGGAGAACGCGAGGGCGAGACCGTCCAGCCGCGGGCGAGTGCCGGAGGGGCCGAGGGGTATCTCGATGCGGTGACGGTCAGAACCGACAGCGACGAGCCGACCGCCCGGGCGCTTCGAGATGGGGAACTGACTGCGGTCGAGTCAATCTGCGAGGACGGGACCGGATCGTGGCGTGTCCCGGCCCGCACCCACGGAATCCACGGAATCGCGGCCGCCCCACTGAACTACGATGACCTCTGCTACGGGGTGGTGGGCGTCGCCAGCGAGCGTGCGGAATTTCTGGACGAGCGCGAACGCGACTTGCTGATCGAGGTGGCAGAGGATGTCGCCCACGCGATCCACCGGGCCGAGAGCGAGCGGCGCCTGCGCGAACAGCGGGCGGACCTCCGGGTGTACGAGCGGGCCGTCGAGTCAGCTAGCGACCTGATAGCCGCCATCGACACCGACTACACGCTCGTGTTTGCTAACGAGCGCTACCGCGAGTTTCACGGGATCGACGGATGCGACGTGGGAGCGGTATCGCTGCCGGAGGTCCTGGGTGAGACGTGGGATGCGGAGATGGCTGCTCGCGAGAGACGCGTCTTCGAGGGGGAAATCCTCAGCTACGAGGTGACGCGGGCGGCGCCCGACGGCGAGATACGGACGTTTTCGGTCCGTGACTACCCGTTGCGGGACGAGGAGGGAACGATCCTGGGCGTCGTCGGTTCGATGCGAGACATCACCGGGCGGAAATGCCGGGAGCAGTAGACGACGGTACCAAAGGAGGCCAGGTGTCTCCTTCATAGTCGCCCGCCCTATACCAGCACGTCGACCTCGTACCCACTGCTACGGAGTGCATCGAGCAACGACTCGACGTGTTCGGGGCCACGGGTCTCGATGTCCAGATCGACCACGGTATCGTCCATCGCAATGTCCCGCGAGGCGCGGTCGTGCTCGATCGCGTAGATGTTGCCCCGCTCCCGTGAGATCACCTCGACGAGTTCCTCCAGCGCACCGGGCCGATCCTCGAGGACGGTTCGGATCCGGAGATACCGCCCCGTCTCGATCAACCCGCGCATGATGACCGTCGTCAGCACGTTGAGGTCAATGTTTCCCCCGCTGAGCACGGGCACGACCGTTTCGCCGTCCTCGTACTCGAAGGCCCCTTCCAGCAGTGCAGCGACGGGCACCGCGCCAGCCCCTTCGACGAGCGTCTTGGTGCGTTCGAGCAGCGTCGTCACCGCGACGGCGATCGCCGAGTCCGGGACCGTGACGACTTCGTCGACCCGGTCTCGAATCACGTCAAACGTCTGATCGCCGACTTTCCGCGTTGCGATGCCGTCGGCGATCGTCTCGACGCCCTCGCGCTCGACGATCTCGCCGCGTTCGAGCGACTGGGGGAGACTCGCCGCGCCCTCGGCCTGGACGCCGATCACGCGGACGTCTTCGTTCCACCCCTTCAGCGCCGTGGCGACGCCGCTTATCAGACCGCCGCCGCCGACCGCGACGACCACTGTGTCAACCTCGGGACAGTCCGCGGCGATCTCCAGGCCGAGCGTTCCCTGGCCGGCCATCACGGCCTCGTCGTCGAACGCCGGGACGTAGGTTCGTCCCTCTTGCTCGGCGATCTCGTGAGCGCGCTCGGCCGCAACGTCGTAGTCCTCGCCGTGGAGGACGACACGACCGCCGTAGCTCCGGGTCGCCTTGACCTTCGCGACGGGCGCGCGCTCGGGCATGACGATCGTCGAATCGACTCCCATGCGACTGGCTGCGAGGGCCACGCCCTGGGCGTGGTTGCCGGCACTGGCCGTCACGACGCCGGCCGCCTGCTGGTCGTCGGTGAGCGTCGAGATCCGGTTGGTCGCCCCGCGAATCTTGAACGACCCCGTCCGCTGGACGGTCTCGTACTTGAGGTGGACATCCGCGCTAGTCATCGCAGAGAGGGAGTACGAGCGCTCCAGGGGCGTATGTCTGGCCGTCTCGGTGACGCGGTCGCGAGCGGCCAGGACATCCTCGCGCGTGAGCATGTCGGCAGTTGCGACCGGACGGTGGTAACTTTGCGGGACGACGGCGAACCCTGCCACTGCCGGAACCGACCCCCCACACCTTTGAGACAGGCGCCCCTCCCTATTGTACGTATGACGAGCGACCTGACGAACGAAAGCAGTACCTTCGATATCGGCGGCGAGAAGACCGTCCACCGACTCGGGTTCGGCGCAATGCGGCTTACCGGCGAGGACATCATCGGCCCGCCCGCCGACGAAGACGCGGCCACAGACGTGATCCGCCGCGCGGTCGAGCTCGGTGTGGACTTCATCGACACTGCTGACTCCTACGGGCCGGGCGTCAGCGAGCGATTGCTCGGCAAAGCTCTCACCGAGGACGACGATGTCCTCGTCGCCTCGAAGGCCGGCCTGCTGCGCCACCGCGACGGCGAGTGGACGCCACACGGCGATCCCGAGTACCTCCACAACCAGGTGCTGGCCAGCCTCGATCGACTGCGGACCGATCAGATCGACCTTTATCAGTTCCACCGTCCGGACCCCGATACTGACTTCGAGGAGTCGGTCCAGGCGTTCGCCGAGATGAAAGACGCCGGCCAGATCGAACTCCTCGGCCTCTCGAATGTCACCGTCGAGCAACTCGAAACGGCGATGGACATCGTCGACATTGCGACGGTCCAGAACCGCTACAACGTCGGCAACCGCGACGATGAGGCAGTTCTGGAAGCTTGCGAAGCACACCATGTCGGCTTCATCCCCTGGGGGCCGATGTACACCGTCGACGACGAGGGCGTGGCGGGCGTGCTCGACGACGTCGCCGCGAATCACGACGCGACCCGGCGACAGATCGCACTGGCGTGGCTGCTGGATCACTCCGACGTGACGCTGCCGATCCCTGGCACGTCGAGCGTCGAGCACCTCGAATCGAACGTCGCCGCCACGCAGATCGAGTTGACCGACGAGGATCGGGCTGCGCTGGACGCGATCGATCCCCAGTAGCCGGACGGCGACGGGCGCCGGCCTAGTTGACTAAACTGGCGTATTCGAGTCCGCTGGCGTCGTTGATCCTGATCTGGCTCTCGAGATAGCCCGGATACAGCGTCACGTTCTCGTCGATCGACTTGCCGTCCATCGTCGCCTGTATTCGGTAGGTAGTGTCCGGTCCCCGGAGTGTCGTGATCGTCCGCTCTGCTTCGGCGTTGACCGTGACCGTCTCGTTGAAGAGGACGGCCGATTCGTTCGTGATCGAAACGTGGAGTGTGTGACGCTTGTCGTCGATACTGCTGATGACGACCGGGACGTCGTCTCCATCCGGAACCGTCGTGGGATCGCTCGTCGTCGTAGGCGTCGGCGATGGGGTCTCGGTCGGGGTCGTCGCCGTCGGGCTTGCCGCAGTCGCCGTCGGTGTCGCGGTTTCAGTAACGGTCGGCGTCCGTGTTTCGGCGGGTGCAGGGGTCGCCGTACAGCCCGCCACCGCGACGATGGCGACGACCAGGAGGATGGGGATCGGACGGCTCATATGGCGAGCACTGCTCGTCGAGATGGCATACGTTTTGGGCTGACAGGACGGTTTTCACACCGGCATCGAGACCGACCCGAAACCTACGGGGTAGATGACGACCACTATCACCGAAGCGCCGATCACGAACTCCCTGGCGACCGATTCAGAGGAGGTGCGTCTTCGACCGGATGCCGTCCGTGGACGTGCATGCGACAGGCCTGGGAGGACCCTCTTCGTCGCGGTGGTTCGGCACGCTCTCTCGCCGAGTCTGGCACCGCCCGGCGACCCATCAACGCCGGTCGATCCGGACGAACTCCCGATCGTCGGGACCGACGTAGCGAGCACGGGGACGGATGAGGCGGTTGTCGTCCTGGTATTCGAGCACGTGGGCGACCCAGCCGCCGACGCGACTCATCGCGAAGATGGGCGTATAGAGGTCGATCGGGATCCCCATCTGGTAGTACATCGACGCCGAATAGAAGTCGACGTTCGGGGCGATGCCAGTCTCCTTTTTCATGAACTCCTCGATGGCGCGGCTGTAGGAGTACCACTTGAACTCGTCGGCAGCCTTGCCAAGCGCCTTGGACTTCGCGCCGAGGATCTTCGCGCGTGGGTCCTTGACGTTGTAGACGCGGTGGCCGAACCCGGGAATGCGCTCACCGGACTCGAGGGCGTCTCGAGCCCACTCGACGGCGGTGAGATCGCTCTCGTCGATCTCCAGCAAGGTGCGCATTACGTTCTGGTTCGCGCCGCCGTGGAGATCCCCTTTCAGCGCGCCGATGGCGCTGGTGACCGAACTGTGCAGATCAGACAGCGTCGAAGCCGTGACCATTGCCGCGAACGTCGAGGCGTTGATACCGTGGTCGGCGTGAACGACTAGGGCCATGTCGAAGACGTCCGCGAGGGTCTCTTCGGGAACCTCGCCGTTGAGCATGTACAGGAAGTTCTCGGCGTGGGCGAGGTCGGAGCGCGGCTCGATCGGTTCCTCGCCGTCCCGGATGCGCTTGTAGGCAGCGACGATCGTCGGCATCTTCGCCGTCACTCGCCGCCCTTTCCGCCGGACTATCTCGCCGTCGCCGGCCTCTCCCGTCGAATCGTCTGGGTCGTAGGCCGACAGCATCGAGACGGCAGTCCGGAGTGCGGCCATCGGGTTCTCTTCGGCCGCGGCCAGTTCCCGGACGGTCGAGAGTACCGCGTCGGTGAGTTCGCGTTCGCTTGCCATCCGCTCGCTGAAGGTCTCGAGTTCCGCCGTCGTCGGGAGGTGCCCCTCCCAGAGGAGATACAGCACTTCCTCGAAACTGGCGTTCCTGGCGAGGTCCTCGATCGCGTACCCCCGGTAGACGAGCCGCCCCGCGTCGCCGTCGATGTCGCTCAACGACGACTCGCCGACGAGTACACCTTCCAGTCCCTTCTGGAGCTGCTCAGACATACCGTAAACTCCAGTCCGTCGGGGAAAAATATTATCGTTCCCGGCGTCTCTGCCGCGGTCGTTCTCTTCAAGCGGTCTTCGTTAGCCGTTTTAGGCCGATAGACGGCCACGGTTGACCATCCGTCCAGTCCGGGTCGTCTCACAGTCATGGCATAAACGACCCGTGTCAACTGCCGGGCAACGCTTTTGACCCGCGGCGATGAAGCCGGAACCGATGGTCGCAGGCGAGGACGTCAGCTACGAGCCGGTCAGCGTCAAAGACGTGCTGGCCGAGATGAAAGACACCGCCGAGTTGTTGATCGACTTGTCGTACTCGGCGGTGCTGTTGAGCAGCGACGAGATCGCAGAGGAGGTCCTCGTTCTGGAGGAACGCATGGACGTTCTCCATCTCCAGGCCCGTATGAGCCTGCTGATGGCCGCCCGCAATCCGGAGGACGCCGAGGCGCTGGCGCCGGTCCTGGGGATGGTCGGGGCGGCGGAGAAGATCTCCGACGCGGCAGGCGACATCGCCAAGGTCGTCCTCGAGGACATCGGCCTTCCATCCGCGATGCGAGCGACGCTCCCGGAGGCCATCGAGACCCTCGTCAGGACCACCGTCGGGCCGGACTCGGCGTACGCCGGGGAGACGCTCGGCGACCTCAACCTCGAGACCGCGACGGGAGTTCGAATCATTGCGATCCGGCGGGCTGGCGAGTGGCTTCTCAACCCGACGGCCGGGACGACGCTACGGACGGACGACGTGCTCCTGGCACGTGGTCCAGAGGACGGTATCGCGGCGGTCTTCGCGGCGACGACGGGCAAGGAGTACGAGCCACCGTCGCCGCCCGAAAGCGGTATCGAGGACCTAGAGCGCGCGGTCGATTCGATCGTCCTGATGAAGAATATGAGCGAACTCGCTGTCGATCTCGCCTACGGCGCCGTACTGTTCGACAGCGAGGCCGTCGCCGAGGAGGTCCTGGAACTGGAGGCCGAAGTCGACGCGCTGCAGTCGCGTTTCGAGGCCTGGACGCTCCGGGCGGCCGGGCGGGTCGAGGAGCCGGTGCAGTTGCGCGGGCTGGTCCACCTGGCGCGCTCGACGGAGGTTATCTCCGACGCTGCTCTCGAGATCAGCGAAGGCGTCCTCCGCGGGCTCGGCACTCACCCTGTGGTCGCGGCCGCGGTCGAGGAAAGCGACGAGGTGATCGTCCGTGAGCGCGTCGCTGCGGGGAGTCCCCTCGCCGGATCGACGCTGGGCGATCTCGAGGTGAAGACCGAGACGGGGATGCGCGTCATCGCAGTCCGGCGACCGAGCGATCAGCCGACCGGCAAGCATCGGACGGACTGGGAACTTTCGCCCGGTCCCGAGACCGGGATCGAGGCCGGCGACGTACTGATCGCCAAGGGAACTCGTAGCGGGGCCGAACGACTGGCCGCGATGGCTGGTGAGTGACGTCGCCCCGACTTCTCACGGGCCGTCCGTTGAATTACGACTCGGCTGGTTGCTCCTCGCGGGCGAGTTTGTACGCCTCGGCCCCGACCAGAATCGTCGCCACGACGGCCGACGTGGTCAGCGCGAGGACGACTGTCAGCGAGAGGTACAGTACCTGCGTCCCGAGCGGGCCGCTCCCCGCGACGAACAGCAGGTACGTTGCCACGGCGACGACGATCCCGACCGCGATCCCCCGACGGAGATGCCCCCGGACATCGAGGGCGTCGAGCAACCGGGCTTTACCGTCTGATTGTCCGGACACGGCATTCAGTTGATGGGCCCGGGTCAAGAACGTCCCGGCCTTCCGGCAACGCTCGGAGACATCGAACCGCTCAAGGTGATGGCCCTATCCACCATCCACAATGACGAGTCTGGGCACGGCCAGTGCCGATCCCGGCGAGATCGACACCGGACGGCTACAGGTCGGCGAGACGCGCGACGGGAGCCCGGTCGGCCTGCCGGTCGCGGTCGTCAACGGGCGCGACGACGGTGACACACTTTATCTCCAGGCGGCCAGCGACGGCGACGAACTCAACGGCGTTGGCGTCCTCAACCGCCTCGTCCCCGAACTCGATCCCCAGCAGCTCCGAGGGACGATCCTGCTCGTCGGGATCGTCAACTACCACGGGTTCCAGGTGGCCGAACACCGCAACCCGCTGGACGATACGAAGCTCAACCGGGCTTTTCCGGGCGAGGAAACCGGGACGACCAGCGAACGCATCGCCGCGGCGACCTTCGAGGCGGCCACCCGGGCGGACCTCATTTTGGATCTCCACCAAGGGTCGACCAGTCGGATGATCGACGAGACGCGCGTCCGATGTGGGTCGCGCCACCGCCTGCACGACGACTGCCTCGAACTCGCGAAGGCCTTCGGCTGCGGGTACGTCCTCGACCAGAAAGGACCAGACGGCCAGCTGGCGCGGGCGGCCCCCGACGAGGGCATCCCGACGATCGACCCCGAACTCGGCGGGGCAGTTGGCTGGGACGAATCCTCGATTCAGGCCGGACTCGACGGCGTATGGAACGTACTCAAACACTACGACTTCCTCGCCGAGCAGGCGACGATGGCTGCCCAGACACGGGCGGGCGGGTTCGACCAGTACGGCGCGCCGGCTGGCGGGCTGATCAGGTTCGAACCCGACCTCGGCGACCGCGTCGAATCGGGCGAGACGCTGTTTACCGTCACCGACGTGTTCGGCTCGGTCAAAGAGCGGGTCAGTGCCGACTCTTCGGGAATCTTTTGGCGAACGCGTCGACTCCCGCAGGTGGGGACCGGCGAGTACGTCTGCTCTGTCGGAACCGACGTGGATTCGTACTGAGAGCGCCACCGCCAACGAACGACCGCGTTTTGTCACTTTGAAATGAAAAATATCTCTGCGAGCCTACACCGAGAGACAGTTGGCTGAGTTACTCTTCTTCGTTTACTGTTGGCGAACCCGCTCCAGTCGGGAAGTAGAACTCGTGTTTCGATTCAGTTTCGAAACTATCGAGAACGTCCTTGAGCGGTCCGGCATACCGGGTCAAGTCCTGTGCCCGCTGTGATACTTCCGAGAGTTCAGCTGTCTGCTCCTCTGCAGCACCAGCGACGTTTTCGGATTCGGCCATGGTCACTTCGACTGCCTCAGCGAGTTCCTCGACCGTTTCAGTCACGTCTCTGAGCTGGTCGAGCGACGTCTGAACGTCGACATCGGTCTCCCGTGCGATCGGTTCGAGCTGATCGACGATATTCTCGATTGTCGTCGAGAGATCGTCGAGTCGTTCACGCTGCTTGTAGGCATCGTCGGAGATACGTTGGATCGATTCTGCGACCTGCTCTGAGGCACCTCGAAGACTTTCAGCCGAGCTTTCGACACTTTCACCGGCCTGCTCGACTTCCTTGGCGAAGTGCCTGAGCTGGCCGGTCGTGTTCTCCAGTTCCTCGATCATCTCGTTGAAGTCGGTGGCGATCCGGTCCATCGCGTCGTTCTCGCCGTCGGTTTCCATCCGTTGAGTGAGATCGCCGCTTGCACACTCGCCCATGATCTGGCTGTATTCCTCGGCTTTATCCTGGAGGTACTCGTTCATCTCCATCGCTTCTGCCCGGGAAACCTCCGCCTGCTTGCGAGCTTGCTCGGCCTCGGTTATCTGTTCGCGCAACGAGTTACGCATACTGTCAAATCCATCGTATAGGCGACCGATCTCGTCGATGCGGTCTGTCTCCAGCTCGACCTCGAGATCACCAGCTTCCATCTTTGCTGCCCGATCGCGTAGTGTTGTCAGTGGTGCGACAGTCTGACGGCCGAGCACGACTGCGACGATACCCAGCGCTCCAAGGCTCAGCAACACCATTAAGATGACGTTGTGTCCAACGTTGGTCGCCACCCCGTAGGCTTCCTCAGCGGGAACTCTAGAGACAGCGACCCAAGGGGTATTGCTGACTGGAACGTACGCCTGGACGGTCCCGCCGTTGCTTGTCCGGGTCACTCGTCCACCGAGTGCGGCTTCGAGTGCATCGCCACCGCTGTCGATCGATGTGTTGGCCGATTGGAAAACGTCGTTCCCCTCTGCGTCGAGGATGACTGTCGACTGTGAGGTGTTCTCTTGTTGTAACTGTTCGATACGGTACTCCAGTGTCCCGATGACCACGACGACACGGTCGGGCCGATCCGGGACCGGGCTGGCAAAGGCCATGACTTGGTCGTCCAGCGTCGGTGACTCGTAGGCCTGCGGGGATGTCCACACTTCCTCGTCAAGATCGAACCCACTCCGGAACTCTTTGTCGGCCCAGGGTTCTTCGAGACTCTCCAGTGTCGTGTCTCGATAGACCGGGTTCGTACTCGTGACAATCTTCCCAGTAGCGGCATCGATGTAGTGTATCGCCCGGACGTTGACGCCCATCCGGGCCTGTTCTTCGACGAGGTGGCCTTGGACCTCCTGTGTATTGCCTTCCCGTAGGACAGGAGACGCAGACGCTGTGCGGGTCTGGACAGTCAGAGACTCGACCCAGGAGCTGATTTGCTCGGCCTGCATTTCCGCAGTCGTTTCAAGCTGCGCATTGGCGTCTGCCCGAACCGTCCCGTTGATTTCTACGTAACTGACTGCTCCCACCGCAGCAATCACGAGGACAACCGACAGGATGGCGAGGACGAACTTTGCGAGGTACCGGCGTCTGATGAACCCCGGAACGAGCATCGATGGGATCGAAGACAGATTCATGGTTTGATTCGATCGAGTTCCGTAATTCCACTATCAGCACTGTTGTCGTACGCCCAATACTCGAAGGTCGTATCCGTCGGGTCGCCGTTTTCGTCGAACCGCGTTTCGTTAGACGCTCCCCGATATTCGATGGATTGGCCCCGTGCTGCACGGCGGAGGCCGTCGGCAAGTGTATCGGGCGTAATCTCAGTTCCACCCGAACTCGTGACACGTCGAATAGCATGCTGGATCGATTTGGCGTCGTTTTTCCCGGCATATGCGTTTGCGAGCAACAACACTGCCGTCCCATCGTAGGCATACGACTCGAAGACACCCGGCTCGTTGCCGGTCGCCTCCATGTAGAGATTGGCGAAAGTCTCGCTTCCCGGACCGTCGACGAGGGGTGCAAGCCCACGGACCCCATCGAGTGAGCGTTCGACTCGGTCGTGCATCTCGCCGGTCCGTAGGCTGTCAGTACAGAGAATATCTGCGTCGGTTCGAGACAGCACATCGGACAACAGTGACTCGCCCATCTCCGGATACGCAACGAGGACGAGCGCGTCGGGATCACCCTCCGTGGCCTGTTCGATCGCCTCAATGTAGGAATTTGACGTATTTTCGATGGGGACCTGGTCGGTTATCGTGCTGCCGTAATCTCGGCGAAAGGATTGGCTAAACGCCTGACTTAGCTGCCATCCGTAATCGTTATTCACGTAGAGAGTACCCGCAGTGTCGTAATCGAGTCTCCTGGCCACGGTGTCGGCCAGAAGGCTCCCCTGAATCCTATCGGAGATAGCGGTCCGGAAGACGTACCCGAGGTCGTTGAGCGTTGTGAGCGTCGGTGTGGTCGCTCCCGGAGAACAGCAGACGGTTTTGTATGGAATCAACACCTGCTGGGTCGCTTGCAAGACGATATCCGAATCGAGCGGACCAGTAACCATCGGGTACCCCTCTTCGACCAGCGATTTGGCTTTCCGGGCGGCCGTAGTCGGATCACTCTCCGTATCGACAGATCGCTGCTTGAATGTGAGAGCAACTTCGTCTCGAACTTGATCGATCGGTAGCACGGCGGCCTCCCGAACGGATTCCCCGATTGCACTTCGAGGACCACTCAGCGGAAGCATCGTCCCGATTTTGATTGTCCGATCGATTCCGTCGCGTCCGTCACTCCCACCCGAGCTGAACCCAGGAATGGAACCGGCGCAACCGCTCAAAGCGGCTACCCCGCCACCACAGATTCCCGAGAGGAGCTGTCTACGGGTCGGTCTAGCGCCCATATGTTCTGCTGCCTTACACCGGTATATGAGTGTGTCGATGTAGTTTAACTTTCAAATAATTATTAACTTTCACATGTCCCCGGAACTTGAGGCCGCCAAGCGCCGTCAGTTCACATCACAGCGGGGCCGCGAGGACTCTCTGTACGTCGTGATTGCCCACAGATCCGATCGCCAGCTACGGGTTTCACACCGGGTATCCTCGCCGCGATCCTCACGTTCGTCACGGGGCGTGCGATCGGCTGATCGAGCTTGCCGGACTGTATTGTCGCTTTAGTGTCAGAACATCGGGGCGAAAGGTGTCATCGAGTACTCATTGCTCGTTTCGGCCACGACATGTCCTTCCGGGAAGCCAACCGTATTGTTCGTTGCAGCCATATCAGTCCTATGCGAACACCTTCAAAACGCCCGTTTGGGACCTTCCTGCTGGCTGCTCTCGCTTCGGTGATTTTCACTGGGTCGGCAAGCGCTCACGTCAAGTACGTCACTGACGAGGAAAGCACCGGTAGCGTGGCCGAGCTTTTCACTGCTGTGTTCACTGACCCGGCGAGTGTCGCGCTGCTGGGTGCCGGTGCAATCGGTGTGCTCGTACTTGCAGTGGGCTATCTCCGGTTTGCGGGCTCGATCCCGGACTTCGCTGTCGCCAGCCGAACGTTGCAGTCCTATCGGCCGTACCTGCCCTGGATGTTGCGACTGACGGTGGGGCTTCCGCTGGTGGGTGCCGGTTTCGCCGGCTACCTGTTCACGCCGAGTCTCCCGGTCGAGGCACGGCTCCTGCAGGTCGGCATCGGCTTTCTGTTACTGTTCGGGCTGGCGACGCGAGTGGTTGCGACGGTCGGGCTGGTCGTCTATCTCGGTCTCCTGGCCACTGACAGCACACTCTTGCTGGCCAGTGAGTACGTCGCTGGCTTCCTGGGCATCATGATCGTCGGGGCTGGCCAGCCGAGTGCGGACATGCTCCTCCGGCGCCTGGTGGTCACCCAGGGCACACTCGCCAGTCGCGCACGCAGCCTGGCGACGCCGGCCGAACTGTTCTCGAAGGCGGGCATCGACCGATTGCCGGTCGCACCCCTCCTCCGGCTGTTCGTCGGAGTGAACTTCCTGTATCTCGGCGTCACCCAGAAGTGGCTCAACCCGGCAGGCGGGCTGGCTGTCGTCGAGAAGTACAACCTCACGGCAGTGGTCCCAGTGGCGCCGGAACTGTGGGTGTTCGGTGCCGGCCTGGTCGAAGCCGGCGTCGGCGTTGCATTCCTGCTTGGGCTGTTCACCCGTGGGAGTGCTGCGGTTGGCTTTCTTATGTTGACGACGACGCTGTTCGGGCTGCCCGACGATCCGGTACTCGCTCACATCACGCTGTTCGGGCTCCTCTCGGCACTGCTGGTGATCGGGGCCGGTCGGTATTCACTCGACGCGTCACTGCTACCGGCTCTCCGCCGTCGGCTCGATCCGGAGTTCGAGCCCGCCGCAGGCCACGAAACCCCGGCCGACTGACTCACGAGCGATAGATCCGTGAGTCTGGCCGCCGAACCAGGGATATGGAACGCGTCTGTGCTGACTGCGGACGGACGTACCCGGTCGACGGTCCATGGCGGTGTGACTGTGGCCACCCGCTTGACTTGCGAGACCGTCCCACACTGCCCGCAGAACCGCCCGCTCTCGACCGCGAGAACGGCCTCTGGGCCTGTGGGGACTTCCTGCCCGTCGAGCCGCGGGTCACACTTGGCGAGGGGTGGACGCCGCTGATCGAGGGGGCAGTCGACGGCCTCCAGTACAAACTCGAACACCTGTTTCCGACGGGGAGTTTCAAGGACCGCGGGGCGGCGGTCGTCGTCTCTCACGCCCTCGAACGCGGCGCTGATCGAGTCCTCGAAGATTCCTCGGGAAATGCCGGACTGGCGATCGCAACCTACGCCGCCAGGGCCGGTATCGACGCCGAGATATTCGTCCCTGACGATGCCAAGCCGGGCAAGCTCCGGGCGATCGAGCGGACTGGAGCGGATCTGCGGCGAATCGAGGGCACGCGTGAGGATGTGACCGAAGCGTGTATCGACGCGGTCGAAGACAGTGAGGGGTACTACGCCAGTCACGCCTGGGAACCCCTGTTTCTGTCGGGCACGGCGACGTTCGCCTTGGAGGTCGCTGCACAGCGTGGCTGGCAGGCACCCGACGCCGTGGTGACGCCGCTGGGCCACGGGACGCTATTTCTGGGTGCCTACCGCGGGTTCGAGCGTCTCCACCGGGCGGGCTGGATCGACGACGTGCCGCGGTTGTGCGGCGTGCAGGCCAGCGGCGTCGCGCCGATCGCCGCCGCTCGCGGGAACGACCGGGACGCCCTACGAAACGACGTTGCCGATGGCATTCAGATCGCCGATCCAGTACGGCAAACGGGGATTCTGGAAGCCACTGACGCGACCGACGGCGACGCGGTGGCCGTCACGGCGGCGGAAACCGAGCGCGCTCACGATCGATTGCTCGGCGAGGGGCTGGATCTCGATCCGACGAGCGCGACGGCACTCGCGGGACTCGACCGGTTGGTCGAGGGTGGCGTGATCGGCGACGACGCCGACGTGGTCGTTCCCCTGACTGGTCGGAACCGGTCGGCGTGAGACGGGATGAAAGCTGTGTGAGATGGCGAATCGTTCGAGTCAGCCCCCGACGGAAAGCCTTTACCGCCGCCACAGCGTAGCCGCGGTCAAATGGTACTCGACGATCTGGGATCCTCCCTGCGGGGGGCCCTCGACGGCCTCCGGGGGAAATCCCGCATCAGCGAGGAAGACGTCCAGGCGGTCGTCAAGGAGATCCAGCGCTCGCTGCTCCAGGCCGACGCCGACGTCGACCTCGTGATGGAACTGTCGGACAACATCGAGTCCCGGGCCGTAGAGGAGGAACCGCCCTCGGGAACCTCCGCCCGGGACTGGGTGCTACGCATCGTCTACGAGGAACTGGTCGAACTCGTCGGCGATTCGACTGAGATCCCGCTCGAACCCCAGACGATCGTGCTGGCGGGGCTGCAGGGGGCCGGGAAGACCACCACTGCGGCGAAGATCGCCTGGTGGTTTTCGAAGAAGGGTCTACGCCCGGCAGTCATTCAGACCGACACCTGGCGACCCGGTGCCTACGAGCAGGCCGAGCAGATGGCCGAACGCGCCGAAGTCGACTTCTACGGCGACCCGGACAGCGACGACGCGGTCCAGATCGCCCGTGATGGCCTGGAAGCCACCGAAGACGCCGACGTCAGGATCGTCGACACTGCCGGTCGCCACGCCCTCGAAGACGATCTCATCGACGAACTGGAGGAGATCGAGTCGGTCGTCGACCCGGATCGGAATCTGCTGGTACTGGACGCGGCGATCGGCCAAGAAGCCAAAGAACAGGCCCGGCGTTTCGAGGGCGCCGTCGGGATCAATGGCGTCGTGATCACCAAACTCGACGGGACGGCCAAAGGTGGCGGCGCACTGGTGGCCGTCAACGAGACCGACTCGACCATCGCGTTCCTCGGGACGGGCGAGACCGTCAAGGACGTCGAACGCTTCGAGCCATCGGGCTTTATCTCCCGGTTGCTCGGCATGGGCGACCTCCAGCAACTCACCGAACGCGTCGAACGCGCGATGGAGGAGACCCAGGAGGAAGACGACTGGGAACCAGAGGACCTGATGAAGGGGGAGTTCACCCTCAAAGACATGCGCAAGCAGATGGAGGCGATGAACAAGATGGGTCCTCTCGATCAGGTGATGGACATGATCCCCGGGCTGGGCGGCGGCATGATGGATCAGTTGCCCGACGACGCCATGGACGTCACCGAGGAACGAATGCGGGACTTCGAGGTCATCATGGACTCGATGACCGAGAACGAACTCGAGAACCCCCGACAGATCGGTCGCAGCCGGACCGAACGCATCGCCCGTGGCTCGGGCAAGCCCAAAGACCGGATCCGGGAACTCCTCGAGCAACACAAGATGATGGAACGGACCCTCAAACAGTTCCAGGGGATGGGCGACGCCGACATGGAGCGGATGATGAAACAGATGGACCAGGGTGACATGGGTGGCGGCGGCATGGGCGGTATGGGCGGCAACCCCTTCGGGTGACCAGCGCGCCTCGTTTCGGTGCTGCGATCTCCACACCGCAGAGAACCCGACGCTTCCAGTAACGGGCATCGAACTCATAGACGGCATCGTCAAGAGTGGTGGTTCGTGCCGGTCCGTGTCGCCATCTCGGCTCCGGATTTGCAGGCGGATTCTCGGACCAGTCTCTCTACCAGCGACCCGGCGAGTCCCGGACCGTCACCCTCGATTCCTTCGAAGACCGCCGTGGCGGCCTGATCAAAACTCACCTGTCGAGCTTCGCCTCGTGGTGGGACTCACTGAACCCGTTCCGCAGGTCGGTCGTCGAACGATCGGATCGCTTCGAAACAGGCACCGATCGGGTGGTATCCGGGCTCGACCGCGGGACTCTCGTCCGTTTCGCAGGGATCGTTCTCCCGGGTTAGCTTGGTGTAGAAGTTGCCGCCTGGCGCCGTCAGGTGTTGTTGTGCGTACGCCCAGAGACGGTCGTACCACTCGAGATAGGTGTCGTCGTCAGTTCGTTCGTACAGCGCGGCGGCGGCCCCGATCGCCTCGGCGACGGGCCACCCGTACTTGTCCTCGACGATCGGCTCGCCGTCGGGATCGAAAGTGTAGACGAACCCGCCGTACTCGTCGTCCCAGCCGTGTTCGACGGCGATCTCGAACAACTCTGTGGCCCGGTCGAGCGCCCAGTCAGTGTCGGCGTACCGATCGAGGACCGCCAGTAACTTTGCCCACTCGATGTGATGGCCCGGCTGATACCCCCACGGTCGGAAGGTGTCCTCGGGCTGGTCGCGGTTGTACGCCATGTCGTGGTCCCACTCCTCGGTGTAGTGTTCCCACAGCAGGCCGTCGTGTTCGGCCGCCAGCTCCACCGTCAGGGCGTGGGCGATCTCGCGGGCGCGATCCAGAAAGCGATCCTCGTCGGTGGCCTCGTAGGCGGCCAGCATCGCCTCGCAGGTGTGCATGTTCGCGTTCTGGCCGCGGTACGTCTCGGCCGTCTCGAAACCGGGATCGAACTCACTCCGACACAGCCCGTAGTCGGCTTCCCAATAGTGATCCATCAACAGGTCGTAGACGGTTTCGAGGGAGTCTGTAGCTCCCGGAATACCCGCTTCGACGGCGCGAGCGTACGCCAGCAGGACGAAGGCGTGGCCGTAACACACCCGCTTGCTGTCGAGCGGTTCCGTCCCTTCGAGCAGCCAGTCGTAGCCGCCCGTCTCCGGGTCGTGGTGGCCCGCCTGCAGGAAGTCCACCCCCCGAGCCGCGGCCGCCCGGCTCCACTCGGGACCGTCGACCAGATCGCCGACGCAGAAGTTCACGACGTACCGGCTACTCGCGACGAGGTGTTTCGCGTCCGCGTCGTAGATCTCGCCCGTCTGTTCGTCCAGATTAGCGATGTAGCCGCCCGTCCGCTCGTCGAGGCCACGTGGGTAGTAGAACTCGAGGACTGACGTCAGTCGGTCCTGCAGCCAGTCCCGATCATCGAACGACTCGTGAGTCATACTCTAGCATTGTAGTGCCCCGAAAAGTAGGTTTTGATCACCAAACAGCGAGAGGGTCCCGTCCCCCAGGCCGGGGATGAGTCGCGTAATGAGTGTCGCGGTGAGCGATACGGGCTGTCTTCAAGGAGGAGCGTGGCCGAGCACAATCGTTAGGACCACGCACCCACAAGCGATCGCGTGGACGACGTTCTCGCCTGGCTCCGGGATCGGCCCTATTACGAGGGTCAGATCGTCGAACAGCGACGGTTGCCCGGTCGTGAAGCGCTCTACGGCGACCTCGACGTGCCCGATCGCCTCGCGGACACCTTAGAGAGCCAGGGTGTCGAGCGCTTCTACTGCCATCAATCCGAGGCGATCGAGGCCGTCCGTGACGGCGAGAACGTCGTGCTCGCGACCCCGACCGCCAGCGGGAAGAGCCTCGCCTACACCGTCCCGGCCTTCGAGCGGGCGATGGATCACGTTGGGACGACGCTGTATATCGCCCCGCAGGTCGCTCTCATCAACGATCAGGCCGAGACGCTCTCGGATCTCGCCCACGGCCTGGGCTTTGGGTCGCGAGTGACTGTCGATCGCTACACCGGTCGGTTGTCCCAGTCAGAGAAAGAGACCGTCCGTGAGCGCCAGCCGACGGTCCTGCTGACGACGCCGGACATGCTCCACTACGGAATCATGCCCCACGCCCACCGACTCTGGGAGTGGTTCTTCCAGCGTTTGGAGACGATCGTCATCGACGAGGTCCACGCCTACCGCGGCGTCTTCGGCAGCCACGTCTCGCTCGTTCTTCGCCGGCTCAATCGACTCGCCGAGCGATTTGACGCCGACCCGCAGTACGTCTGCTGTTCGGCGACGATCGGCAATCCGGTCGAACACGCCGCGACAGTGACCAACCAGCCGGAATCGTCGTTTCGCCGTCTCAGCGAGGACGACAGCGCGACCGGCCCCCGACAGTGGGTGGTCTGGAACCCACCGGAGAAACGTGGTGGGGGCGGGCAGGGACGCCGACGCTCACATCACGTCGAGACCCAGCGGCTGTTCGTCGATCTGGTGCAACGCGGATTACAAACGGTCGTCTTCACCGATTCCCGGCAGGTAGCTGAACGCTACGCGACCGAGAGTAGTCAGAAGCTCCGTGAACGCGGCGAGGGCACACTCGCGACGCAGATCGGCGCCTACCAGGCCGCACTGACGAGCGATCGACGACGGGAACTGGAAGCGGGCCTGCACGATGGGTCGATCCGGGGGGTCTGGAGCACGAACGCCCTCGAACTCGGGGTGGATGTCGGGGGCCTCGACGCCGTCGTCCTCGATGGATACCCGGGTACGCGCATGGAGACCTTCCAGCGAGCGGGCCGGGCGGGTCGGGGCGAAGACCCCGCGTTGGTCGCGCTGGTGACCGGCGAGGACCAACTCGACCAGTACGTTGCCCGCCACCCGGAAGCGCTGTTCGACCGCGACCCCGAGCAGGCCCTGACGAACCCCGGCAACGATCAGATCCTCCCGGATCACGTCCGGTCAGCCGCCCGGGAGAACTGGCTGTCACCGGGCGACGACCGCCACTTCGGTGGACCCTTCCCGGACGTCGTGAGCGATCTCGAAGCCCGGGGCGATCTCGAACGCCGGACGACCAACGCCGGGACGCGATGGCTCTACGACGGCGGGGGCAGTCCCCAGCACGAGACCAGCCTCCGGAGCGCTGACGACCGCGAGATCCGGCTACGCGAGCGCGGTTCGAACGACGTGATTGCGTCCCTCCCCTTCGGCGACGCGTTGCGTGATGCCCACCCGGGGGCGATCTATCACCACCAGGGAACGAAATACGAGGTCGTGGACCTCGATCTGGCCCACGACGTGGCGACGCTCGACCGTACCTACGCCGACCAGTACACCCGCGTCCGCCACGAGAAGACGATCACCGTCGAGGAAGATCTACGGGAAAAGCCCTTCGACGGTCGGGCGGACGTACCGGTCCGATTTGCGGACGTGACGATGCGCAAGCAGATCACGGGCTTCGAGCGCCACGATGCCCGCTCGGGCGAGGCGATCAGTCGGGAGTCACTCGACGTCCCCGAGACGAGCCTGCGGACCCGGGCACTGTACTATGCACTCGATCCCGACCTGGAGACCCAGCTCCGCGAAGCCGGGGATTTCCCCGGCGGGATCCACGCCGCCGAGCACGCCATGATCGCCACGATGCCTCTCTCGTTTCTGTGTGACCGACGCGACATCGGCGGGCTCTCGACACCTCATCATCCCCACACCGACCGGAGTACGATCTTCATCTACGACGGCTATCCCGGTGGGGTCGGGATCGCGAAGGCCGGCTACGAGTCCATCGACGACCTGGCGGCGACGACCCACGAACTGGTTGCCGACTGTGACTGCGACGGCGGCTGTCCGGCCTGCGTCCAGTCACCGCACTGTGGGAACGCCAACGATCCGCTGGAGAAGGGTCTCTCGATCCAGTTGCTCGAAGCGTTGCTCGTGGGCGAGTGATGGTTCTTTCAAGCGTGGTTCCAAGTGTCTGGGTCACATACCGCACTGTATGTCCATCGGGAATAGCTCGAAGAATCTCGAATGTCGCTGCACGCGGTGTCAGTACAACAACAACGGCAGTTGCGGCTATCAGGGCCGCGTCCTGATCGACCAGAACGGCGAATGTGCGGTCATGGAGGAGGGTTTCGGCGGCGATCGCGGGCCGTTCGGGTGAGCATTCCACTCGGGGCACCAGCCCCAGAGCCTATCGTGTGATCTACGGAGCGGGACTCTCAGCGTGGAGATAATTCGGAAGTGCGAGGACAACGCGTGGCCTTCAACGCGGGAAGGGCCTCAGCAGTATCGACCGCCGCTGGTGACCGAACGAGTCCATCACGGCGAACTCGACCGCTGAGGCTAATCCGCCCCGTTCCGTCGCTGACGATACACGTCCACTGACATCTCCAGCTCTCGCCGTGGTGGTAGCATTCACAACTGAGATCGATTCCAATTATTTTATACCTTTGTGCGACGAAGGATCGTCCGAATGGAGCGAAGAGACGGAAACCAACCGGTGCCGACGGTCGACTGTTCGACCGGTCGGGGAGACGGGCGGCCCGACCTGGCGGGTTCTCGGACAGGGAGGGCAGACAGATGTTTACGGGAATAGTCCAAGACGTCGGGACAGTCAAGGCGGTCGATCGGCGGGCGAACGCGCTCGTGTTGACGATCCACAGCGACGAGTTGACGGGCCTCGAACCGGGCGACAGCGTGGCGGTCGGCGGCCCCTGTCTGACGGTCGTCGAGACCGACCGGACGGCAGAGACGTTCACCGTCGAGGTCACCCCCGAGACCTATCGGCGGACGACGCTGCGGGAACTCGGGCCGGACAGTCCGGTCAACCTGGAGTCCGCTCTGCAGTTGAACGGAGACCTTGGCGGGCATCTCGTGACCGGCCACGTCGACGGGACGGGCGTCGTCACGGACCGCAGGCGCGAGGAGAAAGCACGGATCTACTCGATCCGTCCGCCCGAGGAACTCCTCCCGTATCTGGCGCCGAAAGGGTCGATCGCCGTCGATGGTGTGAGCCTGACGGTCGTCGATGTCGACCGGACCTTCAGCGTCTCGATCACCGACTTCACCGAGGATGAGACGACGCTCCGGCAGACAGGGGTCGGCGACGAGGTCAACCTCGAAGTGGACGTGATCGCCAGGTACGTCGAGCGGTTGGCGAGCAGTGGTGTCGGAACCGACGACGAGGGTATTGACATGATGGCGAAGCTAGGGGCCATGGAGGGATCGCGATGAGTATCGTCGAGTCCGACCGCGATCGCTCGCGGTTCGACGACGTCGAAGACGCTATCGCGGCCCTCGAGGCCGGCGAAATGGTCTTGCTCGTCGACGAAGAGGGCCGAGAGAACGAGGGTGACCTCTGTGTCCCGGCCGAGGCAGTCACGGCCGAACAGCTCAACTTCATGCTCACGGAGGGCCGCGGGCTGGTGTGTGCGCCCATGGCCCCCGAACTGACCGACACGCTCGGTCTCGAACAGATGGTCCCGCCTGCCGAGAACACCGAGGAAATGAGCACGCGCTTTACTGTCTCGGTCGATGCCGTCTCGACCGGCACGGGCATCTCCGCGTACGACCGCGCGGAGACGATCCGGAAACTGGCAGCTCCCGACGCGGCGCCAACGGACTTCGAGAAACCCGGCCACGTCTTCCCACTGGAGGCCAGGCCTGACGGCGTCCTCGATCGGGAGGGCCACACGGAGGCCGCAGTCGACCTGGCGCGGATCGCCGGCTATCGGCCTGCGGGTGCCATCTGTGAGATCGTCGACGACGACGGCACGATGGCCCGAGAAGATCGCCTGCTGGAATTCGCCGACGAACACGACATGCCGATCGTGACCGTCGCCGACGTGCTGGAATACCGCTACCTGACCGAGACGCTCGTCTCCCGTGAGGTCGATACCCGTCTCCCGACGGAGTTCGGCGAGTTCGACCTCTATGGATACGACTACATGGGCGAGACCCACGTCGCCCTGGTCAACCTCGACGACGTGGATCTCGAAACGGACCGCCCCCTCGTGCGCATTCACTCGAAGTGTCTGACCGGCGATGCCTTGCACTCGCTGAAGTGTGACTGTGGCTTCCAACTGGAAGAAACCATGGCCCGAATCAGCGAGGACGGCGGCGTCTTGCTGTACCTCGATCAGGAGGGACGCGGGATCGGTCTGCTGAACAAACTGAAAGCCTACCAGCTTCAAGAGGAGGGCTACGACACCGTCGAGGCCAACCGCGAACTCGGATTCGAACCCGACGAGCGACGCTTCGACGCTGCCGCCCAGATGCTTCGGGACATCGGCCTCGACCGCGTCCGGCTGTTGACGAACAACCCCCGGAAGGTCGATGCCCTGCAACGGTTCGATTTCGACGTCGAGACCGACTCCCTGGAGATCGAACCCAACCCGGAGAACGAATCGTACCTCGAAACGAAAGCCGAGAAACTCGGCCACCAACTCGACGTGTTCAACACCGACTAACGCGACGGAGACTCCACTAATGACAGACTACGACGTGACGGAACTGGAAGGCGAACTGGACGCGAGCGGCCGCGAATTCGGTATCGTGGTCAGCCGCTTCAACGACCTCATCACCGGCAAACTGCTGGATGGCGCCCTGGATACGCTGACGCGCCACGGCGCCAGCGAAGACGACATCGACGTGGCCCGCGTGCCCGGCTCTTGGGAGATCCCCCTGACGGCACAACGCATGGCCGAGAGTGGCGACTACGATGCTGTGATCGCCCTGGGCGCGGTCATCCGCGGGGAGACTCCCCACTTCGAGTACGTCTCCAACGAGGCAACGAAGGGCGTCGCCAAGGCAACCCTCGACACTGACGTGCCCATCGCCTTTGGCGTCCTCACCACCGACACGACCGAGCAGGCCGTCGATCGAGCGGGCGTCAAGCAGGGCAACAAAGGCAGTGAGGCTGCCGAGAGTGCGATCGAAATGGCCGACCTGCTCACTGAATTCTGAGGCCGCGATCGTTTTCCCGGACGGTGCTGTAGTTCCCCCGATGACAGTCGTCCTCGCCGGCATCGGTGCCGACCAGTCCAACGTTGGGCGGAACCTTCCGCTGTACGACGACGGGACCTTCGAGTACATTCCCATCCCCGAGAAGACCGCCGAGACGGACGAACCAGAGACGTTCGGGTCCTGGGGCCTCCGGGCCGGCGGTGTCGCCGCTGACGTGCTGTCGAAGATCAGGTCCGCACCGGGCCGCGAGGACTCTTGGATCACCGATTCCGAGCGGATCGCCGGCTGGCCGCTTCACCGTGATCCCAACTTCGAGGCGCTAACCTACGGCGAACACCGCGGCAGCGTCGATCGCCGAAAGCGTTACGTCCCGTTACTGGAGGCGCTGGAGCCGGGCGACATCGTCGGGTTCTACGCCGGACTGGCGCCGCCCGATGGCGGCGATCCCCATCGGTATCTGATCGGCTACCTCACGGTCGAGTCAGTCCTCACCACGGAAGGACTCTCTCGGGACGAACAGCGACGGCTGCTCGCCGAACACGCCGACAACGCCCACGCCAGGCGGGCCACGGACGGCGAACTCTACTACGACTGGATCGGCGCCGACGGCAAGTACGTCGTCATCGTCGACGGACGTGAACCGGGCGGGTTGTTCGAACGTGACCCGATCCGGCTGAGCGAGAAGTACGTCAAACCCGACAACGAGCGCGCCGGCTACTACCTCCACGAGCGGATCGCCCACGAGTGGAATCTGACCGCCCCCAACGCCGATCCCGTTGCACTGACGCGCAAGCCAGCGATGCGGTTCGATCTCGCTCCCGAAACGTTCCTCGACCGCGTCGGTATCCCTGGCGAGCGGTGAGGTGTCTCTTCTACAACTATTTGTTTGCAGACGATGGACTTAAGAGTTAGACCCATCTAAACCCGGGTAACATGGACACCGCCGTCATGGAAGACTACCTCAAGGTTATCTACGAACTTGAGCGCGAACGGATGCCCCCGGTGGGGACGTCGGCGATCGCCGACGCACTCGGGGTGACTGCCCCGACGGCCACACGGATGCTGGAGAAGTTGGCCGAGGAAGACTTACTCGAACGCGAGAAGTACAGCGGCGTCGAGTTGACCGAGCACGGTCGGGCGATCGCCCTGGAGACGATCCGCCACCACCGATTGTTGGAGGCCTATCTCGTCGAACATCTCGACTACGAGTGGGAAGAAGTCCACGACGAGGCCGAACGGCTCGAACACCACATCAGCGAGGACTTCGAGGAACGGATTGCACGGGCACTCGATCACCCGCCGGTCGATCCCCACGGCGAACCGATCCCGAGTGCTGACCTGGAGGCACCCGTCGAGGAGGATGTCGAACCCCTCTCGACCCACGAAGCGGGCGAGGCAGTCGTAGTCGCCAGCGTCCGTGAGCGCGATACAGAGACCCTCCAGTATCTCGAGGCGGAGGGGATCGTTCCCGGCCGGGAGCTGACGATCACCGAGATCACGCCTGTCGGGACCTACGTGCTGGAGTGTGAGTGCGATACCCGACAGTTACCGGAGACGACGGCCGATTGCATCTACGTGCGCTCGGCTGCGGCCCGCAGCGACGCCGGTACCGAGGAGGTGCCCGGACTGTGAGTGAATACCTGGAGATCCTCGTTGTCGCTTTTGCCTTTCAGCTCGCCGTGCTGCCCGGCGAGAAGGTCCAGTTCATCATCGCCGGGCTCTCGACGCGCTATCATCCCCTGGTGGTGGTCTCGGCGGCTGGAAGCGCCTTCGCGGGCTGGACGGTCCTCGAGATCATCTTCGGTGAGGCGATCAAGAACGCGCTCCCGGGACTGTACCTCGATGCGTTCACTGCCGGCCTGTTCCTGCTGTTTGCCGTCCTGATGGTCCGGTCGGCCCCAAAACCCAACGCGGAGACGGCGACGACCGACGGCGGCGTTGCTGCGATGAGTGACCTTGACGTGTCGATCTTCGGGTACCGAATCCCCGCTCTCCTGGGCGGATGGGTGCCGATATTCGCTATGATGGCTGCCGGCGAGTTCGGCGACAAGACCCAGCTGGTGACGATCGGCCTGGCGGCCGACTACGGCGCCACGTCGGCGATCTGGTTCGGCGAGATGCTGGCGATCATCCCCGTGAGCCTGCTCAACGCCTACTTCTTCCATCGATTCGCTCATCTCGTGAACCTCCGGAAAGCCCACTTCGCCGGTGCGGCGATCTTCACCTTCTTCGCCGCCGATACGGTCCTTGCGATCACGGCTGGTGTCTCAGTTTGGGAGACGGTCGTCGAGGGTGTCTCGAGTGTCCTTCTCGCACTCGTCTGAGCGGTTGCGTTCCAACTCACTGAACATCCTCCGAAAGGTTATTCGCGGGCTCGACGTAGTGTTCTCTAGCTACCACGTCGCATCCGCCCGAGCGGATCGACAATGAGAGATCGAGCCCATGACCAATCGTCAATCGAATTGCGCGGAGGTTTCGCTCAAAGAACAGCCAGTCACCCGTACCGGTGGCAAGTACCTCTGTGGACTCTTGCGGTGTTCGTTGGCCGGGTGTGATCGTGTCGCAACGGGCGATTTGGCGACCCGTCTGGAAGTGAGTCGCGCCAGCGTAACCGAGATGGTCGAAAAGTTCGGCGCGGAGGGACTCGTCGATCACGAACGCTACAAGGGTGCGGCGCTGACTGACGACGGAGAAACACTGGCACGGCACCTCCAGTGGCGCCGCTGTGTCACCGAACGCTTCTTCGAGGGCGAACTCGACGTGACCCTCGACGCCGAAACTGCCTATCGGATCGGCTTTGAACTGCCCGAGGCTGGCACCGATCGTCTGGCGTCCATTGTCGACCATCCGTGTGGCCGATTGTGTCAGGCGACTTCCGTCTCTGATTGCCCTCGACTGACTATCTCTTCGTCGTGATCGGAGTGGGCGCGGGAATCCCGGGAGGCGAGCTGTTCGTTCTGTTCTTTCAACTTGTCCTCCGAGGCAGCCTGAAATGACTCGATAAAACGTATTAGGGCTTTTTGAGCCGTTATAAAACGTCCCAGACGTCCGTCAGACACGAGTAAAACAGGTCGAAACGAAGCGAAGGCTCTGGAGGTTATATGGTCCGTCCGATGTATGGATTAGCTGTAACAGACGGTGTCCCCAATGTCAAGCTCGACGCCCTCAATCGCCGAAACTGGACCGCCCGCTGACGCACAGTCCGCTCAGTCGACTCGCTCCCGGCGCCCGCTGCTGGAACCGATCAGGGGCGTCGCTTTCTGGACCGCGATCGCGCTGCCGTTCGTCCAGTTGCCCCTGATCGTCTCCGGACTGGGAGAGCCGACGACCGCGATCGCTTTCCTCGCCCTCCTGGCGGTCAACGTCTTCGCGCTGTACGTCGGTCACGCCTACCATCGCTGACGGAAATGACGATCCAGCGCCGCCCTGATGCCGTCGCGTTTGATCGCCACGAACCCGAGGACAATGAGCAGAAAGCCGGCCCCTGTCGCTGGTGCTAGCGGCTCTCCCAGAAGCAAGAACCCGGTGAGTGCGGCAAACAGCGGTGCGACATAAGAGACGAGATTGATTTCGACGGGGCCGAGTCGATCCAACAGATCGAAGTACAACAGAAAGCCGATGGCGCTCGCGACGAGCGAGAGGTACCCGAGTGCGACGAGCGCCCGCGGGGTCCAGTCGATCGCACCCGCTGATTCACCGACGGCGTGGCTGAGTCCGTGCAGCAGGATCGCACCGCCAACCATCGACCACCCCTCCATAGCCTCGATCGAGAGGTCGGCGTCGAGTCGACGGGTAAGCACGCTGCCGACGGCAAAAGACAGCGCCGCACCGACGATCAGGACCGGACCGAGTATGTCCTTCGCCAGTAAGTTCGCGGGGGCAGGTCGAGCTACGACGATCACGCCGAGAAACCCCAGTGAGAGACCCGTGAGACCGACAACTGAGAGCCGTTCTTCGGGGAGGGCCACGCGGGCCACACCCGTCGTCAACACCGGCGAGAGGCTGACCAGGACCGCGGCGACGGCACTCGTGGTCGATCGTTCGCCGACGAACAGCAGCGCGTGGTAGCCGGCGATCAGCAGCGTCGCCCCGACAGCGATCGCCGCCAGATCCCGTCGATCACGCGGTAACGGATCGGTCACGAGTGCTGCGTATCCCAGCACGAGCACGCCCGCGACATCGTAGCGGATCGCTGCGAACAGCACGGGTGGGAACGCTGCCAGTCCGGCCTTGATCGCGACGAACGCACTCCCCCAGATCGCCGCCAGACTTACGAACAGCAGGGCGTTGCGGTAGCGCACGTCCACGGTTGGTGGCGTCGATATCTACGACTTTCCGTTTCAGTCGATGTGGGTGGACCAACAGGAAGGCTGATTACGATCCCGCGACAGATTGCCGTCAATGGCTTCGACGTGGAAGCGCGACTTCGCGAGTGGTCTGATCGTGCTGGCGCCCCTGTTGGTCACGGTCTCCGTCCTCCTGTGGTTGTACAACCGTCTGAAGGCCGTGCCGATCGCGATCGAACCGGAACCGTTGCGCGTCGCGGTGACCATTGTCGTCTTCGTGTTGCTGGTGTTCGCCGTCGGCTATCTGATGCGAACGGCACTGGGTGGGCTGCTCGAGGACGCGATCGACGACCTGATGAACCAGTTGCCCGGGCTGCGAGTCGTTTATAACGCCTCGAAGATGGCGGCCGAGACCGCATTGACCGGGACCGACGACCTGCAGGCTCCCGTGAAACTCGAAACCTGGAACGGGATGCGTATGACTGCGTTTCTGACCGGGAAGTCGACAGACGACGGCCGGGATGTTCTCTTCCTTCCGACGGCGCCGAACATCACGACCGGGTTCGTCATCGAGGCCAAACCGGAGCGGTATACCAAGACCGACGAGCGCGTCGAGGAGGCACTGACGCGCATCCTCAGCGCCGGGTTCGGCGAGAGCGAGGAGAGCGTCATGCACATCGATGTCGAAGATGTCGCCGGCGAGACGGCAAACGGCGAGGAAACGAACTGAGTCACAGCGACTGCCGGTGTGGACCGATCCAATTGCGCACACAGCGACTATCGGTCGTGGGTCGATCCAATTGCGCACACAGCGACTATCGGTCGTGGGTCGATCCAATTGCGCACACAGCGACTATCGGTCGTGGGTCGATCCCTGTCTCACACGTACGTGAACCACGCCTCTCGGTCGCCCGACTCCACGACGTCGAAGAACGTTTCCTGAATCTCGTCGGTGACTGGCCCCTTCGTGCCGGGACCGACCTCGACGTCGTCGACGCTCTTGATCGGCGTCACCTCCGCTGCCGTCCCCGAGAAGAACAGTTCGTCTGCCGTGTAGAGTTCCCCACGCGAGATCGTCGCCTCGTCGTGAACCGTATAGCCCAGTTCCTCCGCGAGATCGATCACGGTGCGGCGGGTGATACCGTCGAGGTTCGACTCCGCGAGGCCTGGTGTGTAAATCTCGTCATCACGCACGAGAAAGAGGTTCTCGCCGGGACCCTCGGCCACTTGGCCGTCCTTGTTGAGGAGGATCGCCTCGGTGTAGCCGTTGCTGTCAGCTTCCTGGCTTGCCAGGACGCTGTTGACGTACGTGCCGGTGGTCTTGGCGTTGGTCGGGATCTGGCTGGAGGCGTACTTCCGCCAGGAGGAGATCGCCACGTCGACACCATCCACCAAGGCCTCTTCGCCGAGGTAGGCCCCCCACGGCCAGACCGCGATCGACACCTTGACTGGTGCGTCGCCGGGATCCAGTCCAAGCATGTCGTAGCCGTAGAAGGCAATCGGACGGATGTAACACGAGGGCAGGTCCTCCCGGTCGATCAGTTCGATCGTCGCCTCGGTGAGTTCTTCGCGGTCGAAGGGGATCTCCATCTCGTAGGGTTTGGCTGACTGATAGAACCGGTCGAGGTGTTCCTCCCACCGAAAGATCGCCGGGCCGTTTTCGGTGTCGTAACACCGAACGCCCTCGAAGACGCCCGTCCCATAGTGCAGGCCGTGCGTGAGGACGTGCACCTGGGCGTCGTCCCAGTCGACGAATTCGCCGTCCATCCAGATCGTCCCGACGTCCATGTCGTCGAAACTCATACTACCCCGAAAGGGAGCCTCCGTTAAGAGTGTTCACGGTTCGAGTAGCACGGGACTTCCGTTCGACTGTGGCTACAGCGTATCATCGGACCGTCAATACTGATTTGCGACGCAATGAGGGGTACGAAACATAATATAATATTCATATTTAGCGGTTTCACCGGATGGGTGATTCTCGGAAATCTCACTATTGCAATCGTGGCAGATCTCTCATTCTGGTTCCTTTATGCTCCAGAACAGCGAGATGAGCGCTTTCGACCTCGTGTAGACGTCTTCATTTGTCGTTTGAGCAGCCGAGTACCGGTTCCACGTTTCTGGCGGCACATTGCAATACCATCTTATAAAACAATTTGTTGGAGCGAGCCGGTGGTGTACTGGACCGAGAACTGTGAAACGTTGTCGTACAGAATGGGAATCCAAAACGTTGGTTCAAGCCATCACCGCTCGTGAACGTGGACCGTCACGGCATTGCCGTCCGCAACGCCGAGTTCCGTCCTGAGTTGATCGGGGGCGATGATCTCCAGTTCGGCGTCGTCGTAATGGGTCCGCTCGGGCGAGACGACGTGGGCACCTTCGTAGGTCGCGGTATCGCTTTCGAGGGTGATTGGGTAGCAGTACGCCGGGCCGTAGGTCCGGTCGCCGTCTTCCCAGCCCTCGATCTCGACCGGATCGAGTGCGTTCATCCGCGCCCGGGCGCGGGCACTCCGGTCGTCCAGATCGAGGTTGAAGGTCCCGGGGAAGGGTTCATACCCAAGTTTTTCGACGAACTGGCTGTGATAGCCCGACAACGAGACGTAGTGGCGACCCTCGCCCATGCCGCTCTCGACCGACCCCGACAGCGTGACGCCGATCCCGTGCTCGAAAATCCGCTGGTACTCGGCGTACTCCTCTTGGAGGAGGCGTTCGCCGTCGTCGGTGATCCGGACCCACTGGCCGTCGCTGACGATCTCCCGGGCGACCAGGTCGGTGTCCTCCAGACGCTGGAGGCGACGCGAGGCGGTCTGGGTGGAAGCGTCGAGTTTCGACGCGAGGCCGGAACCCGTGATCTTGGCGTCGCCGTCGACCGCGCCAGCCAGCGCCAGGAGTTTCAGCGTCGCCAGTTCGGCGTACCCGATGTCCTCGCCCGGGAGTTCGACCATCGAGAGGTGATTGGCCGGGCCGACTGATAAGCACACCGGGACCAGGCGATTGGGGCCCCGACGAGTATTCGTATCGAGATTTGTAAAAGAATTTATTGGTTCGCTCACGCGTCTGCCGGGGTACAGCTAAAACCCCCTACGAGATATGGGGCGCACACCTTTTAGGATTTTCATAAGGAATGTTATCTCCGAGTGTTCAGTTAAGATACCCATATCTTATCTTCTTTCTCAGAGTAGAACAGTAGATCAATCAGTACATCCTTTGTTAATCATTGTTCCCATCGAACTCGAAGATGAAACTCATTGTTTATCTTTTTGATCTCAATGTAGCTTTCTCGATCTCCCACTGCACGTGGAAGCTGAACTGATGTAGAATCTGTCCAATTTTCAGTCGTAATAGTAAACGTGTAATTCCCTGGTTGATCGATAGTCGTCACTTTCCACATTTCTCCTGAGCGAACAGAATTTGAGATATTCCTTATAACTTTATTATTCCTCTCAATCCGGTATGAGGCGTTCCATGTCTTGTTTGTGGGATTGAAAACTCGGACATTTGCATTCGCATCTCCATCAAATCGCTGTTCAAGGGGACTATTTGTCGATACATCTGTCTCCTGGGGATTCATACTCTGTGTCGTTGTCGTCTCGGGAATTCCACTACACCCGGCTAAGACAAGACACAAACTAATAAGGAGGACTTTGCGTCGCACACTGTGAAGGATTTGTATCCTCAGACAAGTACTCTTTGCTCAAATCACACAATTAAAAACGTTTTTTAAATTATGGATTATTAAAACCATAATATAATTTTATAAATACAACGTTAGGCCTATTTGTATATTATTTTAGGAATAGATTGTATTAGATATATAACATACATTATTCATTTAGATATGTCAGGACTACCATCAGAGGAATACCCGGCTCAAATGCTCAAGATGACTGCTCTCGTTGACACGGCAAATCAGGTGGCTAGCTTTCACTGTGTGGCCAAGTTATGGAATAAGGTTTGGCTGGACGAAACCCAGTCTCAACAACTAAATGCGCCCGTCCCTCACACCGGGCTAATGAACGGCAACAGCTTCGGCCGCCTGTTTCAGGTGACGACTTTCGGGGAGAGTCACGGCGAGGCGATGGGATGTACCGTCTCGGGCGTGCCCGCTGGCGTCGAGTTGAGTGAAGGCGAAATCCAGCACGACCTCGACCGGCGCAAGCCCGGCCAGTCGATGATCACCACCTCGCGGGACGAGCCGGATGCCGTCTCGATCAAGTCCGGCCTGCAGGACGGCTACACGACGGGCACACCGATCGGGATGGTCATCCAGAACAAGGATTCGCGCTCGGGCAAGTACGAACCGTTCGTCACGGCACCCCGTCCCAGTCACGGCGATTTCACCTACTCGGCCAAATTCGGCACGCGCAACTGGGGCGGCGGCGGGCGCTCCTCGGCGCGGGAAACCGTCAGCTGGGTGGCTGCGGGTGCCATCGCCAAGCAGGTCTTAGCACAGAGCGAGTACGATGTCCAGATCAAGGCCCACGTCAACCAGATTGGCGATGTGAAGGCGCCCGAAGTCACTTTCGAGGAGATGCTCGAACACACCGAAGAGAACGACGTCCGGTGTGCCCACCCTGAGACCGCCGAGGAGATGCGCGAGGTCGCCGAGCAGTACCAGCAAGAGGGTGACTCCATCGGTGGCTCGGTCTACTTCGAGTGCAGAGGGATTCCGCGAGGGTTGGGTGCGCCCCGGTTTGACTCCGTTCCCTCGCGACTGGGCCAGCTCATCTACTCGATTCCGGCTGTCAACGACTTCGAGTACGGCGTCGGCCGGGACGCCCGGACGATGCGCGGGACGGAGTACAACGAGGACTGGGAATTTGATTCTGAGGGAGATCTCACCCCAGTCGGCAACGACCATGGCGGCATCCAGGGTGGGATCACCACCGGCGATCCCATCTACGGCGAGGTTACCTGGCATCCGCCGGTGTCCATTCCCGCCGAACAGGAGACCGTCGACTGGGAAACGGGCGAACGCAAGGAGATCCAAGTCGTCGGTCGCCACGACCCGGTTCTTCCGCCGCGTGCGGTCCCTGTCGTCGAGTCGCTGCTGTACTGTACCGTGCTTGACTTCATGCTACTCGGTGGGCGGCTCAATCCCGACCGGCTGGACGACCGGCCCGGCGAGTACGACACCGACTACCACCCATCGAGTCCGGTCAACGACCCCGACGACGCCGCGACGCAGGCCGAGACAATCGACGACGAGTAACGCGGGGAACGCAGGACATCTGATTGTCGGGTGAAGGGTGAGCGGTCGACGAGATGCGGAGTCAGTATCTCAAGCGAGAGAACAATTGAGGCGACTGGTCATTGAGTCTCGGTGACTGAGAGACGAGCAGCTACGGCCCAGTACGTCGACACCATCTCGTCATTGCAGACTGAAGAGCGCTACAACCACGTCATAATCCGCGTGCAAGACTGAGGAGTTGCGTTCAGCAGGATACTGTCGTCTGTTCCACGCCGAGATGAACGAACTACCCGCTCGTTCGGTCTGCCTACTGAGTGACAAAATAATAGAGTGGAACGAATCCCGGGACGATGAACGGATACACGATGGCTCCACCGATCGTTGACTCTGTTCTGGCTATGCCGATGATTCCCAGTATCGTGACTATGAAGTATCCAATAGCTGCTGTGAGCACGCCGTTTGCCACCCCGAACATCCAGAAAACCACGCCCAAAACAATAAAACCGAGCTGCCCCCACGCCCCGAACCTGGATAACGTAGTCGGCTCTATGTCCATGCGGAGTGATTACTCGCTGTAAGTGATTACTCTGCTGAATATATCCGTTTAACTGACTGCTAAAACACCTCTATCGGGAGGCTGGAACGCTGACTACGGGAGTTATATTCAAAAGACAAGAACGATCGCAGCTGATCACTCACCCGACGCGTCTCCGCCCAGCAGCGACCCATCAATCGACCGCCAGCGGCGGATCGAACAGACAAGCGCGTCCAGGCCGACGAACGCGACGCCGACGATCGCGAGCAGTTCAAGTGTGGGGTACTGTGTGAAGACCCCGGTGAATTGTTGGACGGCGATGAACGCAGCCAGATAGACCACACGGCCGATGCGTCGACGTGGCATACGTCACGTTAGTTTCCTCATCCGTATCAGGGCACGGGCTGCGGCGGTACGTGTCGCAGTGTTCCATCGTGAACGACAGTTCGCTGCGGTTGAGCCGTCACAATCTTTTCGCCCTCAAACAGCCCCACCGCTATCAGGGCGCCGGAGTGAGTTATTTAGTGACAGACTGTGATAGCCGTTCAATGGCACATTCTGACACCCTCCAATCGAGTTCGCACGCCCATGCCGTCGTTTTCTACCCAGGCCATCAGTGGAGGCGAGTCGCTCGAAACCAGACCGGGCGAGGTGTCGCGTGAGCGATTCGGCCGAAGAGCCGACAGCAGGGAGCGAGCCGACGACCCGGGAGCGACTATTTCACGCCGACCTTGAGAAGGAGCCCGGCGACGACAACGTCCGTCGATGGGGCATCGACGTTCATCCGGTCGTGTTCCCCTTCTCTTTGGCATTCATCGCGGTCTTCGTCGCCCTCACGATCGGGTTCGGCGACGATGCAGCCACTGCCTACAAGACCGTCTTCGACGCTGTCACCGCGAACTTCGGTTGGTTTTACGTGCTGTCGGTCAACGTCTTCATCACCACGCTGGTCGCCTTCGGGCTGAGCAAGTACGGAGAGATCAGACTCGGTGGCCCCGACGCCGAACCCGAGTTCTCCACGTTCGCCTGGCTGGCAATGCTGTTCAGTGCCGGCATGGGGATCGGGCTCCTGTTTTTCGGCGTCGCCGAACCAATGTACCACTTCCTTTCGGGCGGGGGGTCGTTTTTCGACGTTCCACCGGGCTCACCAGCTGCGGCCCAGTCGGCGACCGCGCTGTCGATGTTTCACTGGGGGTTACACCCATGGGCGATTTACGGCGTGGTCGGACTCGGACTGGCCTTCTTTGCGTTCAATCGTGGGCTCCCGCTTTCGATTCGGTCGGTATTTTACCCGCTGCTGGGTGAGCGTATTTACGGGTGGCCGGGCCACGTCGTCGACCTTGCGGCAGTCCTCGCGACAGTGTTCGGGCTGGCGACGACTGTTGGACTCGGCGCGCTGCAGATCCATGCGGGAGCGAACTTTCTAGCCACGAACTACTTCGGGGCCACGATTCCCACCGCGACGTGGGTCACAATCGCGATCATTGCCGCGATTATCGGGGCGACCTCCCTCTCCGTCCTGGCTGGTCTCGAAGGCGGTATCAAACGGCTGTCCACGGTGAACGTGATACTAATGAGTGTGCTGTTAGCGTTCATGTTCGTCGCCGGGCCGACCGTATACCTGCTCGACGTGCTCAACAGCGGGGTCGGTGCCTATCTGGGGAATTTCCTCGAATTGAGCTTCTACGCCGAGGCCTTCGCCGGGGCCGATGCCGGCTGGCAACACGAATGGACGATATTCTACTGGGGCTTTTGGATCGCCTGGGCTCCGTTCGTGGGGATGTTCATCGCGCGGATTTCGAAGGGCCGGACGATCCGGCAGTTCGTCGCCGGTGTGTTACTCGTCCCGACGCTGTTCTCGCTCGTCTGGATGGCGGCGTTCAACGGGTCCGCACTCTTCGTCGAGCTGAACGTCCACAGTGGCGCGATCCTCGATCCGCTCCAGGAACACGGACGAGCCGTCGCATTGTTCGAGTTGCTATCGTATTATCCACTCACCCTCGCGGCGAGTATCCTGGTCACTGCGAATCTGATTACCTTTATCGTCACATCCGCCGATTCGGGGGCACTGGTGACGAGCTATCTGGCCGCCGGAGGGAAGCAAGATACTGTCACGCGACAGCGGGTATTATGGCCGGTCCTGATCGGCGGAACGTCTGCGGCGTTACTCGTGGGAAATGGACTAGACGCGCTCCAGACGGCAGTAATTGCGGCCGGGCTTCCGTTTGGGGCGATCATGGTGGTGATGGTCTATACGATCTATCTCGGCCTGCGTCGCGAAGTTGAGATCCACCAATCAACAGCCTACCAAGACGCGAGAAGGGACCGATCAGACGCGCGATCCGCTGGCCACGATCCGTCTCTGAACGACGGTCATGATGACGAATGAGAATGTCAGTGTGCGTGGCTTGTGAGCGCTTGCTGGGCTTGCATCGAGTCAGCGAACGGTCGGTAACTCTACGACGAATACGGCGCCGTCGGGGTCGTTGTCCTCGACTCGGACCGAGCCACCGTAGCTATCGACCAACGTTTCGACCAGATACAACCCGATCCCGGTCCCCGAACTCTCCAGACCGGTCTCACCCTTGCCGAAGATGGCGTCTCGCTGTTCGGCCGGGATTCCGGGACCGTTGTCCGCAATGCGAACGACGACTCTCTCCTCCCGAGTCGTCGCCGAGATGGTGACTTCTGGGACGGCTTTGTCATTGTGCTGGACTGCGTTCTTCAAGAGGTTCCGGAAGACAGATGAGAGCATACTGCTGGCCCGGACAGGTTTGGCTGGCATGCTCGACTCGACGGTGAACACAGCGTGGGGATACGCCGCGCGGACCGCTTTGAGTTCGTCCGTGAGAACGCTATCCAAGTCGATGTTCTCAATGTCATCTTCCGCCGAGAGCATCACGTCGGCCATCTCTCGGGCCGTCCGCGTGAGTTCGACCGCATGTTCGGCGTTTTCCAGTACCGTCTCGATGTGGTCCTGAATCGATTCGTCGTCGGATTCCTCGGCGATCAGTTCGGCGTAGGACGTGACTAACTGCAGATCGTTCCGAATGTCGTGACGCAACACTCGATTGAGTACGTCGAGGTTGTCGCGCTGGGCTTCGATCCGCTGTTCGTAGTCCTTGCGTTCGGTGATGTCCCGGACCAGTGCATGGAGTGCGGGCTCGCCTTCGTACTCGAACCAGCTGAGTTTCACCTCGGCGGGGAACTCCGTACCGTCGGCCCGCTGATGCGTCCACTCGAAGAACGCTTCCCCGTCTTCGAAGGCCGTTTCGATGTGTTCCAGCGCCGACTCGCGCGACCCTGTTCCATCGGGCTGTGTCGGTGGAGCTAACTCCCAGGGCGCTCGTTCGAGGAACGCCTCGACCGACTCGATGCCGAACAATTCGAGGGTGCGTTCGTTGCAGTCGATGTAGCCGTCTCGATCGAAGACCGTGAGCGCGTCGCGGGTGTCCTCGAAGAGGTTGCGGTACTTCCGTTCGCGCGCCGCGAGTTCACGTTCACGCTGTTTGCGTTCCGTGATATCGACGAGATAGCCGAGTCGGTAGCTGTCCTGGCCATCGATTTGTAGTCGCTTGCTATGCTCCAGCACCCATCGAATGTCTCCGTTTGCGGTCGTAATCCGGTAGGGACTGGGACTGATACGGTCGTTCTCTCTGGATCGCTGCCCGGCGACTTCCTCGCGGAGTCGGTCACGGTCGGCTTCGTGAACGAGATCGGCGAACTGAACGTTGCCCGACTGGAGTTTCGCGGGCGTGTATCCGAACACGTCCTCGACGTTCTCCGAGACGTACTCGATCGGCCATCCCTCGATGTCGGTCCACTTGAAGACGACGGCAGGGCCCTGTGTGAACATCTCCCGCTCCTCTCTGAGCGTCAACTCGGCCCGCTTTCTGTCGTCGATGTCCTGATGGATACCGACGGCCCGCAAGGGCGTCCCGTCGTCGGCCCGCTGGACTACCTTGCCCATCGTTCGCACCCACTTCCAGTCGCCCGACTTCGTTCGCAGGCGGTACTCACACTGGTAGTACGGAGTCCGTTCTGTGACGTGCTCGGCCAGTGCCTCATCGTGTCGTTGCTTCCCGTCCGGGTGGACGAGTTCCGCCCAGTCAGAAAGGCGATCCCCCATTTCCGACCGGGTGTACCCGAGCATGTCCGTGAGTAACTCGTCACGGGAGACCTCGTCAGTCTCCATATCCCAGTCCCAGATCCCGAGATTGGCACCCTCCAGTGCCATTGTCATACGCTCTTTCGTGGTAGTCAGTTCCGCTTCCCGTTCGTTGCGCTCCGAGACCGGTCGACTGGTGACAAGGGACCCTTCGATCACGTCGTCCTGTAGATGACGCTGTATCCTCGATTCGAGCCAACACCAGGACGCGTCGGCCCGCCGAACCCGGGCTTGGACGATCGCGGGGTCGCCCGGTTCACCAGACTGCCCCTCGAACATCGCGGAAACGTCGCTTCGATCGTCAGGATGGACGTAGTCCTCAGCGCGATCTCCCGTCAGGTCTTCGGGACTGTATCCGAGTATCTGCTTGACTGCAGAGCTAACGTACGTCACCGTCCCGTCTGTGTCCAGGACCGTCGTTATATCGGGTGAGTTCGCCAGGAGTCGGCGATGCCAGTCGTGGTCCCCACCGTGATTGTGTTCTTCCGGACCTCCGATATCTGACATCCGTGGGTACGACGTGGCGCGTCCGGAACTTAAAATAGTTGTCCCCACAGGAGGGAAACGACGCATTGTGCCTCGGAACTGACGTCCGTGCCGCCGTGAGTCACGTTCTCGGCGGGACGACTTGTCCCCTCATGTGAACGCTACTCGGGAATCCGTCGCCGGGACCACGCGCGTTTTGAGTGGCCCGCCCTACCCCTCGACTATGAGCGCAGACGGACCGGATCCACGGAACCCCTACGATATGGACGAGGCGTGCCGGAATTGCCCGGCGCTCGTCGAGACACGCGAGCAGGTCGTCCACGGCTACGGTGACGTCGCGGCGGACGTGGTCGTCCTCGGCACGGAACCGACGGCGGGCGCTGACCGCACGGGCGTCCCCTTCACGGGCGACGAGACCGGCGAAGCTATCCAGGAACTGCTCGGCGGACTGGGATTCAGCGAGTCCGCGCCCGAAAGTGCCGAGCCCGCCCTCGAAAACGTCTACCTGACCTACGTCACCCGGTGTCGTCATCCGGATCGCGAGGCGACCGACGAAGAGCGGCGCAGCTGCGAGGGTTACCGGACCGCTGAGCTACGGATGATCAACCCCGAGTTGATCGTCGCCGTCGGCCAGGGGGCGCTGGACGCGCTGGCCTTCGAGTACACGACCCGAAGCGTCGAGGACCTCGACGTGACCGCCGAACACGCGACGACGATCCGGGGTCGCGGATTCGAGATTCTGCCCACCCTCCCGCCGAACGTAGCGACCGACGACCAGTGGCGGGCCTTCCGCGAACACTTCGCGAGCGAACTCGACCGGGATTACCGACAGACGAAAGGCCAGCGTCGGAAATAACGTATAGCAGTCCGTATCAATCCAAGTCCCACTCGTCGGGTGACGTCGCCACTTCGCCGGCCTCGACGCGGATGGCCGAGAGGTGCCGGACGATGTCGGTCAGCGTGATGATCCCGACGAGTTCCAGCCCGTCCATGACGGGGACTTTCTTCACGTCGTTGTCTCCCATCTTCGTGGCGACCGACTGGATCGTCGTCGACGGTTGGGTCGTCACGACGGGGTGATGGGCGAGTTTACTGACGGGGATCTCGGCGAACGGCCGCTCGGTGGTATAGCCCGCCCGGAGCGCGTCGGACTCGGTGACGATTCCGACCGGGTTGCCCTCGTCGCTGAGCACGACCACCGAGCCGACGCCGTATTCGAGCAACTGGCCGACGGCCTCCCGTAGCGAGGCGGCGCTCCCGACCGTCACGACGTCGGTCGACATCAGATCCTCGACGAGCATTTGTCTGTCCGAAGTACGCGACCTGAACGTATAACGGTACCAGGTGACACAGTACTGTAAACTATCGTTTGCCGTCGTCACGAACAGCGCGTTCAAGAGTCCGCCACTCCGAGGGCGGGACATGGCTACAGTCGTGATTCGGGCCGACCGGCCAGTCGAGGGAGCCCCACTCGCCGACCTCGCGGCGGCGACGCCACTGACCGAGGACGAAGCGGCGACACTCTACCGGCGAGCACTGGGTGACGTCGTCGAGATCGCCGAGACCAGCGGTGCCGCGGTGCTGGTCACGCATCCCGAGGATGCCCAGCAGCAAGTCAGGGACGCGGTCGAGCCGGCACTGGATGACCCCGACGCGGTGCGTTTCGAACGCCAGGTGGGGTCGACGCCCGCGGCCAGGCTGGGAAACACAGTGACTCACCTACTTGAAGAGGAGGGCGAGTCATCGGTCGGCGTCCTGGAACCGACGGCGGTGCTAGTCGACCGGAGTACGATCGACCAGGCGGCGATGACCCTCCGGCGACACGACGTGGTCGTCGGTCCCGCGACGGCCGGCGGGATCTACTATGCCGGGTTCACCGACACGATCGACTTCACGGACGGCTATCGACCCCCGATGGTCGAGACGATTGTCGAGGGGGCCGTCGAGGCCGGATTGTCGGCTGACGTCCTGGCCCCCATGCCGACGCTCGCGACCCCGGCGGACCTCCGCTCGACGCTGCCGATTCTCCGGGCGCGCCGGGCGGCCGGGCTGGCGGTTCCGGAACGCACGAGTGACTATCTGGACGAACTCGGGCTCCGGACCGTCGAAACGGAAGAAGAGGGTGGGATGGAGATCGTTCGCGAGTGAGTCTGGACTACTGGAAGGTCTTGCCGACCTCGGGTTCGTCGAGTTCACCCTCGCGTTTGTCGAAGCGCTGTTCGATCTCCTCGTACTGTTCGCGGGTCTCCTCGTCGACGCTCGGGCCGACCTCCTCGAAGGCGGCCTCGAAGTGACTCTCGTCGATGAGGACGTTCCCGACGCTATCGTCGACCTCCTCGGGATCGACGCTGTTGATGAACTCTCGCGTGGCAGCCATCGCAGCCTCGCGGGCGACGGCCTCCAGATCGGCACCGACGTAGCCGTCCGTGCGCCGCGCGAGGTCGTCCAGATCCACGGACTCGGCCAGTGGTTTGTCACGGGTGTGAACCTCGAGGATCTTCCGACGGGCCTCCTCGTCGGGGACGGGCACGTGGATGTGGCGGTCGAGCCGTCCCGGACGCAGGAGCGCGGCGTCGATGAGGTCCGGCCGGTTGGTCGTGGCGATCACGACGACATCCTCTAAGTCCTCGAGTCCGTCGAGTTCCGTCAGCAACTGGGAGACGACGCGCTCGCCGACGCCCGAGTCGCCCATGTTTGCCCCCCGTTCCCCGGCGATGGAGTCGATCTCGTCGAAGAACACCACGGTCGGGGCGTTCTCACGGGCCTTGCTGAACACTTCGCGGACGCCCTTCTCGGACTCACCGACGTACTTGTTTAGCAGTTCGGGCCCCTTCACGGAGATGAAGTTGCTCTGGGCCTCGTTAGCGACGGCCTTCGCCAGCAGCGTCTTGCCGGTCCCCGGCGGCCCGTAAAGCAGGACGCCCTTGGCGGACTCCATGTCCATCTGCTCGAAGACCTGCGGGTACTCCAGGGGCCACTGGATGGTTTCCCGGAGGCGCTCGTTGGTGTCTTCGAGTCCGCCGACGTCCTCCCAGCTGACGTCGGGCACCTCGACGAAGACCTCCCGGAGCGCGGAGGGCTCGATGCCCCGCAACGCGCTCGCGAAGTCGTCCTCGGTGATCTCTAAGGATTCGAGGATTTCGGCCGGGATCTCGTCTTTCTCGAGGTCGATGTCCGGACGGATGCGTCGCAGCGCACTCATCGCGCTCTCCTTTGCGAGCTGTTCGATGTCCGCGCCGACGAACCCGTGGGTGCGCTCGGCGTACTCGTCGATGTCGATCTCCTCGTTCAGGGGCATCCCGCGGGTGTGGACCTGCAGGATCTCCTTGCGACCACGCTTGTCCGGGACGCCGATCTCGATCTCGCGGTCGAAGCGACCGCCCCGACGCAGGGCGGGATCGAGCGCATCCAGCCGGTTGGTCGCGCCGATGACGATCACGTCGCCCCGTTCTTCGAGGCCGTCCATCAGGCTAAGCAGTTGGGCGACGACGCGGCGTTCGACGTCGCCGCTGGTGTCGTCACGCTTGGGTGCGATGGAGTCTATCTCGTCGATAAAGACGATAGCAGGGGCGTTCTCTTCGGCCTCGTCGAACATGTCCCGCAGTTGCTCTTCGCTCTCGCCGTAGTACTTCGACATGATCTCCGGCCCCGAGATCGTCGTGAAGAACGCGTCGATCTCGTTGGCGACGGCCTTGGCCATCAGCGTCTTGCCGGTCCCTGGCGGACCGTGCAGGAGGACGCCTTTCGGCGGCTCGATGCCCAGCTGTTTGAACAGCTCGGGGTGGCGCATCGGCAACTCGATCATCTCCCGGACCTGCTCTAACTCCTCCTCGAGGCCACCGATGTCCTCGTAGGTCACGTCCGGCGTCTCCCGACCCTCCGTCTCGGTCTCGCCGACGATCTGCTCGGCGGGCATCTGGCTCACCTCGATCTCGGTCTGGTCCGTGACGACGACCGTACCCGAGGGGTCGGTCTCGGCGACTTTCAGCGGAATGCGCTGGCCCCGCATCGAGGACAGCGGTCCCAGCCCGAAGTTTACCGGGACGGTCTGGCCCTGCGTGATGGCCTGGCCGCTCAGGTTCTTCTTGAGCATCGGCCCCACGTCGCCCTGTACCCGGAGGTTCTGGGGGAGGGCAACCGTCACCGACCGAGCGGGGTTGACATCTGCGGGTTCGACCGAGACATGGTCATCGATACCAACGTTGGCCTCCTGGCGGAGTTGCCCGTCAATCCGGACGATTCCGTCACCCGTGTCCTCGGGATAGCCCGGCCAGACGCGGGCAACGGCCCGGCCCTCGCGTCCCTCCAGAACCACGTAGTCACCGTTCTCGACGCCCAACTCGTCCATCGCCGCGCGATCGACCGCGGCCAGACTGCGACCGGCTTGGGCCTGCTTGAGTGGTTTGACAGTGAGTTTCATCCTTTCACCTCGATGGTAAGAACGCCGTTGTTGATAAACGCTGTCACGGTCTCCCCGTCGGGAACCGAAATATCGTACTGATCGTCGTCGGTGACAACGATCGCGGTGTCGCCGACCACGTCGACAGTCCCATCGACGCCGAGGTCGGCCGCGAAGGTCGTCGCGTCCTCGTAGTCGAACCGGCGGATCGCCGCATCGCCGACCGTCTGCTCGGTGAGCTCCATGCTTACCCAGAGTTAGTTCTAGTAGTATATAAATATACCGCTGATTTCCCCCACACGGGGTGCCGTAATCGAAAACAGATAGAAAAGCGGTTCACACCGATCCGTGTCCAATGGGGAACGGTCAGGCAGCGTCGAGATCGAGGTCCGCTTCGACGTGGGAGTGTTCCCCAGCCGGGAACGAACCCTCCTCGACGGCGTCGACGTAGCCCGCGAGCGCGTCGCGGTACTCCCCACGAACGTCGCCGAAGGCCTCGGCGAACGGCGGCGGGGACTCGCTGAGCCCGACGGCGTCGTCGACGACCAGAACCTGTCCGTCGGTATCGGAACCAGCGCCGATCCCGATCGTCGGGATCGATAGCTCTTCGGTGACGACGCGGGCGAGGTTGGCGGGGACGTGTTCCAGGACGAGCGAGAAGGCACCGGCGTCCTCGTGGGCACGGGCAAGTTCGCGGATTTCCTCGGCCGCCTCCTGGCTCGTACCTTGGCGAGTGTATCCCAGGCGGTTGACGTGCTGTGGCGTCAGTCCGAGGTGGGCTACGACGGGAATCCCCAGATCGGTGAGGCGCTCGGTCAGTTCGACCGTGTGGGGACCGGATTCGATCTTGACGGCGTTCGCGCCGGCCTCCTTGAGCATGCGTCCACAGTGTTCGATCGACTGGCTCTGATCGACGCCGACGCTGAGGAAGGGCATATCGGCGACGACGAGCGCGTCGTCGGTCCCGCGGACGACCGCAGCGGTGTGACTTTCCATCTCCTCGACAGTGACTGGTAACGTAGTATCGTGTCCCAGGGCCGTGTTGCCCACGCTGTCCCCGACCAGGAGCACGTCCACGCCCGCGGCTTCGGCCAGTCCTGCGGTCGTGGCGTCGTAGGCCGTCAGCATCGTGATCGGCTCCTCGCCGGCTTTCTCCCGAACGTCCCTGACGGTTGGCATGTCTCGAAATCCTCGCGGGTCGGTCTTACGCCTTCGGGTTCCCACCGCCCTCGAAACCCGCCCGGTCAACGTCACTCCGCCGTCCGGCACGTAACTGGTAGTCCCAATGGTTAACGGGCGGGCGATAGTACATCGTGGGGATGATCGACGGCTCCGAACTGGTAGACGGGCTCGAGTACCTCGGCTTCTCCCGGACGGAAGCGCGGACCTACCTCGCCGTCGTCAGGCACGAGCGGGCGGCGGTCGACGCCCTCGCGTCCGCGGTCGAGGTCCCGGAGAGCCGCATCCGACGAGTGTGCGATCGACTCGAAGCGAAGGGGCTGGTGGCCGTAGACGAGCAGACGGCCGAGACGACAGTGCAAACGCGGTTCGCCGTCGACGTTCCCGACGAACGCGCCGCCGCGCTGGCGGCGGCCCTCTCGACGGTGAACAGGGAATACGGACAGGGGACGGCGTTCGAGACGATCGACGTCCTCGAATCCGGCGAGGCGGTGGTCGAACGCACCGTCGACCTGCTGGCGCGGGCAGACGAAGAGATCGTGATCGCCACATCCGTCGCCTCCCTCCCCGAACTGATCGCACCCCTCGAACGGGCGCTCGATCGTGGCGTCCTCGTGTTGCTGGCGGTCGGAGACGGTGAGAACGGGGCCGGATACGCGGGGGGCGGCTCGATCGTCAACACGGTGGCATACCCGCTCCCGACGGTCGTGACCGTCGACAAGCGGCGGGGGGTGGTCTCGCCGACGTCGATCCCCGGGGCGGAACACGCCGACGTCAACCCCATCGCGTTCGACAACTTCACCGTCGCGAGCAAGGTCCTCGCCTTCGTCCTCGGGACGCTGTGGCGGACGTCGACCGAACGGGCGATCCGCCGTCCTTGCTCGCTCCCACACACGTACGGCCCCCGCTTCTGGAAAGCAGTGCTGGACGCGACGCTGTATTTGCGCGACGACCGGCCAATCAGGGCGCAAGCCGCGGTCGGCTCCGGACGAGCGCACGACGAGCCCGAGACCGTCACGGGTCGCGTCGTGGGCACCCGCCAGCACCTCGTCGAACCAGTGACGGGCGCATTCCCCCTGGAGAACGGACTCACACTCGAAACGGACGCGGGGACCGTCAGTCTCGGCGGGTCTCCCGGCGCGTTCAAGGAGACCTACGAGGCCAGGAGTGTGACGCTGCTCGAAGGCTCGTGACCGACAGACGCAAGGACTGGCCGACCCCACGAAGGCGTGTGCCGGATCGTATTGGGAGTACCGACCCCGAGGGCGTCGATCACGGATGGGTCCTGCAGATCACCTTCGTCCTGACGATCGTCGGCGGCGCGCCCGTCGTCGCACTGGTCTCGCTCGGTGCGACGCTGCCGACCTGGAGCGACAAGGCGCTGTTCGCCGTCCGGGCCGGGGCCGTCGTCTGGTTTCTGACGGCGGTCGGCGTCTACCTGTATGCACGCCAGCAACAGTAGGATGAAGTGAGACGGATTCAGCGGGGCGGTGGAGGAATGCCGCCGCGGAGTCAGCCCAAACGGCTGAACATGCCCGCTTCCAACAACAGCTTCGAACAAGTACGGCCTTCAAATCCAATAGGTGTAGGAGTCGTATCATTCCGAATCGTCATCAGCAAGCGCAACGACGCTGCCTTGTTGGCCACCGACGTAGAGGCCATTGTTTGTCATCGCTAGATATCGGGGAGCGACCGGGAGATCGGTACGCCATTGAATATCCCCTCCTGTACGTGAAAGGGCGATAATTTCTCCTTCTCCCGTCGCTGCGTAAGGGCTATTCCCATAACCCACGAGTAGACTGTCACCAGTCACAGCAGGTTGGGAAAGTCGAAATTCCCGACCAGCGCCAACCGACACGTCTCGCTGTGCGAGTGACTTACGGAAGACCCATTCGAGCTTACCAGTCGCCGCCCGTAAGGCGAATACGACCAACCGCTCTGACTTCGCATGGCACTCACAGATAAACACTCGCTTGTTATCCGTTGCTAGTGATGAGTACGCAGATGCCCCCTCTCCCGCATGCCCAGGGAACTGCCACATCCCGCCATCTTCGGTCACACCAACCGCCAGCGTCTTTTCGGGCCTCGTTGCCCAGGTAGTCGCGTTCGTGAGAACGGCTTCGCTCCCGCTCGTGACGACCGGGCTCGAAGGGTTGGACAGTGGCAGGCGAATCCGATTGATCTCAGGGTTGCCATCCGCTAGTTCGATTGTAAACACCGATTGGACGCCACCACCATAGCTAGCCCATATTCGTCGATCAGTCACAGCCAAGCCAAAGGGATATCCAAGAGTCATTTCATCGGTTTGTCTGCCGAGATATATCCGCCACTGCTCGGCCCCATCTTCGGGAGCGAGCCCATGCACCCCATAGCTACTCTGAACATACACGGTCTCCGGTGTCGCAAACGGGAGGGGCAAAAACGGCGAATCAGGTGCAGACAGGAATTTGCTCGGAACTTCATCGGCAACTCGTTCATAGAGGTTCCATCGCCAGTGAACCTTGCCGTCGGCTTCATTGATGGCGATAACATCGGTACTTCCATCAGTCAGATAGATGATATCTTCGACGAGGCCCCCGAATTGTGGCGTTGCGAGGCCAGATGGATACTGGATGCGCCGATGCCACCGTCGTGTGCCATCAACGGCATCGTATGCACGTAGCTGGATTTCATGGTCAAACCGAACAGCGCTAATCACCTGATTCGGAGTCGCAGCAATGAGTTCGCCCGATATTTGTGAACCGGGGTTATCAGGGGTTACATGGTCCTGCCACGTTACGATCGGTAGCGTCTGTAGTCTGTGGGGGCTCCGTGCAGTGTTCTTTACATCTGCGTATGGGAAACTCCATGCATCGGCCGATGGCGACCACGTCGTGCCAAGTGAATCGGGTGGCTGTACGTTCGGCCCACCCCTAGAATTGAACAAACTGCAACCAGCGATACTGGTTATACCGGTGAGGCCAATCATTCGGAGTGCGTCGCGACGAGACGGAGAGAGCATCAATGTATCGCTTGACACTAACTATTGAAGAATCTGATGCTGCGTTTTATCCAGTGGATTAATCTGTAAAAGTCGGTAGTTCCCATCGTTCTCGATTGCTGATTTGATTTCTGGAGGTAAACAAGCGCGACCAGTGGAACCAATTCGATGACTCGCGCAAAGACGGCGTTTTCACGCTACGAGTGCCGTCATCCGGCAAAGAGCCACGTCTATCGCTCAGCACGAAATGGTTGCTGGACGCGGGTAGACAGGAAGCCATCCCTTAGGAATACACTCGGTTGCCTACTGCATCGATATACAAGACCAGTTGAGTGGCACCTACGAGAGGCTACCGAAATCAGTCCGGGGCTAAAATGTACAAAATATAAACAGTAACCTTTATTACTATTATAGGAAAAATAAGCATATGTGATGAAGGGAAGACGCTCATTCCTGAAAGGCATAGGAGCAGTCAGTATTGGACTATCGACGCCAGTAGTCGGCGCCACTCGGGCGACGGTCAACGTTTTTGATGCCTTGGAGAAATATACCTCGAACGAAATTGTCGACAAGAAAAAGGGGTCCGATAATTGTAGGGGCATCCGCGCTACTAGTGAACAAGTCTTCCAAGGGTCGGACCTGAGGATTCTAAATGTATTCAAGGAGTCAACGTATGGTTGGCAGGCTCACGTCGGGCTTAATTCTGCCGCAGGATACGTCAGAAAAAGAGGGGACAAATGGGTGGGAAAAGATTCCCTCAACTATACCACATTTAAAGCAGTCAATTCTACCAGTAAATTCGATTCTCCTGATCCTACGGAAGGATTCCGTGGATTCGAGCAACACGCTGGCTCTGATGGTGACCCCAAATTGCCCGCCTGGGTCGAACCAGCATTCGACATTGCAGGCTCTTCTGCAGTGAGTCTAGCCACGAGTAATCCGTGGACTGGAGTCGCTGCAGGTGCCTTGTTGGGCCTGAATAACTTGGCAGATTCCCTCCAGAAGGACGATGGGAAACACAGCATCGACAACGGTGTTAAGGTAACTCACACACAAAGATGACTTTTGGGGGTATCTTCCCAATGAGGCACAAACGTCCAAGATGGCGCACTATCAGCGATTTGCTTTGAGGACCGGTGATTCGCCGACGGCGGGTCACATTTCAATCGAAGGCACGTTCACCAACAAAGTCAATCACCTGGTTCCCGGGACCAAGGTCGGATTCGATGTCTCCCTCTGGCAAGAAGAAGGCGACGGGGGAGAAGTCACCACCGACAACAAGGACGCAGAAGGTACTCGAAGTGTTCACCCCGGAGATATAACGAAAGAAGAAAAGGAAAAGTACGGTGTCGTGTCGGTCTCTGACGGAGAAGTTCAGGATTCGGATGTGAGAACCACTGAGAGCCTGAACAAACAGGTACAGAAGATATCTGAATCGGTAGATGGGGAGGTCACCAAAGTCGCTCTCAACCCTCCGACTGTCATCAACGTGCACTGACCAGATACCAGCTTCGGAAGATAGATGGCTTGTTGAATGCAAGACAGCGCCAAGATGGAGTCAATTAGGTACAGCCTTCTTAAGCGAGCGGGGGCTTTCTGGTTCTATTAAACCCGGATCGCACTCACTCGCCACGTCGCAAACGTCCCAAACGCTCTCGGACACCCGATCGGCGGACTGTTTCGAGAGCGAGAAGACGTTCCTCTCGGTCACGGTCTTGAGGTCGTCGATCAGCCCGGTACGATCGTCCGAATCGCTCGCGTCCACGGTGAGGACGCGGTCGATCGTCCCGGCGAGCCCCCGCCGCGTCCTGCGTGGCCTCAGTCGGGCTGTCTTCGGCGACGTTCGCCCGCCCCCTCGGTGGCGAGAACCCCGACGCTGGCGGCCGGGTCCACGCGGTCGATCACTCGACGGGCGATTTCGATGCCGTCTGGGAGCGACGTCCGGTTGCTTGTCGGGAGGTTTTTGAGGTGGCGCGCCGCCAGCGAGACACTGTTGATCGGCACGAGCAACACCTCGGCATTCTGGCTGGCGAAGGCGACGAATAGGACTACGTCTCGCTCCTGGTAGGCCTCCCGCATGAGCTCCATGACGGTCCCCTTGGCCGCCCGAATCGCCGGACGCAGCGACGCAGTGGCGTCGAAGACGAAGACTACGAGCGCGGTCGCTTCCCCCGCGCGAACGGACTGTCGGAGGGCCTCGTGACTCGACGGTGGTTCGGCCATCCTTGGCGGCTTCCCGGACCGAGGCCGCTGCGTCGACCGAATTACCGGCATCGGCCGGTTCGGTCCGGACCCGGGGCCCACGGTTGTCCGGACTGGTCTCGGCAACGGCGCGATCCCGTTCGCCAGAGGTCGTCTCGGCTGACGCCTCCTTCTCAAATACGTCGAGTACAAGGCCCCAGAACGGGGTGTCGCAGTTGAACAGGTGGACCAGACCACACCAGTCCGCGGTGTTCGCACACCGACTGTGGCTTCACACATGAAGACAACCGTACCGGCGAGAAGTTCTAGTGTCTGAAGTGTGGGTACGAAATCAACGCCGACTACAACGGCGTGAACAACGTCGGTCTACGGTATATGGCGAAGCGACAGCATAGACTGCGTTCCTCGCCCACGTCGGGGAACGGAGACGTACTAGTAGATGTCCGTGAATGTGGAATGTTGAACGGCGACGGCTATCGGCCAACCGCCGAGGGTTGATTGCCGGAAGTCCACATCAAAACCACCGAAAGGCGAAGCCTTTCGAGGCCTCGATAGAGCGTCGCTCTCTCGGTAGTCTCTCCCCAAGGACCGAGCCGAGTAGCGGAAATCACTCGCCGAGTCGCTCCTCGACGTACTGAAACGCCGTCCCGGCCCGTTCGGCAGTGATTTCGTCGGTCTCGGAGTCGCCGACGAACAGCGTCTCGGCCGGATCGACGCCGAGCCGACTCACCACGGCCAACAGCGGCTCAGGTTGGGGCTTGTGGGGCGCCAAGGAATCCCGGCCGACGACCGCTTCAACTGCCTCGACCAGCCCGTGCCGTTCGAGGGCCATGCGGACCGCCGTCTCGGCGTTCAGCGAACAGACACCAACCGGGACGGACAGGGGGAGTTCGTCGGCCAGCGGGAGTCGTTCGGAGGTGTGAGCGCCCACTCGCTCGTGAGTCGCGACGAGTTCTTCAGCGACCTCACCCACGCCGGCGGCATCAGCACGCTTCAACAGGTTCCACAGCGTCGCCCCATCCGTCGCGACCCCGTGGTTCTCGAGGCGGTCGGCGACCTCGCGGGTCACCAGCGCCCAGTCGACATCGAGTTCGACGAGCGTCCCGTCGAGGTCGTACACCACCGCCTCGTAGGACTCGACCATGTGAAGACGTTTCCGCCCCCACAGCAAAGGCGCTTCGCACGCGGGTCGACGGGATCGAGACACGGACGGAACGAGGTCGGCCACCGCGACAACGGCGCCGGTCTCGAAGCGGTCGGCGGCGTCGAAACACCGATAAAACGTCATCGGCCGCCGCGATCACCGATCACTGGCCGAAGCGACGTTGGCGCTGCTGGTAGTCCCGGATCGCCCGCAGGTACTCGCGCTTGCGGACATCCCGCCAGTTGACGTCGGTGAAGTACAGTTCCGAGTACACCGACTGCCAGATCATGAAGTCCGAGAGCCGCTCGGCACCAGTCTTGATCACGAGATCGGGATCGGCCGGGAAGACGAGTCGACACTCGATCTCGGCCTCGTCGATGTCGTCCGGATCGAGTTCGCCGGCGTCGACCTCGCGTGCCAGCGCCTCGACGGCAGCGGCGAACTCGTGTTTGCCGCCGAGGCCGATCGAGACAGCGATCGGTGCCTCGACAGTCTGGTCGTCACCGGGACCACGGACGGCAACCGGCCGCGGCGCGTCGACGGATTCGAGTTCACGCCGCAGCGTCGGGACGGCATCCTCGTCGAGGACGCTGACGTACACAGTGAGTTTCTCGGCGCCGTATTCGAAAGCCCACTCGAAAACGGCTTCCAGCGTGTCGTAGGCACCCTGTTCGAGCAGGTCGCGTTCCGTGAGGACGATCGCGACTCGGTCGGGGGTGGCGGCGTCGCTGTAGCGGATCCGGGCGGCAAGGTAGCGGTCGTAGATGCCCACGGAGAGCGCTTGTGACCGGGCCGATAAGAAGGCCACGGGACGGGCGTGGGTCGGAACTGGTAAGTACCTCTCGGGGAAAACCGCCGACAGTGACCACCGCAGTCCGACGCTCGGGGGCGTTCGCGGCCGTCGCGGCCGGGACGGCCATCATGCCCGTCGCAGATAGCCTGGCCGATCGGGCCATCGCCACGATCGCGGCGACTGCCCCGTTCCTGTTGGTGGCGGCGGCCGCGCTTTGGGTCGTCGACTCGGGCATCCTCTTCGAACTGTTCGCCAGGCCCGGGGATCGCCGGGACGGACGCCTGTACGGACTCGCCGGCTTCGCACTCGCGATCGCCGCCCTCGGGCTACTGGCCTTCCAGTTCGACATGCCAGTCGTCGTTCCCGTGGCCGCCGCGCTCGTCCTGGGCGTGGGGAACCTCGCCACCCACGTCGCACGGAACCTCGGCGCCGATCCGTTCGGTGCGACGGCGGGATTCGTCACCGGCGGTGCCGTCGCTGGCGTCGCTGGGTTGCTGGCGAGTAGTGCCATCGTCGGGTCGGGCCTTCACCTTCCAGAGACGGTCTTTCTCGCCGTCAGCGCGGCTCTACTGGGCGCCCTCCTCCGATCGGTGCTATTCGAGCGGGACGATCCGCTGGTTCTCATCTCGATCGGCCTGCTGCTGTGGCTGTTCTCGGATCTCGCGATCTCGGTGACGACGTTCGGCATCACGGTCGCGCTGGCGATCACGGCCGCGCTCGGGTACGTCTCCTATGCACTGGAGACTGCCTCGCTCCCAGGCATGCTGACAGGCGTGTTGCTCAGCCTGCTGACGATCGTCGTGGGGGACTACGGCTGGTTCGCCATGCTGATAACCTTCTTCGGCGGCGGCGGGTTGGCGAGCAAATTTAGATACGACGAGAAGGTCCAACGCGGCATCGCCCAGGAGAACGAGGGGGCTCGTGGCAGCGGCAACGTTCTCGCCAACTCGCTGGTCGCGCTGGTGGCCGTCCTCGCAGCCGCGGCCAGCCCGCAACTGACGGGGCTGCCCCCCCGAGTGTTTCTGTTCGTTTTCGCCGGATCGGTCGCGGCGGCGATGAGCGACACTCTCTCCAGTGAGTTCGGCGGCCTCTACGACGCCCCGCGGCTGATCACCTCCTTCGAACGGGTCGAACCCGGGACCGACGGCGCGATCACCTGGCAGGGTGAACTCGCCGGAATCTCGGGGGCGGCGATCATCGCAATCATCGCCGCCGTCGCCTTCGAGACGATCGGGCCGGCGGGCGCGGTGGCGATCGTCTGCAGCGGCATTCTCGGCATGACGGCCGACAGCCTGCTCGGGGCGACGCTGGAGGGGCGCTGGCTGAGCAACCAGGGCGTGAACTTCCTGGCGACCCTCGTCGCCGGTTTGGTCGGCGGACTGTTCGTCCTCGCGGGGCTCGTGGCGTGACACCCGAGGTCACGATCGACGTCGCCACACCCGAGGACCGGCCTCGATTACGTGCGATCCAGCGGGCAGTCCTCGCCGAACCCTCGCCAGACCTCCTGGCTGTTGCCGTCGATGGGGCCGGGCTGGCCCTGGTCGCGCGGGTCGATCAGCCGGCGCAAACGGACGACCCGGTCGGCTATGCGCTGGCGCTGACGGCAGACGAGATTACCTATATTCCCGAACTGGCCGTGACACCGGCCTGGCAACGGCAGGGGATCGGAACAGTGCTCATCGAGAGGACCGCCGAGCGGGCGACAGCGGACGGAGTGACGGAAATCCGACTTACAGTACGGGCCGACGACGATGCCGCCCGGGCGTTCTATCGGGACTGTGGCTTCGAGGTACTCGAAGAACTACCCGACCATTACGAGACCGGGTCGGGGGCCGGGCTGTTGCTCCGGCGACGACTGTAGGCCGGAACCCGTCCGCAGCCGCCCTCACGCTTCGCTGACGACCGAAACCCGGACGCTCGCCGGCTGTTTGACGAACTCGCCGGCCGACGTGGCGACGATACGGGAGACGCCGCGCTGGGCGGCGACGTCCAGCAATCGCTGGGTGACCTCGCCGTCGAGGACTACCGTTGCCGGGACCGGATCGGCACCCCGGACGGCCTCGAACGCCTCTCCGGCGGGGGACTCGGCGAGCGTCGCCAGGGAGTCATCGAGCAACCGGACGGCCTCGACGCTGTCTCCGATCACTGCCTGAACGTGATCGTCGAGCGTCTCGCCGGCCTGATCAACCGCCGTAGATTCGGTTTCGTTTTGGGCCGTCGTGGCTGTCTCACCGTCCGTCGCCACCGTCGCTCTCTCGTCAGCCTGGGGCGTTGCCGCTCCCTCGTCGGCCGCAGCCGTCGTCGCTACCGCGTCGTCCGCCGTCGCCGAGACTGCCCCGTCGGTTTCCCCCGTCGTCGCTGACTCGTCCTCGCTCTCCGACGCCGAGGTCGGTTCGGCCGCCTCGACAGCCGATCCGTTCCCGGACGAGGTGACGACTGCTCCGTCGCCGGCAGTGTCCGTCTCGGATCCGTCACCAGTCGTCTTTCTCTCCGCCGAGACGTCGTCAGACGGAGATTGTGCTGTGTCGGTCCCGTCTGACGGTGTCTGATCGTCAGTCTCGCTGTCGCTCGAATCCGAGGAGTCGAGGCTCGTTCGGTCGGTCGCGTCGGAGTCAGCCGTGACCGTCCCGTCCTCGAGAACGGCCTCGTAGGGCACCTTCTCCCGGAGCGAGCCAGTCACCTCCGATCGGGAGAGATCCTCGACGGAACGCCCCTCCGGTGCGAAGGCGACGTAGTCGACGCTGGCGACCTGGGCGAGTTCGCGCAGGATGAGGTCGCCCCCGCGATCGCCGTCCAAGAACGCGGTGACCGTTCGATCGTGCGTGAGGTCGGCGATCGCATCGGGGACATCCGTCCCTTCGACGGCGACGGCGTTCTTGATCCCATACTCCAGCATCGTCAGGACGTCCGCCCGACCCTCGACGACGATGATCGCGTCGCTGTCGGTCACACGCGGCCCAGCGGGCAACCCCTCGTAGTCGGTGATGCGATCGACACGCACCCGGCGACGGACCTCCTCGACGAGTTCGTCACTGGAGACGGCCTCCTCGTCGAAGGCTGCCAGCAGTTGCTCGGCGCGGTCGACGATCTCCCGGCGCTTTGCGGTCCGAACGTCCTCGAGTTCGGTCACTTCGACGTCGGCCCGGCACGGGCCGACCCGGTCGATCGCCTCCAGAGAGGCCGCGAGGATCGCCGTTTCGACGCGGTCGAGCCCGCTAGCGATGGTCACATCGCCCCGGGAACGACCCGCCTCGGTCTGGACTTCGACGTCGATACGCCCGACTTTCGAGGATTCTTGAAGGGTCCGGAGGTCGAGGTCTTCGCCGAGCAGCCCTTCGGTCTGGCCGAAGATCGCGCCGACGACGTCACTTCGCTCGACCACCCCGTTTGCCTCGAAACGTGCGTGAATGAGATATTTCGCTGAATCCTGCATTGATGATCTGCCCCGTCATGGGACGTGATGATGATGCCATGGCCGAATGCATGGACAGCGATCCCTATGTCACGGGCCAGCAAATACCTGTCGGGACAGAGACAGGCCCGCCGAGCGGACGGGAACGGCGGACGAGTCCCCCGACGTTTTGAACATATTTTCTTTTCGAACCGGCAGATTGGTGGAGAGTGATAACTATTATACCCGAACGTAGACAAACTACGTTCGTATGACGGCAACTCGCGAAGAGTTGTTCTGGGTGTGCGTCGGGCTCGGCCTGTGTGCCCTGGCGATCCCCTGGTTCCTGTGGGGCAACGACGCCGTGGTCGCTGGCCTCCCGCTGTGGTTGTGGTGGCATATCGGCTGGATGGGGCTGACGGCGATCGTCTTCTATGCCTTCACCAGATACGCCTGGGGCATCGGCGTCGAAGGAGGGGTTCGCGATGGCTAACGTCGCCCTGCAGATGGCAATCGTCGTCGGCTACTTGCTGCTCGCCCTGGCGGTCGGCCTGTTCGCCTACCGCCTCACCGATCGCTCAGCCGAGGACTACTACCTGGCGAGTCGGACGATCGGAACGGTTGTCCTTCTGTTTACGACCTTCGCGACGTTGCTATCGGCCTTTACTTTCTTCGGCGGCCCCAACCTGGCGTTTGCGGCCGGTCCGGAGTGGATCCTCGTGATGGGGCTGATGGACGGCGTCATCTTCGGGATCCTGTGGTACGTCATGGGCTACAAGCAGTGGCTGATCGGCCGGAAACACGACTACGTCACAGTGGGGGAGATGCTGGGCGATCGCTTCGGTTCACGGGCGCTCCGGGGCCTGGTCGCCGCGATCAGCCTCTTCTGGCTGCTGGAGTACGTCATGCTCCAGCAGGTCGGGGCCGGCCGGGCGCTGGAATCGCTCACGGAAGGGGCGATCCCCTACTGGGCGGGGGCAGCGTTGATCACTGCGTTCATGATCGGATACGTCGTCTTGGCGGGGATGCGCGGCGTCGCCTGGACGGACACGCTCCAGGGCCTGTTTATGCTTGTTCTCGTGTGGCTCGCGCTGGCATGGATCGTCGTCACGACCGGCGGCTCGGGCGAATTGACGAGCGCGATGGGCAAGGTCAACCCCGAGTTCCTCTCGCTGGGTGGCGGGCTGTACTCCCCCCAATACATGCTTTCGATGGCGATCGCGATCGGGTTCGGCGTCGCGATGTTCCCACAGATCAACCAGCGCTTCTTCGTCGCCCGGAGCAAGCGCGTCCTCAAGCGCTCGCTCGCCCTGTGGCCACTGTTGGTCATCCTGCTGTTCGTCCCCGCGTTCATTCTTGGCGCGTGGGCAACGGGACTCGGGGTTACGCCCAACGCCAGGGGCAACATCCTCCCGCCGTTGCTGAACGCCTTCACGCCGACGTGGTTCGCGGCATTGGTCGTTGCAGGCGCGATGGCCGCGATGATGTCCTCCAGTGATTCGATGCTTTTGTCTGGGTCGTCGTACCTGACCCGGGACCTCTATCGGCCCTTCCTCGACCCCGATGCCAGCGACCGCCGGGAGGATCTCGTCGCCAGGCTGGCGGTCGTCGCCTTCGCCCTGATCGCGCTGGCGATGAGTCTCGGGACGGATCTGACGCTCATCCAGATCGGCGCGACGGCATTCAAAGGCTATGCCCAGTTGACTCTGCCCGTACTCGTCGCGCTGTACTGGCGCGGGACGACCCGGGCCGGCATGCTCGCCGGCGTCGGCGTCAGTCAGGCGTTCTACCTGTTGGCGACGTTCACTGATGTCGTGCCCGCGACCTACTGGGGCTGGCAAGCGGGTCTCGTCGGAATGGGAATCGGGCTCGCATTGACAGTCGGTGTCTCGCTGGTAACGACGGCCGGTGCTGAGGCTGACGCGACACTCTATGAGGGACTTCGCGCGGACTGAACACGTTTAAACCACTACCTGAGAATTCACCACCATGCAAACACACATCGTCCCGGTCGGGTTCGACTACGACCGACTCATCGCGCCGCTGGTCCGGGAACAACGCACCGTCGACCGCGCCATCCTGCTGGAAGGCGCCATCGGCAACGAGGCCAACGCCGAATACTCCCGGCTGCTAACCAGCCAGTTGGAAAAAGACTTCCAGAACCTGCTTGGCTCGAACACCGAGCGCATCCTCGTCGAGGACGTCTATGACTACGACGCCGCCTTCGAGCAGGGCTTCTCACTGATCAGTGCCGAACTCGACCGAGATCCGGACGCCGATGTCTGGCTCAACATCTCCGCGATGCCCCGGACAGTGAGCTTCGCGTTCGCGACGGCCGCCCACTCCATCGCCGTCGAACGCGAGGGCGACCGCGAGCGGATCCACACCTACTACACCGCTCCCGAGAAGTATCTCGAGACGGAACTCGCCGAAGAGCTGCGCGAACAGATCGACCTGCTGGAAGGGCTTGCCGGCGACATCGACTCCGAAAAGATCGACGAACGCCTGACGAGCGCCCAAGAACTCATCAAAGAGTTCGACGAGCGCGGAACGACCATCGGCGCCAAGGAGATCGACGGCAGCTACATGGTCGAGATCCCCGTCGCCTCCTTCTCGAATGTCAAACCTTTCGAGGAGCTCATCCTCTTCACGCTGGGCGAACACGGCGAGTTCGAGTCGGTCTCCGAGTTGGCACAGACACTTGCGAAAGACCTCGGCGAGGAATATACCGACAGCTTCCGCTCGAAAGTCCTCTACAACGTCGATCGCCTCGGTCCCGGTGGAAAGGGCTACATCGAACAGGAAGAGCACGGCAAGTCCTACCGGACGCGCCTCTCCCGGATCGGCGAACTCTGGGTTCGTGCTCACTCCGGCGAGCGGCCCGATGTCGCCGTCTCGGGTGCGGGAACCTAGCCGAGACTTGGGTCTCCGGACAGCCCGTTCAGGCGTGTAGAACCTCGGCCAGGTCGCCGTTCTCTTCGTGTTCCTGTAAAATGTCGCTCCCGCCGACGAACTCCTCGTCGACGTAGGTCTGTGGAATCGTCTCCCAGCCGCTTTGCTCCGCCAGGGCGTCGCGATAGGCGGGCAACGCATCGAGGACGTTTACCGTCACAAAGTCGTCGCGATGGTCACGTATCAACCCGACCGCACGTTGGGAGAACCCACACTGCGGACGGTGTGGCGTGCCCTTCATGAACAGCACGACCTCGTTCTCGGCGATGGCTCGATCGACCCGGTCGGCGACGGATGCGGACCCGGATGTGGCGTCTGATGACATCGTCAGTGTCACGCGGTGAGGCCGCCTATCGGTTGGGGACGGAGCAACATCCGCCCCTACCTGTGACGTGCTAGCAGTTTTCAGTGCCATCACTGCCCGAGTTGGCTTCCGCCGGCGTGCGAGTCGTCACTTTCAGCGCGTGGATCTCCGTCGTCATCGCTTCCCCGAGGGCGTCGTAGACCAGTTCGTGTTGCTCGACGAGAGTCTTCCCGTCGAAAGCTGGTGAGATGACCTCGGCGGCGAGGTGTTCGGTGTCGTTAGGTCGCGGGTGGGTGACCGTCACCTCCGCGTCGTCGATCGCCGACTCGATGCGGGATTCGACTTCGGCTGGCTCCATGGCTGTGCTGGCTGATCGGCGGCCAAAGGGGTTGTGTTCGTGACAATTCGCGATGGACACTTGCTTCGAGCCGATCCAACACGAAACACTCAATCCGGAGGAACGTCGAGTCGGATGTATGCGACGGTACGTCCAAAACACCGGCCGCGCTACGCCGCAAACCGACCCTGTTGTGGACGCACGTACCGTAGTAGGGGCGGCCTAGCCCCACCACTCTCCTCACGTTCTGTCCCGGCCCACGATCGGACACCAACCAGCCAGCGAATGCGGAACACGGAAATCACCGACCACCAACGGAGAAACAATGAGCACGGACCACGACGCCGATACCGACGACGCACCGACGCCCGAACCCACGCTCGAGGGGGACTACGACCCCGGCGAGGTCGAACCCCGATGGCAGGACTACTGGGTCGAGAACGACACCTACGCCTACGAGGAACCCGAGACGCCCGACGCCGACACGCAGTTCACGATCGACACGCCGCCGCCGACGGTCTCGGGCGATCTGCACATGGGCCACCTCTATCAGTTCACCCTGCAGGACTTCGTGGCCCGCTACCATCGGATGGCAAAGGATACGACGTACTTCCCCTTTGGCTACGACGACAACGGCATCGCCTCCGAACGCCTGACCGAACGGGAACTTGGCATCCGCCACCAGGACTTCGAGCGCCGCGAATTCCAGGAGAAGTGCCGGGACGTCTGTGCCGACTACGAGGCCGCCTTCACCGACAACGTCCAATCGCTTGCCATCTCGATCGACTGGGACAACACCTACAAGACGATCGAGCCCCGCGTCCAGCGCCTTTCCCAGCTATCCTTCCTCGATCTATACGAGCAGGGACGGGAGTACCGACAGCGCGCGCCGACGATCTGGTGTCCTGACTGCGAGACAGCGATTTCCCAGGTTGAACAGGAGGACAAGGACAAGGCCACCACGTTCAACGACATCGCCTTCCCGTTGATTGAGGACGGAAACGGTGAGGCTGACGACGGCGAGACGTTGACCATCTCGACGACGCGGCCCGAGCTCCTGCCGGCCTGCGTCTCCATCTTCGTCCATCCGGACGACGACGAGAACCAACACCTCGTCGGCGGGACCGCCGAAGTCCCACTCTTCGGCCAAGAAGTCCCGATCATCGAGGACGACCGGGTCGACTTAGAGACTGGCAGCGGCGTGGTCATGTGCTGTACCTTCGGCGATCAGACCGATATCGAGTGGTACCAGGCCCACGACCTGGAGTTGCGGATCGCCATCGACGAGTCCGGCACGATGACCGACCGTGCCGGCGACTACGAGGGGTTGCGCACCGAGGACGCCCGCGAGGAGATCATCGAGGACCTCGACAGCGAGGGGTACCTCCTGGAGAGTCGTGACCACCAGCACACGGTCCAGGTCCACGAGCGCTGTGAGCACGAAGTCGAGTACCTCGTCACCGAGCAGTGGTACGTCGAGATGCTCGACCGGACCGACGAGTACCTCGATGCAGGGCGACAGATGGAGTGGTACCCCGAGAAGATGTTTTCCCGCTACCAGCACTGGATCGAGGGCTTAGAGTGGGACTGGTGTATCTCCCGCCAGCGCGACTCGGGCATCCCAATCCCGGTGTGGTACTGCGAGGACTGTGGCGAGGCGATCTTCGCCGACCGTGATGATCTGCCGGTCGATCCCCTCAGCGACGACCCGCCCGTCGAGACGTGTCCCGAGTGCGGTGGCGACTCGTTCACCCCCGAGGAGGACGTCTTCGACACCTGGGCGACCTCGTCGCTGACCCCGCTCATCAATTCAGGCTGGGACTGGGACGATGACGCCCAGGCGTTCACCTTCGACAACCCGGAACTGTACCCGGTGAATCTCCGGCCCCAGGGCCACGACATCATCTCCTTTTGGCTGTTCCACACGATCGTGAAGTGCTACGAGCATACCGGAGAGGTGCCCTTCGAGTCGGTGATGGTCAACGGGATGGTGCTCGACGAGAACCGCGAGGCCATGTCCAAATCGAAGGGCAACGTGGTCTCGCCCGCGGAAGTGCTTGAAGAGTTCCCGGTTGATGCCGCTCGCTACTGGGCCGCCGGGACCTCCATCGGCGACGACTTCCCGTTCAAGGAGAACGATCTGGAAGCCGGCGAGCGCTTACTCCAGAAGCTCTGGAACGCCTCGAAGCTCGTCGATCAACTCGCCCCCGAAACGGATCCCGACGAACCGGACGAACTGGCGGCGATCGACCGCTGGCTGCTGGCGAGACTGGACGAGGCCGTCGAGAGCCTCACCGAGAAGCTCGCGGACTACGAGTTCTCGAAGGCCCGAGACGAACTCAGGACGTTCTTCTGGTCGACATTCTGTGACGACTACCTCGAAATCGCAAAACAGCGCGGGGACGATTCGGCCGCGTACACCCTGACGGTCGCCCATCGCACGTTCCTGAAGCTGTTCGCTCCCTTCCTGCCCCACGTCACCGAGGAGATCTGGCAGGCCCGCTACGCCGATAGAACGACGAGTTCGATCCACACGACCGATTGGCCCGAACCGCGGGGCTACGAGGCCGACATCGCGGCCGGCGAGCAAGCGATGGCCGTCATCGGGGCGCTGCGCCGGTACAAAACCGAGCAGGGCCTCGCGCTGAACGCCGATCTCGACCGCGTGGAGGTCTTCGCCGACGTGACTGGCTTCGAGGAAGCCATCAGCGGAGCGATGCACGTCGAGGAACTGACCGTCAGCGACGAGTCCCCCGAGATCGGCACGGAGATCGCCGACATCGATCTCGATTACGCGACGATCGGCCCCAAGTACGGCGATCAGGTCGGCGACATCGAGGCGGCGATCGGCCAGGGCGACTACGAGATCGACGGCGACCAGTTACACGCCGGCGACATCACCCTCGAGGACGATGCCTTCGAGGTCCGCGAAGAACACACCTACGCCGGCGAGGGTGAACTGATCGAGACCGAGGGCGATCTGGCCGTCGTCGTAAGGGATTGAAACGATAGTATTCGATCGCAGTTGTAGTGAAACAACCGTTCAATAGGACTGCGTATCGAACATTGACGGGTCGTGCCAACTGGTGATGCCCGAAACGTTTTGCATCCTGGCAAAGTACGAGTAGCTATGGCACAAGCCGACTCGGGCGACGCGGATTCTCCTGATCGAGAGATCCGCTTACTGAAGAATCCGAACGGGCAATGGACGGCCCGTGATCTTCGCGTCGGAGTAACTGCTCAGGGAGAGAGCCGAGCTGTCGCACTTGACAACCTTGACGCCGTTGTCGAGGCAGTAGAAGGCAGCGGAGGCCATCCTCCGACCGACGACGAAATTCGTGATCTGGGTGTCGATCCCGAAGTCGCCCGATCCCAGGACGACGAACTCCCCGATGTCTTGCAGTAGCGATGGTGACGGGAGATTTTTCCGGCGAAGACATATACAAAGTACTTGTCAATGTTGGTGGCTTTCGGCACGTGCGTACGACTGGTGACCATCTGATTCTACGATGGAAGCCACCGGAAAGCCACGAGAATACAGACCCCCGCGTTGTGACCGTTCCAGCCCACGACTCGATCAGTATTGGCACACTCCACGATATCGCCGATGATGCCGGTGCAGCGGATTTCGAAGCGTTCTGCGAATGGATTGATGCCCATCGATAACTCACTCTCGCCGTGTGCCTCGAAATGAGTCCGATGCAAACGAGCACCGTCGCGATGGTTTCGGGCGGGCTGGCGGTCTTTGGCCTGGTGACGCTCCTGGTCGGCGTCAAACACGGCGAGTACCGCGCCGGACAGTGATTACGCGTTCCGTCCGTTTCGTTCCCGCATCTGGATGCGGCGAGTGAGGAGCGCAAGCACCGTCGCGAGGATGGTCAGTCCGACCGCGGCGACGGCCGCGAGATCGTGTGCGGCGACGGTGTGATCGAACACCCCGTTCACGTAGGGCTCGGCCCGGAGCCAGGTGTGATGTGGTCCCTCAAGCACTGGCCAGAAGTAATCGACCAGATCGTTCAGACCGTACCAGCCGACAGCGATGGTAATCGCCGGCAGTGAGAAGGTGGCGTAGCGGTGGATCAGGAACGCTTCGAGGCCCATCGCCAGGTGGCTGGTGATCAGGAAGACGTACAGCCAGGTGGCGATCCCCTCGGGACCGTTGAGAAACAGTTGCACGAACGGCGTCCAGAACCCGAGTTTGATACAGCCAAAGAAGGCGAGGACGTGCAGCCAGTTCGCCCGCACGTCGAGTCGCCAGGCGATCAGCGAGAGCCCGATCAACAGCGTCGCCACCGGGCTGTCGGGGATCAGCGGCCAGGCGGCGGGCGGTGCGGCACCGAGTTGTCCCTCGACCAACGGCGACGCGACGTTCAACGGTCGTCCGGCGTAGTACCAGAACCCGAAGAGTGTACCGAGGAGATTGAGCAGGGCGATCGGCCAGGCGAGCCGCAGGCCGAGGTCCTCGAGCCAGTCGGGAAGTGGCCCAACGAAGGGTGGACGGCCGCTTGTGGCGGGCAATTCCACGTCGAAGTATCGTGCGACAACCCCTTCGAGACGACGACCGACGCCAGCGCCTGCCATGGGCGAGACGACGACTGCTACTGTCTAAAGAATGTGGATCGACGGTAGTCGAATCGACGGGCCGTCCAGTCAATCACGCGCGCCACTCGTGGCCACAGTCTTCACAGGCGAAGTATCGCCAGTCGGTGCCGCCGGGGACCCGCTCGGTCCCGACGTGTTCACGATCGTCGCTTCCACATTCTGGACAGGCCGTGAGGGGAGAGGCACTCGCTGCCATATGTGACCCTCCGACCACGTGACACAAAGAACTTGCAGAAGAGGCAAGACCATGAGGGTTTCTCGACGCTACCGTGAGTAGTGAAAGCACGACCCGCGGAGAGTCGATCACTCCATCGACAGCGTGATCTCGCCTTCGAAGTTGAGGATGACTTTCTGAGTGACGTCCCCGAACAGCGCCTTGCCCGTCGGCGAGCGCCGCTGGCCGACGAGAAAGACGTGATCACAGTCGTTCTCGCGGGCGACCTCGAGGATTGCGTCGGCCCGCTCGTCGTCGTCGACGACGCGCAACAGGACGTCAGTCGACATCTCCATCCCATCAGTCGCCTCGGCTGCGGCCTTCTGGGCGTCGTTCTTGAGACCGTCCCGGATGTCGTCGTCGCCGTAACTGGTGTGTTCGACGTTGCCGATCGTTTCCATCGTGTCTGCGACTTCCTCGTACTCGTCAGGCGAAGCGAGGCGCAAGACGAGCAGGTCCGAATCACGGCACATGCTGAAGTTGGCCGCAGTCTCGAGCAGGTCGGCTTCCTTGTCGTTGCCGGTCATGACGACGGCCAGTGACGATGCCATATTCCTTCGATCCGACTGTGACGGTAATCAAAGTAGCGATCAGTGCACTCGCTGCCAACAGACGTCAGTATAGCCCGCTCTTCGGGACGAAAACCGGACGGACAGCAGACGGTGTCCGGACTCGATCCCAGACCGGATACGAGAGAGACACTCCGTCGAAGACCGCCGAGATGCTCCATCGAAGCCCGACTCCGACAGGGCCGATCTCAGGCACCGCCGCGAAACCGACCGACGGGTGGCCTCAGTCACCCGGTCTCTTCCGGCTCCCAAACTTTGATTGGGACTTCCCGGGCACGGATCGTATGGACAGGCCCTCCAGACGGTCGATACTCGCGAGTCTCGGCGCAGTACTCACCGGATTCGCCGGCTGTTCGAACGCCGACACCCCGACCACGATCAGTGACGCGACCACGACGACAGAACCGACCGCCAGACCGACGACCCCGGGCGATGTGAGCACTACAGGAGAGACGACGAAATCGAGCAGGGACCTGCCGACGACCGGACAGCCGGGCGATGTCGAGGCCTTCGACGAGGTACTCCCCGCGTTGCTGAAGCAGTGGGAGATCCCCGGAGCGACGGTGGCCGTGATGGACGACGAACGGCTCGCATTTACCCGCGGGTACGGGACCGTCGGCCCTGACAGCGACGAACCGGTCCGACCGAATGCGTACTTTCGGATCGGGAGCCTCTCGAAACCGATCACCGCCGTCGCGACCCTCGACCTCGTCGAGAAGGGGAAACTGGCGCTCTCCGATCGGGCTTTCGAGATTCGCTCCGATCTGCTCCCCGAGGAAGGGCCGGCCGACCCCCGCGTCGAGGAGATCACGGTTCGACAGCTCCTCTCCCATACGGCCGGGTGGAGCAACGCGACCGTTGGGTTCGATCCGGTCTTCGCGCCGATCCAGGTGGCCGAAGCACAGGGGTCAAAAGCGCCGGCCAGCGCCGAAGTCACGGTCGAATTCATGCTGACTCAGGACCTCGGGTACGATCCCGGGACGGACTTCCAGTACGCCAACGTCGGCTACTGCGTCCTGGGGCGGATCATCGAGGGTGTCACCGGCGAGGACTACGAGACGCACGTCCGTGAGGCCGTATTGGAGCCCCTCGGTGCAGACGAGTTGGCGATCGGCGCGACCCGAAAGGAGAACCTCCGAAAGGGGGAAGTCCGCTACCTGAGTCACGCCACGGTCCAGTCACCGTTCCCTGGCGAGGGGGCGGTCCCGCGCCCGTACGGCGCCGGCGTTCTCGGGGAAGCCTTAGACGCCGACGGCGGCTGGGTCGGGTCGGCCCCCGACCTGTTGCGGTTCGTGCGTGGCGTCGACGGGCTCGATGGGGCCCCGGACATCCTCGAGGCGGAGACGAGAGAGACCATGCTCGCCCGCCCCGACGTGAGTCACTGGGAGGGGACCGACCAGTACTACGGGCTCGGCTGGTTCGTCGACCGCCCCGGAGACGGAACGGTACTGTGGCACAATGGGTCGTTACCCGGCAGCTACGCTTTCCTGGCACACGATCGAAACGAATCGCTGACGCTTCTGGCCCTGTTCAACGGGCGATCCCCGGACCAGGTGTTCGGACAGTTCAACGTCGCCGCCCAGCGAACGCTTCTCCGAGCCATGGGGGAAGTCGACAGCTGGCCCGATCGGGACCGCTTCGACGGAGCCGTCTGAAGTCGTGCCGACAAGCGGGTCCGAGCGCGTCGCTCACCGGCTTCTCAGCGGCGATCAACGTCCGAACGGAGCGGTATCCGAAGAGTATTAAACTACAGCGGCTGAACTTTTTCTTCGTGGAAAAGACGGAGACGACGGATAGCATCACGGAAGGGGCACTCGTGCGCCCGATGCTGGCCATTGCGTGGCCGCTGGTGGTCTTTCAACTGCTGAACGTCGCGTACAACGTGACTGATACCATCTGGCTCGGCCATTATTCGGCCGACGCGGTCGGCGCGCTGAGCATCGCCTGGCCCCTGATATTCCTGTTTATCTCGATCGCCGGCGGGTTCAACTCCGCGGGGGCGATCCTGGTCGCCCAGTACACCGGCGCCGACAGCGAGGGCTCGGCAGGGAGGGTGACTGGTAACCAGTTCATCTTCGTCGTCGGGATGGCGGTCGTGCTGGGGGTCGTGGGATATCTCCTCTCGGATCAGTTGCTCGCACTGCTGCCCTCCAGCCCGGACACGGCCGCACGGATCATCCCGATGGCCAACGACTACATGGAGGTCTTCTATCTGGGCTTGCCGTTTCTGTTCGCATTCTTCGTCTTCTCGACGGTCATGCGCGGGTACGGCGACACGCGGACACCGATGTACGTCATGGCCGGTAGCGTGGGGCTAAACGTGATTATCGACCCGATCCTCATCTTTGGATTCGCCGGCAATCCGCTGTTCGCCCTGCCTGGTCTCGACGCGATCGGGGCGACTCTCGCCGAGCTGACGTCGTTCAGCGGTCTCGGGATCGAAGGAGCCGCCATCGCGACGGTCTCGACGCGCGGATTGGGTGCTGTCGTCGGAATCGGTCTCCTGTTCTTCCGCGGGTTCGGACCGGACGTCCGGCTTGAACACCTCCGCCCGGACCTGGACGTCATCCGTGACCTCGTCGACCTGGGACTACCGACGACGGCCGAGCAGTCTGCCGCCGCACTCGGCATGATCACGATGACGGCAATGGTGTCGATGTTCTCGCCTGCCGTCGTCGCGGCCTACGGACTGACCAACCGGATCGGAACGATCGTATTCCTCCCGTCGATGGGGCTGGGACGGGCGACCAACACGATGGTCGGCCAGAACCTTGGGGCCGAAAAGCCAGACCGGGCCGAACGGGCGACCTGGCTTGCCGCGAAGGTCGCTGTTGGCATCCTGTTGATCGCGGCGGTCGTCGCGTTCGTCTTCCCGAAACCCATCGTCGGCGTGTTCCTCTCGACGGGGACCGAAGATGCGGCCATCACGTTGGCCTTTGCGGCGACGTACCTCCAGGTTCGGGCCTTCGAATTTGGCTTCATGGGCCTGTTCCAGGTCATGCTTGGAGCCTTCCGCGGGGCGGGTAACACCCGTATTGCGATGGTGCTCTCGATCATCGCGCTGTGGCTCGGTCGCGTCCCGCTGGTGTACCTGCTGGCGGTCGATCCGGGGCCGCTTGGCCCGCTCGGGATCTGGATCGGCTTCGCAGCCGGTGACATCCTCGGCGGGATCGTCGCGACGCTGTGGTTCACCCGCGGCACCTGGAAGGAGGCCGTCATCGGCGAGACGGATGGGACTGGCGGAGAGCCGCTCACCGAGGACGGTCCGAGGCCAGCCCCCGATTGACGTGCTTCCGGACATCGATCTCGACATCCCGGTCCGAACGTCCGAGACCAATCTGAACGGTGCATCCGCCACAGCGTCACCGAAAACGAGTCCAGTCGGTCATTCCAGTCGACCGTCAGCGGAGCGTGACATTAATCTCGGTTGGGTCGTAGGATATGCCCATGGGAACGAGTAACCAGGTCGGACCGGGGGTCCCGGAACACGCGGACCCGGCCACTGACGACCGCGCGGACTACGATTACGTCTCCGAGGAGGTCCAGCGGCCGGGGCTGGTCGCCGACCTCCGCGATCGTATCGCGGGGGACGTCCGTTTCGACGAGTACTCCCGAGAGCTATACGCCACGGACGCCAGTGCCTACGAGGTGTTGCCGATCGGCGTTGTCTTCCCGAAGTCGACCGAGGACGTGGCAAACGTCGTCAAATACTGCGCCGAGCGGGAGATCCCGGTCCTGCCCCGGGGTGGAGGGACCAGCCTCGCGGGCCAGACAGTCAACGAGGCCGTCGTCCTGGATTTCAGCCGCTACATGGACAGCGTCCTCGAGACGGACCCCGAAGACGCCCGGGCTCGGGTCCAGGCCGGGACGTACATCGGCGACATGAACGCGGCGTTCGCCGAGCACGACCTCAAGTTCGCCCCGGATCCCGCCTACGGCGACAAGAGCGCCGTCGCTGGCGCGATCGGCAACAATTCGACTGGTTCGCACTCGCTGAAGTACGGCAAGACCGACGCCTACGTCGAGTCCTGCGAAGTCGTCCTTGCCGACGGGACCGTCACGGAGTTCGGCGAAGTCACCCTCGATGAGCTTGAGGACCGCGCGGATCCCCAGGGCGACCTCGAAGCCCAAATCTACGCCGAAGTCGCCCGAATCGTCGAGGAAGAGGCCGAGACGGTCGAGGAGCGCTTTCCGGATCTGAAACGGAACGTCTCGGGATACAACCTGGACCGACTGATCGACGAAGCCGAAGACGGGACGGTCAACCTCGCCCGCCTGTTGGCCGGCAGCGAGGGGACTCTCGCGGTGATCACCGAGGCCGAGGTCTCCCTGGAACCGGTCCCCGAGACGAAGTCTATCGCCCTGCTGGCCTACGAGGATCTCATCGACGCGATGGAGGACGTCTCGATCATCCTCGAACACGATCCCTCGGCGCTTGAGGTGCTCGACGACACACTGCTGGAACTCGCCGGCAAGACCGAAGAGTTCGGTCCTCTCGTTGCGGAGATGGTGCCCGAGGGCACCGGCGCGATGCTCTTAGTCGAGTTCTACGCCGACAGCGACGAGGAAGGTAGACAGAAAGTCGCCGACCTGATCGCCGACCGACTGCCAGACGGCAATAGCGAACTCGAACCCACTGACGGTGCCAGTGAGATCACGGACGAACCACACTACGCCTTCGCCGCCCAGGAGGCCCACGCTGACGACGAACGAAAGCGATTCTGGAAGCTCCGCAAGAGTGGGAACCCGATCCTGCTGGGTCGGACGACCGACGAGAAACACATCAGCTTCATCGAGGACACCGCCGTCCCACCGGAGAACCTCCCCGAGTACGTCGCGGACTTCCAGGACCTCCTGGAGGACGTCGGGACGTTCGCAGCCTTCTACGCGCACGCCGGCCCAGGGTGTCTGCACATCCGGCCGCTGGTCAACACGAAGACCACAGAGGGCATCGAGCAGTTCGAGGCGATCGCCAAGGGAGCGACCGACCTCGTCGTCGAGTACGGCGGCAGCGTCTCCGGCGAGCACGGCGACGGCCGCGCCCGGTCGCAGTTCAACCGCAAGCTCTACGGCGATGATCTCTGGGAGACCTTCGAGGAGTTGAAGACTGCCTTCGACCCCGACTGGTTGCTCAACCCGGGCAACATCTGTGGCGACCACGACATGACCGAGAACCTCCGGTTCAGTCCGGAGTACGACTTCGACCTCGGGTTCGAGCCCACGCTCAACTGGGACAACGACAACGGTATACAGGGCATGGTCGAACTCTGTCACGGCTGTGGTGGGTGTCGCGGTCCCCAGGACACCACCGGCGGCGTGATGTGTCCGACCTTCCGAGCGAGCGAAGAGGAAATCACCTCGACGCGTGGGCGGGCGAACATGCTTCGCCAGTCCATGAGTGGTGACCTCCCGGACGACGTCACCGACGAAGAGTTCGTCACCGAGGTTCTTGACCTCTGTATCGGCTGTAAAGGCTGTGCGAAGGACTGTCCCAGCGAGGTGGACATGGCCAAACTCAAAGCCGAAGTCGTCCACCAGCACCACCAGGAACACGGTTCGAGCCTCCGGGACAAACTCTTCGCAAACGTCGACCGACTGTTCCCGCTCGGGAGTGCACTCGCCCCCGTCTCGAACTGGGCCCAGCGACTGCCCGGGACCGGGATTATCCAGGAGAAAGTGCTCGGGATCGCTCGCGAACGGGAGTTCCCCACCTTCTACCGGGAAACGTTCGTCGACTGGTTCGCGGAACGCGGTCCGCAAGTGCCCGAAGCGGAAGCCGACCGGAAGGTCTTGCTGTTCCCGGACTCCTTCTCGAATTACAACCGGCCACAGGCGGGTAAGGCCGCCGTCGAAGTGTTGGAGGCGGCCGGCGTCCACGTCGAGGTGCCTGCCGAGGTGACCGACAGCGGCCGGGCGGCCCACTCGAAGGGCTTTCTCGACAAGGCGAAAGACCACGCCCGCGAGAACGTCGACGCCCTCGCGCCACGCGTGGCCGACGGCTGGGATGTCGTCAGCGTCGAGCCCTCTGTCGCAGTGATGTTCCAACTGGACTACCTCGACCTACTCGCGGGTGGGGACGTCGAGGCAGTCGCCAAGAACAGCTACGGCGTCTTCGAGTACCTCGAGACGGAGGGGCTGGTCGAGAAACTCCCAGTCGAGGCCGGGAGCGAGTCGCTGACGTATCACGGCCACTGCCAGCAGAAGGCCGTCAAGAAGGACCACCACACTTCGTCGGTCCTGGATCGCGTCGGGTTCGACGTCGACCACCTCGACAGTGGCTGTTGTGGGATGGCAGGGTCGTTCGGCTACGAAGCCGAACACTACTCGCTCAGTCAGGCAGTCGCCGGAGTCCTCTTCGATCAGATCGAGGACAGCCACGGCGAACGCGTGATCGCCCCAGGTGCCTCCTGTCGCCACCAGATCGGCGAAGGCGAAGTGGCGAACGACGATCCACCACACCCGATCGAGGTGCTCGCGGAAGGAATCGGACGCTGATCGACGGCTCCAAGTGGTATTCCGGGTGTGCGCTGATCGAAGACTCCAGGTGGCGATCTCGGACTGGCTGACCACGGGCCAGTCGCAGTCCTTTTATGGCGGCGTGGGATGTATCTCAGGTAGATGTCCCGACGGGTAGCTGCAGTTGGTCTCCTACTGGTCATCGTCGGGTTCGTCGTGGTGCCGATCGCGGCCACGATCGGCGGGGCGGCGTCTACTCCCCCACTGGCACAGGAGCATACAGAGGGGACGAACCACCTCGCCGACCGAGTGGAGTCGGCGGAGGGCCAGTCGGCGTTGTTCCAACGAACGGCAGGGGACTTCGATCGGACGCTGTTCAGCATTCGAGCCTTCGAGAACGGGTCGGCCAGGTGGACGTTCCGGTACACGCGCCTGCTCGAAAACGAGACGGAGGAGTCGAACTTCGAGGGGTTCGCAGCCGACTTCCGGACGAACGAGACGGCCCTCTATCGGGAGTTCCGCGAACAGGCCCAGGCGCTGACTCGCTCCGGTAGCAACGTCACTGGTCGGCCGATGAACGCGACGGCGTTCAGTCGTGACGCGCGTGTGAGACCACTCGGTAACACCGGCATCGTCGAGATGTCTTTCACGTGGACGAACTTCGGGCAGCAACGCGACGGGGGCGGCCTACGCATCAGCGACGTCTTCGAAGGTGGCATCTACATCCGGTCAGATCAGCGTCTGCGATTCGTCGCCGGCCCGGGTCTCGCCTTCGAAACAGTCGATCCGACGCCGACGAACACCTCTGTGTCGGCGCTTTCGGACAGCGAGTGGGTCGCCTGGACGGGCGAGCGGTCGTTCGGTGATCGGCGACCAGCTGTTTCGTTCCAGCCTGCTTCGGCGGTCCGAACGGAGTCGAACGAGGGGGACGGACCAACGGTTTCGACCGACGTAACGGACGCTGGTTCGGATGGGACTGGCGGGGCCGAGACGGACCAGACGACCACGGCCGCCGGTGACACCTCGACGGGGATCGGAATGCTGGTGACAGTCGCGGCGCTGGCGCTGGTCGCGCTGGGGGTCGTCGTCGCAGCGTGGGTGAACGGATATCTCGAAACGGGCGAGGATGGCTCGGTCGCCACTGACGAGAGTGACTCGGGGGAGGGTTCCGACGAGACCGTCGCGACGGACGCGAGCGAAGAGATGAAGACGGCGATGCTCAGCGACGAGGATCGCGTCCGGCAGTTGCTCGAAGACAACGACGGCCGGATGAAACAGACCGAAATCGTCGATGGCACCGAGTGGTCGAAATCAAAGGTGAGTATGCTGCTCTCCGACATGGAAGACGACGGCGAGCTCACGAAGCTCCGGGTCGGTCGCCAGAATATCATCAGCCTACCGGGATCCGAACCCGAAGCCGCGCGGTCGCCGTTCGAGGATCTCGACGACGAGGAACCCTGAGACCGCCTGCCGTAACCGATCGAAAGCGGAATCGTTAAACCCGTCTCCTCGCAACGTTTGGATGCGCTCCGGTGGTGTAGTCCGGCCAATCATCTTGCCCTCTCACGGCAAGGACCAGGGTTCAAATCCCTGCCGGAGCATTTTGCGACGAACAAATCCGTGAGTCACAAATGCGGCACGAGGGATGTGAAGGAGACGAGTCGAAGCCCGCACCGTGGAGGTCGACGCATGAACGCGACCGTCCGCGACCGCGTCAGGGTCGTCGTGCTCGTCGCGGCGGCGCTGTACGGCCCGGCTGCAGTCTACCTCGTCCAAGGACCCGACGCCGGGATCATGCTGACGATCTCGATTCTCGCCGCCAGTCATCTGCTGGAGCCCCATCGATGAGTCCCTGTACCGTCGAACACGCGAGCGTGTCAACAACGCGGCCGCCGCGATCGAAGCGCATCCGCGTTGCGCGGGCGTCGACGCCCTCGCGCCTGCTGTTGGCCCGCACAACGCGTGGACGCTCGAAGCCACGCTCACGATGGGGACGTGTCCGCCGTATTATACGCGCTCGCTGATGGACCCTTACACGGTCGCAAAGCCCAGCCGCGGGAGGCCGAGTATCACGTGGGTCGCGGGTGTGTAAGTTCGCACAAGAGCGTGTCTGAAACTTGTTCCCGGTCTTTTCGTTCCGTAGCACCTCCCGCTTGCTTCAACCCCACAAGGGGTCCATCTGAAACGGTTCCAAGCAACACGCAGAACCCATGGCAACCAACGGCTTCAACCCCACGAGGGTCCATCTGAAACCGTGCTGCCGTGAAGGAACTGTGGCCGGAACTGATGCTTCAACCCCACGAGGGTCCATCTGAAACCGCGGGGGCCGCGTCTGCACAGACGACAGAGCCACTGCTTCAACCCCACGAGGGTCCATCTGAAACCATGGCCGATTCACCGGCCTTACCCTGGCAATAACACGGTTTACACATCGAGATTTCTGTCGACCGGCAATAGCCCCCAGATCCCGGGGGGTCGATGAAACGCTTGTTGGTCGTCGTGGTACGGGCACAGTCCCAGTGTCGGTCGAAGGAATCTCTCGCCACCGGCGGCACAACTGGGCACTCTCAAGAGCGCCTTGTCGCCCACCCCCACCACC